>CAMDPK010000086.1 GCA_945904015.1 Candidatus Kuenenia stuttgartensis | reverse complement strand
AGGATCTGACCCGGTTCACACGGCCTCACCGCAGTCAGAGGTCGCCTTCCCCGCCTGGCGAAGGTGAGCGGGCATTATCGGGGAAGCGAGTCGCTCGTCAAGCAGGTGAGTTTTCCGAGAACTTCGCGGGGTTGGTGGCGAGTGAATTCGCAGCCTCCTTAGAATCGTGTTGCAATTCACGTCTCGATCTTGATGCGAGTGCCGAGTGATTTTGGCAAGCATCTTGCTCAACGACAAATCCGGTTGGGAAAGCTCTGCAACATGACAAAAAAGATGGTCTGCATCATTCTGGGCGGCGGCAAAGGGACACGCCTTTTCCCGCTGACAGAGTTCCGCTCGAAGCCGGCGGTGCCGCTGGGAGGGAAGTTTCGGCTGATCGACATTCCGATCTCGAATTGCATCAACAGCGGCGTCAACCAAATCTATTTGCTGACGCAGTTCAATTCGGTCAGCCTGCATCGGCACATCCGGCAGACGTACGGCTTTGACCGATTCGGAGGCGGATTCGTCGAGATTCTGGCGGCTCAGCAAACCAATGACGGGGAGTCGTGGTATCAGGGGACCGCCGACGCGGTACGAAAGCAACTGCGGTATCTCGAACAGCCCGGAATCGAGCATGTGCTGGTTGTGTCTGGCGACCAAATCTACCGGATGAACTATCAGCAGATGCTGCGGACTCACATCGATTCGCGAGCGGACGCGACGATCGCCGCGCTGCCGGTGCATCGCGAGGCGGCTTCGGCGCTCGGCATCATGCGGATCGACGGGACTGGGCGGGTGCAGGGTTTTTTGGAGAAACCCAAGACGGATGAAGAATTGGATCTCGTGCGCACGGACCCGTCGTGGTTCGACTCGCAAGGAATTCCCAGCAAGGGGCGCGAGTGTCTCGCGAGCATGGGCATTTATCTTTTCAACCGGGACTGGCTGGTCGAAGTCTTGTCGAAGAACAACTACCAGGACTTCGGCAAGGAAGTTTTTCCGCTGTCGATTCGTGCTCGGCGAGTGCAGTGCCATCTGTTCGACGGCTACTGGGAGGACGTCGGCACGATCCGCAGTTTCTACGACGCCAACTTGGCGATCGCGTCGTCATCGCCACCGTTCAACTTCGCGGATGAAGAGGCTCCGGTGTATTCGCGGGCACGGCATCTGCCTTCGACGCGCGTCGAAGGCGCGACAGTCACGAACAGCTTGATCTCTGACGGTTGCGTGATCGACAAAGGGGCGGTCATCGAGAACAGCGTGATCGGCTTGCGTTGCCACATCGGACAGAACGTGACGATTCGCAACTCGATCCTGATGGGAGCGGACCTGTACGACTCCGAAGAACAGCGAGCCGCGAACGCTCGCGCGGGGCGGCCGAATCTCGGCGTCGGAGCCGACAGCATTCTGGATGGAGTCATCGCCGACAAGAACTGCGCGATTGGCCGGAAAGTGCGGATTCAGAGTCACCCCGGACTCGAACCGAACTGCGACATGAAGGGGGTTTACGTCCGCGACGGCATTATCGTCGTGCCCAAAGACGGCGTGTTGCCCGACGGCTGGTCGCTGACGTAGGTTCGCGACTCACGCGGCGCGCGATTGCTGCTGTTGCCGGATTTCGCTCTCCAGTTGGGCGTTGATCAGACAGCCGCGTGCGACTGTGAAGTCGTGCCGCGTTGCGAATCGAATCTCGCGGATCGCCAGTGGAAATCGAGCCAGCTCGAAGGCTTTCCACAGCAGTTCCTCGAAGCCGGCGATGCGTGAAACGCCACCGACGACGATGACTGGCAACGGTTGTGGAATCTCGGTCGCTCGCGGATGACTTGCCAGTGCGAACGTCGCGCTGCGGATCAGCGAGTAGATCAAGTCTCGATGCAAGCCCGCGAGGAAGCGATCAGTGTCGTCATTCGCTGGGCTGAGCTGTCGCTCAGATGCGCGCCGCCGTGCTGCCGACTTCGCGAGATCCAAAATCGGCTCGCCCGCATCGTCGCGGAGCATGTCGCCGAACTCTTGTGCGAGTTGCTCGTCGAGCCAATCGCCTCCCTTGGGAATCGAGCACATCAGCAGCTCGATGCCGCGATGTGCGACGACAAGTTCGCTCGTGGCTGCTCCGAACGAGAGACCCAGGCCGGTGAAGCATTGCCGAGACAGCTCGGCCAACACCGCCGCCATGCCGGCGGACAACACTTGAGGAAAGAAACCCCGTAGCCGGATCAACCGAGAGAAAAATTCCAGTTCGCTGCTAGTGGCCAGCGACCGGAACGATTCGCCTCCCGGAAGAGTAACACCACACATCTCTCCCGGCTGATCTGGCTCGCCGAGCAATGCATCGACCAAAGCGGCCAATGATTGTCGGGCTACGGGGTCGTTCGTCGGCAGTCGCCCCTGAGGTAAAAGGCTCTGCGGACGAACGTTAAACAGGTTGGAATACTCGGCGGCGTTGTCACCCACGATGGTCAACGCCTCATCACAAACAGCAAACGGAATCTGTCCCGACGCCAACAACGCGCGGAACTCTGGCGCGTCGGGCAACGCGGTGAACTGAGCCTTCGCGGAACGGCCCACCAACTGCGCATCTCGACGTCGCAAGCAGCGAATTTGAGAAGCTCCAATGTCGAGTCCAACGCTCATGTGCCGCGCTCCTCTCGTTTTTGGAGGCTTTGTTTTTGGACGGCGGACAAAGCTCGGTCGAGCGGCCCGCTGGACGTTGGATTGGAAGAAGTCTTCGGCAGAGCGGACGAGACTGGCTGAGTTCCCGTCCCCGCCGCGCCACTTCGATCAATGCGAATCTTCTGAGTTGCCGTCGCCACCGTCCGTGAAGCAGCCGCAGTCTCCGGCTGCAAAGTTTCTTGCGTCTGACTCCTGACCTCTAACCCCTGACCTCTGACCCCCGACCCCTGACCCCTGACCCCTGTCGTCGCGGAATGCGGCCTGGGCAACGAATGCCTCTGGTCCATCCGGATCGTCTTCGGCGGTTGGGGCCGGCCATGAAATTGCATCGGTGACGCGAACGGCACTCGCTCCTCGGTCAGCGGCAGTTGGTCGTCGATGATTTCGTCGAGTAACTCGCGATGCGGAAGAGACTGTGGATTGCGGATCGCAGATGATGCCGGCTGAGTCGTCGTGGCTGCTGATATCTGAGCTGTCGTTTGCGTGCGGCGACGCAGCGAGAGACTGAACCCGACCAGTGCGAGCAGTCCGACTCCCGCCGTCAGGATCGGCGGCCAGATCGACCAGCTTGAGCCAGCTTTGTCGGCGGTGGCTTCTGCGTCGTCGAGGTCCGCGACCGTCAAAGTTGAGTTGTTCGAGGCATCATCCTTCGCGAGTTGAATCGGACGCTTTTTACCCTTGGCGTTGAGCAACGATGGTTCGGCCGCGCGGCTGTCGTCGTCGAGTGGCGTCGAATCGTTGAATTCTGGAATCGGAGCGTTGTCGTTGTCTTGTGCCACATCCGTCGGCGGCACATCGCGCGGTGGCGGCGTCGATCCTTCCGCTGGTGGTGCGTGCCGCATGTTGGAATCACGACCGGTTCGTTCCGAAACGGTTGCCGGTCGACGCGGTGCTCCGCTGGCTCGCGTTGAGCTGGCGACGTCCTCTGCGGGCGGCGGCGGAACCTCTGACGCATCCGGCGACTGCTCGACTCTCTGTCGAGAAATGGGTTGGGAGTGTTGCGGCAGTGGCGTGGAATCCGTCCAGGCTCCAACCGACGGCCGAGACTGTGGCGCTTGAGCCGCATCCGGTGAAATGTTGCCATGCGGCGAGTACGGCTGAGCTGCTTCGCCTGACGGACTTTTCGTGTCGGACTCGCGTTTGAGCCTGAAGGGTTCGGGCAGCAGTGCGAGCCGTTCGGTCTTCACGGAATATGGCGGAAAGATCAGCACCGTCTCGGAGGCCAGGGTGGTGTCGAGGCGCGGTTGACCTTGGCCACGTTGGCTCGAGGGGACGACGATCTTGATTTGCGCGGCCAAGTTTTGGTCCTGTCGCATGATCGACAGAATTTCGAAAACGGTCGCCTGTTCGATTTTCAATTTCAACACGACGGGCCGATCGACCAAGTTCACAAAGCCAATTTGGACGGCGTCGGCGGACGCCTGCTTCGCGTTCGTCGCACGTTGACCGAGCTGCGAGGGTTGAGCATCGGCGATGATCATATCCCCCGCCATCAACTCAAATTGAGCGGCACCGGAGTACGAAGTCGTCTGCCCCGGACGACCATTGCGAATGATTCGGAATTGGCCGGAGGCATCCTTTGCCAATCCGCCCATGTTCTGTAGCAAGTCACCCAGCAAGGCACCTCGCCGTTCGATTTCATAAACACCGGGCCGAGCGACCTGTCCCAACAACCCCACGAAGGGCTGCTGGGCTGTGTCGACCGCCCACGACATCTTCGGCTTGACCCGAGTTGCGGCAGTCGTTTGCAGAGGTTGTCCGAAGGGACTCCCGGTTTGATTCCAACCGGCAGCAGAGCTCTGTCCCGCTGAGTTTGGCCCCGACAGCATCGAGCCATTCGGACCGAACGGATTCGGATCATTCGAGCCATTCGATCCGAACGGCGATTGTCCGTTGCCGCCGAACAGGGGATTGTTGGCAATCGAGGGAACTTGATTGACCGGTGGACGCATTCCGCTGCCGTTGAATCCGTCGGGGCTGAGTCCGCCTGGCAAGGAACCTGCCGTCATCACGGGAAAGCTGTCACCACTCGCCGGGTAACCGTCGAACGATCGCTGCCACATTCCTTGAGCCGGTCCGAATTCCGCTGGCGATTGATTGATGCTGCCGCTGGTTTGAAAGCCCCCGCCGACCCACGCATCCGGATGGTGAATCTGTCGCGTGTCGATGTCATCGCTGAGCGGCGGGAATTGAAACGCCGAGGCCGCCGTGCCCCCAGAGGCACCTCCGATGCCGCACAAGACGGCAATTAAGCGTAACCAGCGATAGCTCGGCATGAGCGTTCCTTCGGAGTCCATGACGGTGCCCGCGCACCTTCAACACCCTTGATCGGACAAGTCTGATCGACTGCATCAGGTAAACTGGGGGAACTTTGTCGGTTACGCCGGGTTAATCGGTTGTTGAAATTTTGCGGGCAAAGACGACTCTGTCCGGTCAACCGAAACCACCCAAAGTCACGCGCGACGTCTGGTAGTACCGATTGCTCGGAGCGTTGCCGCATGTTTCCGGATTGCCTCAAGGCGTCCATCTCGCTGAGCCAAATCGAAGGTGTTCGTGAACTAGATTCGTAGCGACGAGTGGCTTGCCGGTCGCCGCGCGGAGAGTCCGCGCGGGATCGCCAGTGAGCCGCTGGCGGCTACGGAAATGTCATGATTCGCCCTGTGATCTCACTGCTCGAACCGAAGCGCCGGCTGGGTGACCTGCTGGTCACGCGCGGTTATTTGAGCGAGGAACAGTTGCAGATCGTGCTCGACGAGCAGCGGTCGTCGCGCGGGACGAAACTGCTGGGCGAGTTGCTCGTCGATCGCGGCTGGGCCAGCGAAGAGCAAGTGCTGGAATGTCTCGCCGTCGAGTTGAGTCTGCCGTACGTCAAACTCGACAGCCGCTTGTTCGATGCCAAGATCGTGGACGTGTTGCCGCGAGACGTCATCGAGAAATACACGGTCCTGCCGCTGTTCCGCGTCCGCAACACGTTGACCGTCGCGATCAGCGAACCGACCAACGTGTTTCTGGTCGAGCAGCTCGCCGAAGTCGCCAAGTGCGAGATTCAAGTCGTCATCGCCGCCGCGAAAGACATCCGCCGCATGGTGCAGACCTATCTGCCCAGCGAGCGGGTGTTCGTGATCGACGACATCATCGACGACGCGAAAGATGACGCCGTCAAGCTGATCGAAGCCTCGGTCGAAGACATCGCCGCTGTCGCCGATGCGGCTGGCCAAAGCCCAATCATCAAGCTCGTGAATTACATCCTCTACAACGCCGTGAAGGACAAGGCCAGCGACATCCACATCGAGCCGGGCGAACGGCTGCTGCGAATCCGATATCGCGTGGACGGCACGTTGTATCAATCGCTCGAACTGCCGATGAACCTTTCGCCGGCGGTCTCGTCACGCGTGAAGATCATGGCGAGTCTCGACATCAGCGAACGCCGCCTGCCGCAAGACGGACGCATCCATGTGATGATGGAAAAGCACCCGGTCGATCTCCGCATTAGCACTCTGCCCGGCCAATTTGGCGAGAAAGTTGTGATCCGCGTTCTCGACAACCAGACCATCAATTTCTCACTGCAACAGCTCGGCTTCAGTGCGGACATCTATGAGCAGTTCAGAATCCAAATGGACAAACCGAACGGCATCGCGCTCGTGACTGGTCCCACCGGCAGCGGCAAAAGTACGACGCTGTATTCCGCACTCAACACGGTCAACTCGGTGGAGTCCAACGTCTGCACGGTGGAAGACCCGATCGAATTCCAGCTTCAAGGCATCAACCAATTCCAAACCAACGAAAAGATCGGCTTGACCTTCGGAGCGGTCCTGCGCAGCCTGCTGCGGCAAGACCCGGACACGATCCTGGTTGGCGAAATTCGCGATGAAGACACCGCTCGCGTCGCAATCCAAGCGGCCCTGACTGGGCATCTCGTCTTCAGCACACTCCACACGAACGACGCTTGCGGCACGGTGACGCGACTGATCGACATGGGTGTCGAGGGCTACCTGCTGGCGGCGTCGCTGAACATGGTGCTGGCTCAGCGTCTGTGCCGGCGGCTTTGTCCAAAGTGCAAGAAGTCCTACGACGCCCCTAAGGACGTCCGCCAAGTCATGGAACGCTACGCCATCGAGTGCGAGACGTTCTATCGTCCGGTCGGCTGCAAGAAGTGCCGCAACACCGGCTTCTCCGGACGAATCGCCTGCCACGAGTTGCTCGTCATCGATGAACCGATGCGCGAGATCATCGCCACGAACCCGACGCTCAGTGCATTGCGCGACGCAGCGCGAAAGTCGGGAATGATCACGCTGCGGTACGACGGGCTACGCAAAGTCAAAGAGGGCATCACGACGGTGGAAGAAGTGCTGCGGTCCAGCAACGAAGGCTGGATTCCGGCGAAGGACGACGGCAACACTGAGAAACACAAATGAAATTGGCGATTGATGATTGGCTATTGGCAATTGGTGATTGACCAATCCAAATCACCAATCGCCAATAGCCAATCATCAATCACCAATTGAGTTGAGCCAGGACTAATCATGCGATTCATCTATCAAGCCAAAGATTCACAAGGCTCGCTGCGATCCGGCGAGTTGAACGTCGATAGCTACGAGGCCGCGACAACGCAGCTTCGGCAGCAGGGATTGTATGTGGTGTCGCTCGCGGAGGCCGCAGTGGTTTCTGCCAAGAGTGGGCCTTCGTTGTTCGCGAAGAAGATCACGCGGCGCGACATCGTCGAGTTCGCCAGCCAACTGGCGGTGATGGTCGATGCGGGGGTGCCGATCGCGAGCGCGCTGGAGGGTCTGGTCGGGCAGACCGACATCCCGTCCATGAGGACGATGCTGACGTCACTGCAAGAGGGTGTCCAAGCCGGCGAAGACTTGTCGACCGCGTTGGCCAAGTACCCCAAGCATTTCGACAAAGCTTTCGTGAATCTGGTCCGAGCCAGCGAAGCGAGCGGCCAGCTTGGGCCGATGCTCGAACGCATCGCCGTGCAATACCGCACGGAGTCCGAAACACGATCGAAGATCAAAGGCGCGCTGATTTACCCCGGAGTGATGGTGACGATGTGCATCGGCGTGGTGATTTTTCTGCTGACCTTTGTATTCCCAAAACTGATGCCGATGTTCGCGGGACGAGAGAAAGACATTCCCGGTCCGACCAAAGTGTTACTGGCCCTGTCGACATCGATGACGGGTTATTGGCCGTGGTACGTCGGCGTGACGATCACTGTGATCGTGGCGTCGGTTGTGTTCTCTCGGCGAACCGCTGGTCGGATCTTTCTGGATTGGCTGAAGATTCATCTGCCGCCGTTCCATGTGCTGTCGCGCAAGGTCGCGCTCAGTCGCAGCCTGCGAACGTTGTCGACGACGTTGAATGCCGGAGTCCCGATGCTCGAAGCGCTGCAACTCAGCGCGGGCACGTCGAACAATCACTTCTACGAAAGCTGTTGGAACAAAGTCAGCGAGCAAGTCACGACCGGCCGGCAAGTCCATGAGGCTCTGCAAGGCCAACCGCTGTTCCCAAAGATGGTCGTGCAGATGATCGCGTCGGGGGAAAAAACGGGGCGGTTGGGAAGCGTGCTGGAGAAGGTCAGCGACTATCTGGAACGGGAAGTCGCGAACACCGTGAAGACCGTCACCAGCCTGCTGGAACCGCTGATCATCACGGTGCTGGGGAGCGCGATCGGCGGCATTGCCATCGCCATGCTGCTGCCCATCTTCAAACTCAGCAGCCCGGTGCGGTGACCGTTGTCGACCAGAATCATCGAGTCTTCCGATTGTGTCGACGATTCAACGGACAACGATTGTCGGCATCTCGCGGAGTTCTCTGATTCCGTTTATGCCGGAGTTGCTCAAGCTAGGTGATGCCAGCGAGCTGTTTTGAGAACGGTGCCTGGTTGCCCAATCCGAAACTGTGGGTGCGAGGCAAGTCTCTCCGAAGACGAACAAGCCGGAGAGCGCGCAGCGTGTGGACGCTGCGCGGTTTCGGCACCCCTCCCCAAGGGAACCGCTGAAATGTGTCCGCGCATTGAGAATGCAGCGGTTCGCGCACGTTTGGTGCCGCGAGCCAAGTTGATTTGCTGGAGCGTCGCCCTGTCGGCCGCGTGCCTGGCCTTTTCGGCCTGGGCGGGACCGCAGACCGAACGGCCGTCGAACACTGCAGCGAAACTCGATCAACGCACGACCGTGCAGTTGGGATTCATCGCTGGCGACGATCCAGTGAGCGTCCCGCAGCCCGCACAACAACGGATCGTACCGAACGCGGCCCCGCCGGAGTTTTCTGCGCCGACGATCTCCGCACCGGTCGTACCAGCCTTCCCGCCAGCCACGATCCGTCAATCGGTGCCGATGCCACGTCCGCCGCAGGCCCTCGCCGACGAGGATGACGCGCAGCCGCAAGATCTTGCCGGACCGTGGTGGTCGGTCTTTGTCACTTCGCCGCTCCGCGAGAATTGCACGCCGGTCACACTGTCGATCGAGGAGATTCTGGTTCGAGCGATCCAGCATTCGTCGCAGGTCAAAGTCTTCAGCGACCTGCCGCTGATTCGCGAGACCTCGATCACTGAAGCCGATGCGGCCTTCGATTGGACGGCATTTCTCGACTCGCGCTGGCAAGACTTGAACGATCCGGTCGGCAGCTCGTTGACGATCGGTACTCCGGGAGTGAACCGCTACAAGGACGAGCATTTCACAAACCAAGGTGGCGTCCGCAAACGCACTCGCAACGGCGGCACGGTGCAGCTCAGCGAGCAGCTCGGCTGGCAGCAGACCAATTCGACGTACTTCGTACCGAACCCGCAGGGGGCGTCGCGGCTGGTGCTGGGCTACACGCATCCGCTGCTGCGCGGCAGCGGCAAGGTTTACAACGAAAGCTTGATCTGCCTCGCGCAACTCGACACGGAGATCGCCAGCGACGAGTTCTCTCGCCAACTGCAATCGCACTTGCTCGAAGTGCTGCGAGCCTACTGGGGCTTGTACCTTGAACGAGCGAACCTCGCCCAGAAATTGCAGTCGCTCAAACGCGCTGCGGACACGCTCGCGCTGCTCAAACAGCGGCAACAGTTGGACGCCGTGCCGGTCCAGATTCTGCGAGCCAAGGCCGAGGTCGCTTCGCGGCGCTCGCAGGTAATTCGCGCTCAGATGGGAGTCAAGAACGCCGAAGATCGCATCCGAGCGCTCGTCAACGACCCAGCGTTCGGAGACTTTGACACGGTCGAGTTGATGCCGACGGACCCGCCCACGGTGATCGAAACTCCGTTGAGCATGTCGATGGCTTTGACGACCGCGGTCACGACACGGCCGGAAGTCAATCAGGCTCTGCGGCAGATCCAAGCCGGTTGCACGCGGCTGAACATGTCGAAAAACGAAGTCATGCCGATGCTGAATCTCGTGACCGAGGCCTACGTCGCCGGCCTGCAGCCGAACAGTCCGTTCTCCGCGTTCAACAATTCGTTCAACACCGGTTCGCCGGGCTACACAGTTGGACTGCAATTCGAGATGCCGATCGGCAATCGTGCTCCGCAAGCTCGCCGCGAGCGTCGTGAATTGGAACTGCGGCAACTTCGCAATCAGTACCAAACGACGCTCAACACGCTGCAACTGGAAGTGAAGGTCTCCGTCCGTGAGGTCGAGACCGCGATGGCAGAAATGCTCTCGCAACACCGAGCGATGGAAGCCAGCACCGCCGAACTCAAACACCTCGAACAACGCTTCGAGCGGCTGCCTGGTGAAGACGGCAACGCCAGCTTGATGCTCGACAACTTGTTGCTCGCGCAACAACGGCTGGCGACAAACGAGTTCAACTTCTTGACCGCCGAAGTCACGTACAACCTCGCGCTGTGGAACGTGAAGAAAGCCACCGGCGAGCTGTTGCAGACAGAACAGGTCTCTTGGAACCGCGCCTGCGTGGACGGCCTGCCGACGCTGATCGTCGACAAGTATGGCAAGCCGGTCGAGTACCAACACGGCGACGTTTACCAGCCGGTCCCGGTGGAACCGCAGCCACAACGCGAACGCCAGATCCCTCCCGAGCCGATGGACGATGAGCCGGCTGGACCGGCGCTGAAGCCGATGGGTGGTCGAGTTGAACCTCGTTCGTCCCTCTGGCAGTCCACGAAAAACAAACTCCTCCGCCGCGAGTAGCAAGTCGGGTGAGTCGTGTCCTCAATCGTTTCTGATCTCGTGCTGCTGCCGTCTCGCCGCGCGCTGCTGCGAAAAGCCAATCACGCGCGCGAAGCCTCCAAGTCGGAACGAGACGTCGTCCTGCAAGTCAGGCAGCGAGCGACAGAACTGGAAACCGCGCGAGATCGTGATCTGCGAGACTTGGCCTCAACGCTGCGAGACGCCGCCGAGCAATTCGGCTCGGCGATGAAACCGCAAGACCACGAACAGCAACGAATCGCAGGCGCGGCCTTGGTGCGCGAAGCGGTGAGACGCACGCTCGGACTGCGATATCACGGAGTGCAAATACTGGCGGGACTCGCACTGGCCAATGGACATGTCGTCGAGATGGCGACTGGCGAAGGCAAAACCATCGTCTCTGCGATCCCAGCGCTTCTCGCGTGGCTCGATGGAAAGCAGACGCACGTCGCAACACCGAATGCGTATCTCGCCGAGCGTGATTGCCAGCAACTCAAGCCCGTCTTCGAGATGCTCGGCCTCACCGCCGCGCTGTTGCCGGAACGCAACGATCTTCCCGGCAAGCAAGCGGCCTACGAATGTGACGTCGTGTACGGCACTGGTTACGAATTCGGCTTCGACTACCTTCGCGATCAAATGAGCCTGCGCGCACGACCGCGCGAAAAGCTGGGTGCTAGCCTGCTCGATTCGTTGCTCGGCCGCGAATCGCTCGGCAGGCCGTTGCTGCAACCGTGCCGACAACTGACGGTCGTGGACGAGATCGACAGCGTGCTCATCGATGAGGCGATGACGCCGCTGATCCTCAGCGAAGGGGACGACGGCCTCACGATTCCGACGCCGTATCTCGCGGCCCGCGACCTCGCGGCGGATTTGATTCGCGGTGAGCACTTTCATCTCGACATCCCCAACCGCTCGGTGCGGCTGACCGAGCAAGGCCGCGACCGCATCTTCGCCGAACTGAAGCGGCACGTGATTGCCGATCTGCGACGGCCGTGGGATGCGTTTGTCATCAACGCCTTGCAGGCCAAGTACGTCCTGCAACCAGGAGTCGATTACGTCGTCCGCGACGGTGAAATTCAGATCGTCGATCAAAAGACCGGCCGCATTTTCAGTGAACGCTCGTGGCGCGACGGATTGCACCAAGCGGTCGAAGCGCTCGCCGGCACCGCGATCTCCAACGAGAAAAGTTCATCCGCTCGGATCACTCGCCAGCGGTTCTATCAGTTGTACGACGCGATCTGCGGCATGACCGGCACGGCCGAGGGAGCCGACACGGAATTCGCCGAGTTTTACCGCTTGCAGACCGTGCTCATCCCGCGACATCGCCCGTGTCGCCGAGTCGATCTACCCGATCGTTTCTTCGCCTCGAAGGATGCGAAGTTCCGAGCGATCGTCGGCGAGATCCTCGAACGGCATCGCTGCGGACAGCCGGTGCTGGTCGGCACGCGCACGATCGCCGACAGCGAAATTCTCTCGTCGATGTTGCAATCGCTGAAGCTGAGCCACGAGGTACTCAACGGTCTGCAAGATGCCGACGAGGCGGCGATTATCGCCAAGGCTGGGCACTACGGAGCGGTCACGGTCGCCACCAACATGGCCGGCCGCGGCACCGACATCAAACCGGACGAACGAGCGTTGGCCGTCGGCGGCCTGTTCGTGCTCGGCGTCGAGCGGAATGACTCGCGCCGCGTCGATCGACAACTCGCTGGCCGCGCCGGCCGTCAAGGAGACTTCGGCTTCAGCCGCTTCTTCGTCTCTGGCGACGACGACCTCTTGCAGCGCTACGCTCCCAAACTTTCAAAGCGGCTTCGCAAGACCGCCGGCAAAGACGGCGAGGTTCACGACAACTACAGCCCCATCATTTTGCAATTCCAACTTCTCGCGGAAGCTCAGAGTTTCAAACAGCGTCAAAAAATGGTCGAACACGACCGCTGGTTGGATGATGTCTTGGCGGGAGTGCTGGGGGAGGAGGCATGATGAAGGCGAAGCGAGTGCAGAGTGCTGAGTGCCGAGTGCAAAGTGCAAAATCGAAGCACGGCGGTCTAGCGTTGCCTGTTGCGGATCAGTCACCACGTTCTACCTTTCACTTTGCACTCTGCACTCGGCACTTTGCACTTCCGATGCTCTTTCTCCTCCTCCTCGGAGCGAACCGCGTCGAACCCAAACGGATCGAGGGTTTCACCGAACCAGCCCAAACAATCGCCGTCGCGGCTGCCGAGACCGGCATCGTGCAAGAGATCCGAGTCGAACTCGGCCAAGCGGTGAAGAAGGGCGAAGTCCTGGGCACGCTCGATGACGACCTGCTCAAGGCAACGCTGAAGATTGCGGAGCGCAAGGCCAATTCCACCGGCGCGATCGAAGCTGCGACATTGGAGTTGGACCTCAAGCTGCAAAGACTGAACGCCTTGGATGACATCAACCGCAGCGGAGGCGGCAGCCGTGAAGAACACTCGCGAGCGAAAACCGACGCCGAACTCGCGCGAGCTAGACTGAAGGCCGCCGAAGACGCCCTGGCGGCGGATCGGCTGGAAGTGAAACGGATCGAAGTTCAATTGCAGCGACGCACGATCCGCAGTCCCATCGACGGCGTGATCACCGAGATTCATCGCGAACCGGGCGAGTTCCTGTCGATCACCGAGCCGAAGCTGTTCACCGTCGTGCGGATCGAACGACTGCGAACGAAGTTCTACGTCCCGGCCGAGAACGCGCATCGCTTCAGCAAAGGCCATCGCGTGAAACTCGCCGGTCAAACAGACGAGAAGCCGCTGACCGGCGAAGTGGAATTCGTCTCCCCCGTCACGCACGCCGAAAGCGGACTCGTGCGAGTCGATGTGACTCTCGACAACCGCGACGGCCGCTTGCGCAGCGGACAACGCCTGACCCTCAGCGGGGAGTGAGATCATGCCGATGCTGCACTCCCCACATGGGGGGCAGGTTTCCAACCTGCCCGTCTCTTTGCAACGCGACCACGACGAGTTGGTTGGACGCGAACCGCGCGGGCAGGTTGAAAACCTGTCCCGCGATCTCGCCGCCGCCACCGCCGCGATTCTGGATTTGAACTCGCGCGTCGCGCAAGCGGACGGCCTCACCGCCGCAAGCCGCGTCGTTGTCGAACAACTCGCCGCGCACCTGACACTCGATCGCGTCGCGCTCGCGTGGCGACGCTCGAACGGCGGTTGCGTGTTGCGCGCGATTTCTGGAGTGCCCCGCTTCGATCCGCGATCCGAGACGGCGGCTCTGTTGCAAGCGGTCGCTGACGAAGCCGCATCGCGCGGTTCCGACGGCTCGTGGCCGCCGATTGGCTTGATGAATCGTCATGCCCTGCTGGCTCATCGTCGTCTCGTCGAGACCTCGCGTGTCGATGCGGTGGCGCCATTCGTGTTGCGTGACGGTGGTCGAGTCGCAGGAGTTTTGATCGTCAGCGGTTCGCGAGCCACCGTGCAGGATCCGACCCAAGTTCGATTTCTTCGCACGGCAGCGGACTGCTTGGTGAGCACATTGGCGTTGATCGCTCGCGTCGAAGGAAGCTGGCTGCGTCGCTCGTGGACGACGTTGCGTCGAGCGGTCGGTCGCCGAGCGTTTGCCGCGATGACGGCCGCCGCGGTGATTGTCGTGGCGGCGATGGCGTTGCCGATGCCGTATCGCATTTCGGCTCGCTGCGTGATCGAACCGATGCAGCGGCGGTTCGTCGTCGCTCCGCATCAAGGGTTGATCGAGACGTCGCTCGTGCAACCCGGCGACGTCGTTCGCGCGGGGCAGGCACTGGCACGCATGGACGGCCGCGAAGTCCGCTGGGAATTGGCGGGACTCGAAGCCGACCGCCGTCAGGCTCAGCAACAACACGACAGCAGCTTGGCACGCGGCGATCTTGGAAAGTCAGAACTCGCGCGGCTGGAAGTCGAACAGCTCGACGCAAAGCTCGGACTTCTACGCCGCCGCGAGAGTTTGTTGGAGTTGAAAGCTCCACTCGACGGAGTCGTGCTCAGCGGCAGTCTTGAAAAACTTTCATCGGCACCTGTCGAGACGGGGCAAGTGTTGTTCGAGATCGCACCTCTCGATCAGTTGCGAGTCGAGGTGGCGGTTCCTGCCGCCGATTACCGACACATCGCGGTCGGTGAAGCGGTCGAACTGCGCTTTGACGGACGACTGAGTGAACCAATCAGCGGCACGCTCGCTCGTATTCGACCACGTTCCGAGATTCGCGATTCCACCGATGTGTTCGTGGCCGAAGTCGAATTGCCGAACCTCAACGAGTCGCTGCGTCCCGGCCAGCGCGGTCACGCCGTCGTCACCGGCCCGCGAAATCCGCTGGCTTGGAACTTGTTCCACAAAGCCTTCGACCGCGTGCGGATTTGGTTGCCGTGACCACTGTAGCCGAGTCGCTCCGCGACTCGGATCGGCGTCGCGGAGCGTCGCCGCCACAACATGACCGACTTTCGCACCTACGAGCTGCGTCAACTTCGACCGCGACTGCGGGAGGAAGTGTCGTGTACTTGGCAGTCGTATGGCGGGGCCGAGTGCTACATCCTCGAAGACGAAAGCCGTGGTTCGTTCTTTCGGATCGGGCTGCCGGAGTACACGTTTCTGTCGTTGCTCGACGGCCGCACCAGCATCGGCGATGCGATCACCCAGACCGTGAGCGTGCTTGGCCCAGACGCTTTCGACGAGCAACAAGCGGCGGTCATCTGTCATTGGCTGGCGGAATCGAAGTTGCTTGCGCCGGGCGGACCGGGGCGAGACAACAGTGAAGCGACGAAGGCAGATGCCGCGCACGTTGCGAGACGGCTCAATCCGCTGAGCATGCGACTGCCGCTCGGCTGTCCGGAGCCGTTGTTGTCCGTTTTGGACGGACTGCTCGGCGGGATGTTCAGTCTCGGCGGGTTGCTGTTGTGGTTGGCGGTCATGGTCGTTGCGACGTGGCAACTCGCGCCGCACTCGGAGCAACTGTGGCGCGAGTCGGCGGTGATCTTGTCGCCGCACAATTGGCTGTGGATCGCGCTGTGGGGCGTGGGCCTGAAAGTGATTCACGAAGCCTCGCACGGATTGGCCTGCCAGCGCTTCGGTGGTCGAGTGCGCGAGGCCGGCATCGTTTTCGTGCTGTTGGCTCCGATACCGTACGTCGATTTGACCTCGACGTGGCGCTTGCCGAAGTGGCGGCGGATCGTGACCTCGGCGGCGGGCATGTTCGCCGAACTGCTGATCGCGGCGCTCGCAGGCATTCTCTGGGCGAACACGACGGACGAACTACTGCGACAACATCTACTGCAACTGATGCTGACCGCCAGCGTCGTGACGCTGCTGTTCAACGCGAACCCGCTGATGCGGTTCGACGGCTACTACATTCTGGCCGACTTGCTGGAGTTGCCGAATCTCGCGGTGCATGGCCACCAGTCGCTGATCCACTCCACAAAGCGTTGGTTGTTGGGAGTACGGTCGACGTCGCCGACATGGCCGGAAGGACGAACTTGGCTGGTGGCGACATACGGCGTGCTGTCGGCGCTGTGGCGAACCGTTGTCAGTGCGTCGCTGATCCTGGCCGCCGCCGTGTGGTTCGAGGGCGCGGGGATCGCGCTGGCGACTGGCGCGGTCTTCGCATGGTTCGTGCAACCGCTGTGGCGCGGTTTGCGATTCGTGATCTTCGGTTCGCGATTTGAGAAACCGAATCGCGTTCGCTTTCTGGCGATTACGACGTGCGCCACGGCGAGCCTCGCGTGGCTGCTGACCTCGGTGACGGCCTGGCATTCGATCTCGCTGCCGGGTGTCGTCGAGTCGGTCGATGCCGCGATCGTGCGTGCCGAGTCGCCGGGATTCGTCGAGGAAGTCTGTGTTGAGTCCGGGCAGGCCGTGCGCGAAGGTGATCCGCTGCTGAGGCTCAGCAATCACGAACTCGAAATGCAGCGCCGCCAATTGGTCGTCGAAATCGAACGCTCCGAGCTGCGCAGCCGAACGTTTCAGCAGGTGGGAGAACTCGCGGCACGCCTCGCCGAGGACGACAACCGCGAAGGATTGCGAATCAAGCTCGCGGAGTTGGACCGCTCGTGCGACTTGTTGCTCGTTCGCGCTCCGCGCTCCGGTTTAGTCTCTGCCTCCGACTTGCAGTCACTGCTCGGCAGCTACGTTTCTCCCGGTCGCGAATTGCTGGTGATCGGCAATCCCGACGAGAAAGAAATTCGAGTGCTCGTCTCGCAAGAACAGTTCGAGGCGGCATCGCTCAGCCTGGATCGCGTCGTCCGCGTGCGGCTGATCGACGATGGCCTCGCGACGACTGGCACACTGGACAGACTCGAACCGCGAGCGACAACTCACTCGCCGCATCCCGCGTTGTGTGCCGGAGCGGGTGGACCGATCGCGACCAAAATTGCTTTGAGCGGCTCGGCGACACGCAATCGTGATTCGCAGGAGCTACTGGAACCGCACGTCATCGGCTATGTGTCGCTCGATCGCGCGTCCAGTCAATCGCTCGGCTCCGGCCAGCTTGCGACGGTTCGCATCGCCGAATCGCCAAGACCGTTGGGCCATTGGCTGCTCGAACGTGGCGAGCGATGGCTCACTGCCAAATGCTGGTCCGGCCGGCCGCACGAGATTCAGATCGCAAAACTTCCCGCACCGTTTCGGAAAAACGACTCGGAAAGCGAATCGCCTCAGTTGGCAGAACAGCCCACGATGAATCGTGTAGCCAAGTAATCGGAGCGAAAGGGAATCACCGGCGATTGCGAAACTGGCGGTGGCGACTGGCTCCTAACTCCGCCGCTGCGCCCTGACGACATGCACGACCTTGACCAGGCGGTCATCGGGACTGACCGAGAAGACGAAGCCGAGCGGCGGTTCGAGCAACAGTCGAATCGGGCCAACGCGCGATTCGCCCGCGTGTTCTGGGTCGATCTTCAGTTGCTGTTCGACCACTTGTGCGACGCGCGTGACTTCAGCTTTGTCGTCAGCGGCGAGCCACAATTCCGCGAGTTCCCGTTCGGCCACCGGAGTCCAGATGACCGTGAACTTCATCGGGAGGACTCCAAGTCACGCAGGATTTGGTTCAACTCGCGACCTTCATTGGATTCGGCTCGGCGAAGTAATTCGGCGTCGCAAACGAGCGGCTCGCACTCCCATTCCGAGTCCTTTTGCGACGGGGTGAAGTAACCCAGTACATCGCCAGACTCATTCACGAACTCCAGTCGATCACGCAGATCGCCAAGCTGACCACGAATCTTTGAGCTGACCAAAACACGAGTCATCACGGCACCTCTGAATTGAGACGCAAACATCGTATTCCGGTCCCTCGGCAATCAACAGCCGATTTTTTGAAAACCAACCTATCGCTCCTTCTTCCGGGCGATGGCTTCGACGAGGGCTTTGCCCATGTCGGCGGGGCTGCGGCTGACGACGACTCCGGCGGCTTCGAGGGCGGCGATCTTTTCCTCGGCGGTGCCGCTGCCTCCGGAGATGATCGCTCCGGCGTGACCCATGCGCTTGCCGGGAGGAGCAGTCTGGCCGGCGATGAACGCGGCGACTGGTTTCTTGATGTGGGCCTTGATGAACTCGGCGGCTGTGATTTCCGCGTTGCCGCCGATCTCGCCGATCATCAGCATCGCTTCGGTGTTCGGGTCGGCTTCAAACAGCGTCAGGCAGTCGATGAAGTTGGTGCCGATGATCGGGTCGCCGCCGATGCCGATGGCGGTCGATTGGCCGAGTCCCACGTTGCCCAGTTGCCAAGCGGCTTCGTAGGTCAGCGTGCCGCTCTTGCTGACGAGTCCAACCGGGCCGGGCTTGTGAATGTATCCAGGCATGATGCCGATCTTGGCGATGCCGGGCGTGATGATGCCGGGACAGTTCGGGCCGATCAGTCGGCTCTTCGGAAACTTCGTGGCGAGCACGTCAGCCGTGCGGACCATGTCAAGCACCGGCACGCCTTCGGTGATCGCGACGATCAACGTGATCCCAGCCGCCGCCGCTTCGAGGATCGCGTCGCCGCAGCCTCCGGGTGGAACGAAGATCAGCGAGCAATTCGCTCCCGTCTTGCGAACGGCTTCATCGACCGAATCGAAGACCGGAAAGCCATCGACTTCGGTGCCCCCCTTGCCGGGCGTGACGCCGCCGAAGAACGGAGTGCCGTAGGCTCGGCACTGTTGTGAATGGAACAGGCCCGTCTTACCGGTAATGCCTTGGCAGATCACACGCGTGTTTTTGTCAACGAGAATGGACATGGTTTGGTTGCTGTGGGTGTTGGAGGTTGGTTTCGTTGTCCGGTCCCCTCTCCCTTTGGGTGAGGATGAGGGAGCCAAGTTGTGTTTGACGTTGTTTGCGAATGTGTTGTCTTCGGACGATTGGGTTTCTGGCGGCGAGGGAGGTCAAACACTGATGAATCCCTCACCCGGCCTTCGGCCACCCTCTCCCAAGGGGAGAGGGGCAGGGTTCAGGCCTTCAATGTGGCGACAACTTTTTGGGCGGCGTCAGTCAGGTCAGTCGCGGCGATGATCTTGCGGCCGCTGTCGGCGAGCATTTTGCGAGCGATATCCACGTTCGTGCCTTCCAGTCGCACGACCAGCGGGACCGTAAATCCGACCGTGTCGTACGCGCTGAGCAACGCGGTCACGATCGTGTCGCACTTCATGATGCCGCCGAAGATGTTGACGAGCACCGCCTTCACGTTCTTGTCGGCGAGGATGATGCTGAACGCTTCGGTGACTTGATCGACCTTGGCTCCGCCGCCGACGTCGAGGAAGTTGGCAGGCTCGCCGCCGTGCAGTTTGATGAGGTCCATCGTGCTCATCGCGAGTCCGGCTCCGTTGACGAGGCAGCCGATGTTGCCGTCCAGCTTGACGTAGCTCAGCCCCGCATTGCCGGCGCGGACTTCAAATTCGTTCTCCTCACTGAGGTCTCGCAGTTCGGCGAAATCTTTGTGACGGAACATCGCGTTGTCGTCGAACGTCACCTTCGCATCGAGCGCGACCAATTCCCCCTCGGCCGTGATGACCAACGGGTTGACTTCGGCCATGCTGCAATCGTTGTCCACGAAGAAGCGGCAGAACTTCGGCAGAAAGCTTTGAGCGCTCGTGACCGCCGCGCCGCTGAGTCCCAACTGATACGCCAATCGCCGAGCTTGATACGGCTGCAAGCCGTAGCCGGCGTGGAACGGCTCTTTCAGGATTTTCTCCGGCGAGTGCTTCGCGACTTCTTCGATCTCGACGCCGCCTTCGGAAGACATGATGACGACGGGCGAACCGGCTTCGCGATCGACGATCACGGCGAGGTACAGCTCGCGAGCGATGTTCAGGCCGCCCTCGACGTACAGCGTGTTGACCTGCTTGCCTTCGGGACCGGTTTGAATCGTGACCAGCGTGTTGCCGAGCATCCGCTTCGCGTTGTCGCGAGCCTCGTCGGCCGACTTGACCAACTTCACGCCTGGCTGTTCGGGTTGCTCTTTGAAGCGACCCTTGCCGCGGCCGCCGGCGTGGATTTGCGACTTCACCACCGCGATCGGCCCGCCCAATTGCGTGAATGCGGCGGCGGCTTCGTCTGGGGTGCGAGCGACGATTCCTTTCGGAACGCTGACGCCGGCTTTGGCGAACAATTGCTTGCCTTGATACTCGTGAATCTTCATCGGTTGGCCTTTGGAAGTCGTAGGTTGGGACTCTGTCCCGACAATTGGGTCGGGACAGAGTCCCAACCTACGGAATGAGGGGGCGGGATGATAACGGTGCTCTTTCCTGACCGTTAGCGAACGGCGAGGCCGCTTCCCCCGAAGGCATTCCCGCACCGGCTTTGTTACTTTCTTGGCGAATTCTTGCCCCGGCCGGGAATAAGCTCGGCGACCAGGACTCTTTCTCCCGCACCGTCATGGACTCTTTTGAGCGTCAACAGCGTGTGACCGAGTTGATCGGACAGCATTACGAGTTGCTGTACCGGGTTTCGTTTCGTTTGAGCGGCTCGGTCGCCGACGCGGAAGACTTGACTCAGCAGACGTTCCTGACGGCGCAGCAGAAGCTGGAACAGCTTCGGCAGACCGAGAGCGCAAAGTCGTGGCTGCTGGCGATCCTGCGGCACCATTTCTTCCGGAATCGAAGCCGTTCGTTGAAGCAATCGGTGCGGTTGGATTCGCTCCCCGAACCGAGTTGCTCGACGCACACGCCGGACGGCTTCGATTCGGAAGAGTTGCAACTCGCGCTCAACGATCTGCCGGACGAGTTCCGGTTTCCGCTGGTCCTTTTTTACTTCCACGAACTGAGCTACCAGGACATCGCCGCCGAACTTTCCATTCCGCTGGGGACGGTGATGAGCCGCCTCTCGCGAGGCAAAGAACATCTTCGCCGCCGTCTGTGCCGTGACGCCGAGGAAACGAAACCGCCTCAACCGCTTGCCCACCAATTGCCATGACACCTTCCCAACCCGAACCGCTGACCTGCGAAACCGCTCTCGAACGGCTGGACACCGCATGGCTCGACCCGTTGCCGGAAGAGCCGCTTGGTGCCGACCTGCTCGCCGCGCGCGAGCACTTGCAGGAGTGCTCGGCATGTTGGACGAAGTGGGAAGAGCGCCGTGTCGCCGATCGTCGAATCGCGGAAGTCATGCAAGCGATCCCGGTACCGACTGGTTTGCGCGAGCAGTTGTTGGCTCAAACCGTGGCGGACAATTCGAAATCGTCGGCCTTGAGTGCTGCTGGTGTCTTCGTTGATCAGTTGTTGGCTCAAAATGTGGTGGCTGCGTCTACCGACCAACCGACCGTCGCGACACGCACCCGCCACGACCGCCAATTGAAGCGCCGCGCCTGGTGGATTTCGGTCGCGGCGATGTTGCTGGTCAGCTTCGCGGGAGGTTCCTGGTTGTGGCAGACGCTGCAACCTCGGCGTGTTTCGATGCAGATGTTGTGCGATCATACTCCACTGACGCCCGCAGGACTGACGAAGGTCGTCGACTTCTCGAAGCTGCCGCCGCTCCCCGCCACATGGCCGCGAGTGAAGGGCCTGCGCGTGCCAGAGCCAACCTGCTGGTTTACGCCTCCAAGTACTCGCGACGCGGCAGGCTGGTTCATCTTCGAGTTGAAGACCGGTCGAGCACCGGCCATTCGCGGAGTGCTGCTGGTTATTCGGCAAGCCAACGTCAGCGATCCACCGGCCGAATTGATCGCGCGGCCGAGTTGGTCCGGCTACACGCAGCGTGGCGGTAAGCCGGTCAGCGTCGCAGGCTGGTCGGAGCGTGGCGTCGTCTTTCTCTGCTTCGTGCCAGGCGAACCGGATGCGCTCGATCGTGTCCTGAGCGCCACCACACCGACTTCGGCGTGACCCGACGGTTGTGGGGCAGGTTTTCAACCTGCCCGCGCATCTTTGGTCATCGCAGACCCAACAGATTGAATAGTCGCTTGGCCGTGCTGGCGGCAGGTTGAAAACCTGCCCCACGATCCGCGCGAGAGCCTCCCCAGCGGAATGCGCCTCTGCTACACCTCGCGCCGCTCTGCTCGACAACTTCGAAGGGGACTCTCATGCCGCGCCCGACTGCTCTGCCTGCTTGGAAGGCTTTGAAAACTCATCAGACCGAACTGGCTTCGCTGCACATGGCGAAGTTGTTCCGCAAGGACAACGATCGGTTCGAGAAATTCTCGCTGCGGTTCGAGGACATCCTGCTCGACTTCTCGAAGAATCGCGTCAAGAAGCCGACGATGAAGCTGCTGCACGAACTGGCCGCGCAAGCCGATCTGCCCGGCTGGATCGAGAAGATGTTCTCCGGCGAGCGGATCAACTGCACCGAGGACCGCGCGGTGCTGCACATCGCCCTGCGGAACCGCGCAAACCGGCCGATTCTCGTCGATGGGCAGGACGTGATGCCCGGCGTCAACGCGGTACTCAAGCACATGCGCGAATGCTCGGACGCGATCCGCTCCGGTGCGTGGCGTGGCTTCACCGACAAGCCAATCACCGACGTCATCAACATCGGCATCGGCGGCAGCGACCTGGGACCGGTCATGGTCACCGAGGCCCTCAAGCCGTACAGCAAACGCGATCTCAAACTGCATTTCGTCTCGAACGTGGACGGCACGCACATTGCCGAAACGCTGCGGACGCTCAATCCGGAAACGTCGCTATTCATCATCGCCTCGAAGACGTTCACGACGCAGGAGACGATGACCAACGCGAACTCGGCGAAGGAGTGGTTTCTGAAAGCAGCCAGCGACACGGCTCACGTCGCGAAGCACTTTGTTGCCCTTTCGACGAACACAAAGGCAGTCGAAGCCTTTGGCATCGACGTGAAAAACATGTTCGAGTTCTGGGACTGGGTCGGCGGCCGGTACTCGCTGTGGAGCGCGATCGGGCTGTCGATCGCCCTCAGCGTCGGCATGGACAACTTCGAAGAGTTGCTCGCCGGTGCCCACGCGATGGACGAGCACTTTCGATCCACGCCGCTGGAAGAAAATCTCCCCGCGACTCTCGGCCTGCTGGGCCTCTGGTACAACAATTTTTGGGGAGCCGACTCGCACGCGATTCTGCCCTACGACCAATACCTGCACCGTTTCGCCGCGTACTTCCAGCAAGGGGACATGGAATCCAACGGCAAGAGCGTCGCTCGCGACGGTCAACAGGTTCGCTGGTCCACCGGCCCGGTCATCTGGGGCGAGCCAGGCACCAACGGCCAACATGCCTTCTACCAACTGATCCATCAAGGGACGAAGCTGATCCCCTGCGACTTCCTCGCGCCGGTCGAGTCGCACAACCCGCTCGGCGATCATCACGAGATTCTGCTGTCGAACTTCTTCGCTCAGACGGAAGCCCTGATGCGCGGCAAGACCGCCGAAGAAGTGCGAACCGAATTGCAGGCTCAGAAGGAACCGAAACTGTCGGACGAGCAGATCGAATCGCTCGTGCCGCACAAGGTCTTCACCGGCAATCGCCCGACGAACTCGATCCTGTTTCAGAAGCTGACGCCCCGCACGCTCGGCAGCTTGATTTCGATGTACGAGCACAAAATCTTTACGCAGGGGATCCTCTGGAACATCAACTCGTTCGACCAATGGGGCGTCGAACTCGGCAAGCAACTCGCTAAAGTCATCCTGCCGGAGCTGAGCGGTTCCGAGCCGGTGACGACTCACGACAGCAGCACGAACGGGCTGATCAACGAGTTCAAGAAGCGGCGATGATCGTCTCAGAATCGTCGAACCACGCCCCTCTCCCCTTGGGAGAGGGTGCCCGAAGGGCGGGTGAGGGAGCCAATCGCTCCATCGGCCCTCATCCGGCCTTCGGCCACCTTCTCCCCGAGGGAGAAGGATCACCTCGCGGCGTTCTTTACACAGTTGGTGGCGCAATCCCGAAGTCCGTGATCGACAGCAGCGAGCGGAACGGCAGGTGCCGCTCAGCGAAGTTCTTCGCTCCGCCTTCCATGCGGTCGACGATGCCGACGACTTGGACGACTTCGCAGCCAAACTCGACGATGCGATCGACCGATTGCAGCGCGCTGCCGCCGGTCGTGACGACGTCGTCGATGATGACCACCTTCATGCCGGGGACGACCGGGCCTTCGACGTACTTGTTCGTGCCGTGACCTTTCGGCTCCTTGCGGACCAGAAAACCGCACAACTCACGGCCGCGAGCTGCCGCCGCGACGAGCACTCCACCAATGATCGGGTCCGCTCCGATCGACATCCCGCCGATCGCGTCGAACGACACATCAGCCAGCAGGTCGAGCAGCCCTTCGCTCACCAGTCGCAGTCCCTCCGAGTGCAGCGTGATCTGCTTGCCGTCGAGGTAGTAGCTCGACTTCTTGCCGCTGGCGAGCGTGAAGTCGCCGAACTTGAGGGCGCGTTTGTGGAACAGGTCAATCAATTGCGGGCGGTCGTACATGGCATCCTTTGGCAGAACGATGAGGGCAGGACGATGGCAGGCAGTTGTTGAATTCGCTAATCGAGATAAACAAATTCATTGAGATTGAACAGCGCGAGGCAGAGGTCGGCCAGCGCGGAGTCGGAGGTTAGAAACTGTTCGGCGTCTCGAACATCGTCAGCCGTCGGCTTGCGATTGAGAATCTGTCGATAGGCCAAGTCGATTGCGGCGCGCCGATCGGAACCAGTTTGCTTCTCGATGCTCTCTGCCAATCGCCGAGCGGCGACAACTGAGTCGTCCGCATTGAGTAGCAGCAGCGCCTGCGGGGCGATCGTCGAGACATTGCGGCGCGGACAGCTCGCATTGCTGTCTGGCTTGTCGAACGCCTCGAAGATCGGGTATCGCAGATTGCGTCGGGCGAACAGGTACACGCTGCGGCGTCGATGCTGATCGACCTCTGGAGTCACCGGCCATTGGCTCTTGAGTAATGTGCGGACGAGTTCGTCGGGTAGCGGCGGCCGGAAGCCTGGTCCGCCCGGTTGGCGATTGAGTTCTCCGCTCGCAGCGAGCAGTGCGTCGCGAATCGCTTCGCCATCGAGGCGTCGTCGTGGGAAGTGTGCGAGCAGTGACTCCGTAGCCCGGACGCCTACGTCCGGGAGATCGGACGTAGGCGTCCGATCTACATGGGCAGACGTCTGCCGATACACGCTCGATGTCACGATCAGTCGATGCAGTCGCTTGCGGCTCCAGTCGAGTCGCGGCATTTCAGTGGCCAGCCAGTCGAGTAATTCGGGATTGGTCGGTTCGTTGCCCATCACGCCGAAGTCGCTCGATGAGGACACTAAGCCGGTGCCGAAGTGTCCTTGCCAGATTCGATTGACGTGTACTCGCGTCGCCAACGGGTTGTTGGCACGAGTCAACCAGTTTGCGAGCGACGTGCGGCGTCCGCTGCTCTTCGCGTCATCGGACGGCGAAGAAATGGCATCATTTGATACGTTGGCGATACGCGGAAACGCCGCTTGCAAGACCGGGCCGGGGCGGCGGAAATCGCCACGCTCGAACAGGCGGCTGGTCGGTGTCTTGGACGACTTCTCGCGCATCACTTGGCCAAGTTGCGGGTGCGCATCAAACAAAGTCTCAACATCGAAGCAGGCTCGCAAACGATAAAAATCGGCTTGGCTGATCGGGTCGTACTTGTGGTCGTGACACGCCGCGCAGCCCATCTGCAAGCCGAGGAACACCGAGCCGACCGTCCCGGTCATGTCATTGAGGAACGTGTGCCGCCGCTCTTCTTGCAGGTTGATGTCGGGCATGTCTGGCCCGCAGAAGAGGAAGCCGGTTGCGATCAGCGCGGACTCGTCGCCGGGCCGCAGCTCGTCGCCGGCAAGCTGCAAGCCGATGAACTCGTTGAGCGGCAAGTCGCGGTTGTGAGCGTCGATCACCCAATCGCGAAACCGCCAAGCGTTCGGCCGCACATGATCGTGCTCGAACCCGTCGGTCTCCGCGAAGCGAGCGACATCGAGCCAGTGCTGAGCCCACCGCTCCCCGTAACTCGGCGACGCGAGCAGCCGATCCACCAACCGCTCGCACCAATCGGGCGATTCGTCGGCGAAGACTTCGTCCTGAAGCTCCAAACTCGGCGGCAGCCCCGTCAGATCAAAGCAGACCCGCCGCAGCAGAGTCGCTCGGTCGGCCTCACCCGCCGGAGCCAGCATTTCATTTTCGAGCCGCGCGAGAATAAACCGATCAATCGCCGTGCGACACCAGTTCGCATCGCGCACGGACGGCGGAGTTGGTCGGCTGAGCGGCTGAAACGCCCAATGGCCGCGATCAGAGTCGGTGATCGGCGGCTCGGTAATGTTTGGAGAGCCGTCTTCGCTTGCGCAAATCAAACAGGTTGTCGAGATCGCTAGGATAGACGCGAGCAACAGTGCCTTAGCAACGATTCGGTTCATTGAGTTGCCTCGTCAAATCGAAGGATTGTCGAACGGCCCTAACATTGGGTTACGGATTGAGATTCTCGATTCCGCGAGAAAGAGCCGTAACCCAGCGATCATCGGGGAAAGATACGACTGATCTGCGACCAATCCTTCAAACGCGATTCGAATCCCACCTTGATCGTCAAGCAGACGCGGGTTCAAGAGATTGTCTTGCGATGCGACCTTAGTCCAGAAAATTGCCGGGACCAACTGACCTCCGATTGCAACGCGACCACGACCGCTGTCGATGACTGTGAGGCATAGCACGACGTTTTCATCCCAATCCAGCAGCCTCGCCGTTCCTTCCATTCGGTCGCGAAGTCCAACCAAACTGTCCGCAAAATTCAGAATGTCCATTCCGTAATGCGTATGCAATGCCTCAAGGGTTCTGTGTTCGATCCGGAGCCGAGTGCAAACATTGACGTGGTCGCCGACGGCTTCGCCGAACTCAAGTTCGATGTTAACTGGAGATGACTGGCCAGGACCGCGGTCGCTCTCTGCTTCGCAGGCGCGTGTCACAAGTTGTGAAGTCTCATTCGACATTTGGTCTTTCTCAGAAACACTCCTCACTCCACCGCGAACTCATGCACCGTCACCTGCCGATAGGTTTCGCCGGGCTTGAGGATGCAGGAGGGGAACGACGGTTGGTTGGGTGAGTCCGGGAACTTTTGGGTTTCCAGGCAGAAGCCGCCGTGCTTGGCGAAGCCGTTCACGTCGGGTGTGCCGGGCAGATAGTTGCCGGTGTAGAACTGCACGCCGGGTTCGGTTGTGAGGACTCGCATCATGCGGCCGGTCGAGGGTTCGCGGACCTCGGCGGCGAGCACCGGAGCTTTGGTCGAGTCGCCTCCGCCGTTGATGACCCAGCAGTGGTCGTAGCCTTGCGGGTCGTTCGTCAGCTTGCCGAGGTCTTGGCCGATCGGTTTCGCTTTCGTGAAGTCCATCGGGCCGTCGTCTTTGACGGCAATGAACTTGCCAGTCGGGATCGACTCGTCATCGACGGCGATGTAACTGTCGCAGTTCAAATGGATGACGTGATCGAGCACCGTGCCGTTCTCCGCCCGCGCGCCTTTCAGGTTCCAGTAGCCGTGATTCGTGAGGTTCAGCGGCGTGGCTTTGTCCGTGGTCGCGGAGTATTCGATGCGGAGTTCGTTCTTGTCGGTCAGCTTGTACGTCACGACCGAGGTCAACGTGCCGGGATAGCCTTCGTCGCCATCGGGACTGACCATCGTCAGCTTCACGCCAGCCCAGCCTTCGCCTTGAACCGGCTCGGCGTCCCAGATGTATTTGTCGAACGCCTTCACACCGCCATGCAGATGGTTGCCGCCGTTGTTGGTCGCGAGCGTGTACTCGGTCCCGTCGAGCGTGAATTTGCCCTTCGCGATCCGATTGCCGTAGCGACCGCAGGTGACTCCGAAGTACGGCGGGTTCTTCAGAAACTTCGCGTTGTCGGGCGAGAAGCCGCAGACGATGTTGTCGAGCTTGCCGTTCCGATCGGGCGTCTCGACCGATGCGAGCGTTCCGCCCCAGTTGAGCACGACGGCTCGCAAGCCGTTCTTGTTCGTGAGCACGAATTGTTCGAGCGGCTTGCCATCGACTTCGGCATTGAGTTTTTCACGGACGACGCGAGCGGAGGAATTCATGTCGGCTTCTTTGCGAGAGGAGGTAGATTCGGACTTCGATTCTCCGGAAGGGGCCACTGCTGTGCCGCTTGAAATCGGGAGAGGGGGAGGCAGCGGCGGTGCCGGCAGCGGAGCGTTGGAAGGGGGAGGTTGTTCGCAGCCCGCCGCCAGCACGGTGACCACGGTCAACAATCCCCAAGACAACCACCGGTGAATCATGGCAAGCTCCGATTGAGAGGTCGAATTCAACGCCGATCCATCTTCGGTGTGGTGCAATCAGACGGTCAAGTCTCGCGATCCGAGCCAGCGGACACGTCCGCAAACTCATCTCCCGCGAAGTTCACGAGTGCTTTAGAACTCCATGCTCGCATCGGCCGCGATCAAAGTGCCGATCCACGGAGGGACAAGCATGAATCAGTACGTTTCGAGTATCTCCGGCAGCCGCTTGGCCATGTTTCTGCTGGGAGCCACGTTGGCTTTGGGGTTCACCTATTCGGCTCATCTGATGTCGTCGGCGATCGTCAGCTTCAAGCATCAGAACACGATCAAAGTCAAAGGGATGGCCGACAAAGTCATCACCTCCGACTCAGCCACTTGGACGGCGACGTGGACGGTGCGCTCGACGACGCTCAAAGAGGGTTACGCCGAACTGGAGAAACAGCGCGGCATCGTCAAGAAGTTTTTGAGCGACGCTAAAATCCCCGATGCCGAATGCACCTACTCGGCACTGACGACGCAGACGGTGTTCAAGCAGGACGAGCGTGGGCACACCACCAACGATGTCTTCGGCTATGTGCTCAGCCAGTGGGTCGAAGTCAAATCGAAAAACGTCCGCTTGACCGAGACGGTCTCGAAGAGCCTCACGGAACTCATCCAGGAAGGGATCGAAATCCAGAGCCATCCGCCGCAGTTCATTTTCTCCGGCCTGGAGGCGCTCAAGCTGGAGTTGCTCGGCAGCGCGACGAAGAACGCCTACGACCGCGCGAAGGCGCTCGCGGAGAACAGCCACGGCAAAGTCGGAGGGTTGAACTCCGCATCGCAAGGGGTCTTCCAGATTACGCCAGTCGATTCGACGGACGTCTCCGATGGCGGCGAGTACGACACCTCGACCATCGACAAGAAAGTCAAAGCGGTCGTCACGCTGGAGTTTCACATCGAGAAGTAGATTCGAGCCGGAGGACAGGCATTCTTGCCCGTCGAATGGCCGCACATGACACCGCCGCGGCCGTCTTCGCGGGGGCATTGTTTTGAGGGTGCAAACCGCTATTCTCTCGGCCCAATCAGGAGCCATTCCCCGAAGGAGCCGACGATGAGCGTGAAAGCCAAAATTGCCAAGATCGACGATGCCGCCGAACAGAATCCCACTCTGACCAATGCGCTCGGACAGATCGAGAAAGCCTTCGGCAAAGGCTCGATCATGAAGCTGTCGGACAAGGTCGGGGATCTCAAAATCTCCGGCATCCCAACCGGCGCGCTGTCGCTCGACTTGGCGATGGGCGGCTTCGGGTTTCCCTGCGGCAGGATCATTGAATTGTTCGGCCCGGAATCCAGCGGCAAGACAACGTTGGCTCTGCACGTCATCGCCAACGCTCAACGACGAGGCGGCGTCGCCGCCTTCATCGACGCCGAACATGCCCTCGATCCCGCTTGGGCCAAGAAGCTGGGGGTCAACTTGGAAGAGTTGCTCGTCAGCCAGCCGAGCCACGGCGAGGAAGCTCTACAAATCGCCGAGATGCTCATCAAGTCCAACGCGGTCGATTGCATCGTGATCGACTCGGTCGCGGCGCTCGTCCCGAAGGCGGAACTCGACGGCGAAATCGGCCAGTCCCATGTCGGACTGCAAGCCCGCATGATGAGCCAAGCCATGCGCAAGCTGACCGGCATCATCTCGAAAGCCAAGACGGTCGTGATCTTCATCAACCAAATTCGCGAGAAGATCGGCGTCATGTTCGGCAGCCCCGAAACAACTCCCGGCGGCCGAGCTTTGAAATTCTATTCGTCTTGCCGAGTCGATGTCCGTCGCATCGCGACTCTGAAAGATGGCGAGATTCCGATCGGGATTCGCATGAAAGCGAAGATCGTCAAGAACAAGGTCGCTCCGCCGTTCCGCGAAACCGAGTTCGACATGCTTGGCTCCAGCGGCATCAGCTACTCCGGCGACCTGCTGGACATGGCGGCCGAAGACGGCTTCATCGAAAAGAGCGGCAGTTGGTTCAACTACGGCAAGACGCGCATCGGCCAAGGCCGCGACAAAGCTCGGCAGTTCCTCGAAGAGAATCCCGACATCATGGTCGAACTCCGCAAGCAAGTGCTCATCAAACGCGGCTACGCGCATGTCCTCGGCGACATCGAAGCCAAAGCCGAGTCGGCCTAAATTTGGAGTGCGGCGGCCTGAGCCGCCGCTTTTCAAAACGATTGGATTGTCCAAGAGTCGTCACGAATCCCAGAACAGAGCGTTTTGAAAAGCGGCAGCTTTGGCTGCCGCACTCCAAATTATGGTTGCTCCTCGCGTGTGTGTGCTGCGTGCTCCGGGAACGAATTGCGACGTCGAGACGGCGTATGCCTTCGAGACCTGCGGAGCGATCACCGACCGCGTGCATCTGTTCCAACTGCTGGAGAACCCGAAGTCGCTGGCCAACTATCAAATGCTGTGCGTCCCCGGCGGGTTCAGCTACGGCGACGACATCGGCTCCGGAGTCATCTTCGCCAGCCAATTGCGCAGCCATCTGGCCGAGACGCTCGGCGAATTCTTGCAGCGCGACACGTTGATGCTCGGCATCTGCAACGGATTCCAAGTGCTGCTGAAGTCCGGCATCCTGCCCGGCGGAGCGAGTGAATGGCCCCCCAAGCCGGACGTGCCCGCCGATGCGACGCTCACCTGGAACGACAACGGCAAGTACACCGCGCTGTGGGTGCGACTGAAAGTTTGCAGCTCGAAGAACGTCTTTCTGCGAGGCATCGACGAACTCGACGTCCCGATCGCGCACGGCGAAGGGAAGCTGGTCGTCCGCGATCCTGCTACGCTCGACCGTTGGCAACAGAACGGCCAGTTCGCGCTGACCTACGTGGGACAGGCTTCTAGCCTGTCATCCTCCGACGCAAACGCAACGCAAAGGCAGGCTGGAAGCCTACCCCACGAACTGCTGCCGTTTCCGATCAACCCCAACGGTTCGATGGCGAACCTCGCCGGGCTGAGCGATCCCAGCGGCCGAGTGCTCGGCCTGATGCCGCACCCCGAACGCTTCCTCTTCGCCACGCAACATCCCCACTGGACCCGCCTCGGCCTGCGCGGTGAAGGAGCCGGAATGCGCCTCTTCCGCAACGCGGTCGAATACTTTGGTTGAGTAGGATGGCACTCCTGCCCGTCCAGTCCGGCGACCATCCCGAAGAGACGGGCAAGCGTGCCCATCCTACAAAGATGCGGAGCGATCATGCCCGACCGTCGCAAGCTGCTACTCGTTCTTGCATGTCTGTCTTTCGCGAGTGCTGTGCTCGCCGCACCGCCCGACGAAGACGACGAAGAATTCCGTCCCGGACTCGTCGCCGAATATCGCGTGGGCGAGCGGGCGGTCACGCGGATCGACCCGGACGTGGCGTTTGCTTGGGACGAGGCGGCTCCGGATTCGCGGCTCTCGGCCGAGCGGTTCGAGGCGACGTGGCGCGGGTTGGTGCTCATTCGGTTGGAGGCCAA
>CAMDPK010000085.1 GCA_945904015.1 Candidatus Kuenenia stuttgartensis | reverse complement strand
TTTGTGGACGTCCAAACCAACGAACCGTAGCTTACTCATCGGACCAGTCCTCCCGTTTGTGGCTCTGTGTCGAACGGAACTCTCAAAACGCTCCGCTCAACTTAACCCACGCTGACGTGAGCGACTGGTCCTTCCATATTGTCTACGAGATGAAGCCGGTCAAGCCGCCTTGGAAGCATGCGTCGGCGCGGCGCTCGGCAGTTCGCACAACGAGGCATCGACGTACAAGTGATGCCACAACTGCGTGCTGAGGACGCCGATCAAGCCCTGTCGGATGACCATGCTGCGACCGATACTGCGATTCCACGGGCCATTCACATGGCGGCAGAAATGATCGACTCGCCGAGGATCAAAGTAGCCGGTCTTCCTCAAGGATTCTGGGCTGAGCAATTGCCTCGCGTACGACGGAAACTCGCTGAAGAAGTCTCTCGGCAGCGGTGCCTTAAAGAGCACTTTCTGTTGCTTGATTGTATTTTTCGGCAACACGGTCGCGGCGTACTTCCGCAACAGCAGCTTGTCCTGCCGCAGCCCGCGGAGCTTCCAGCGCGGGTGGATGCTCGAAACGAACTCGACGAGATCCTCGTCGAGGAATGGGTACAGCGTGCGGACTCCGTTCGCCGCCGCCGGCCGGTCTCCTTTGTGATTGAGCAGCAACCCCGGCAGCATCACATGATGGCTGAGATACAGCGACCGATTCAGCGGATCCCAGCGCTTCATTCCCGCGACATTCAGATCGAGATCGTCATACGCCGAGAATTTGCCGAGCCGTTCCCACATGGCATCGCTGTAAAACAGAAAGCGGCCGAGACCGGACACACCGTAGAGATCGTGATAGGCATTCGAGCCTCCGAGCCGCCGTTGTACTCGCCGAATGTCGCTGCTCCGCGAGCCAGGTGCAAACAGTTTCTGCACGTAAGCGCGACCGAGATTGCTGATGCGGAGGGGACCAAAATCGAACATGTTCGCGAAGCGGTTCACTTTGAACCAAGCATGTCCCGCCAGGATTTCGTCGGCACCTTCACCGGTCAGAGCGAACCGGCAACCGTGGCTGCTGACGGCTCGTGCCAGCCGCGACAGCGCGGTGCAGGAGGTCACGATGACAGGGGACTCCGCCGCATGAACGATCCTGGGAAACTCGGAGACGACGTCCGCGCTGCGACTCTCAACAATTGTGTTCGGGCATTGCAGCAGAGCCGCAAACGCGGCGGCTTGAGCAGACTCGTCGAGATTTCGATCTTTCACGCCAATCGTGAACGTCTCTAGCGGCGCACCCTTGATCGAGCGGGCGGCGGTGAGCACCACGGACGAATCCAATCCGCCGCTCAGATAGCTGGCGACCGGCTCCGAATTTTGCAGACGCCGACGCATCGACTGCTCAAACCGTTCGGCGAACGCGGCCACCATCTGCGACTCGTCGCCGTCGATCTCTTCGCCGCGATCCGGATACCAAGCATCCCAATAACGGCGGACTTCCACCGTCGCCGGCGAGCCGTCGTTGTGCCATTGGATCTTCAAGAAACAACCGGCCGGGACGGCGGAGACCTCTTGAAAGCACGTCCGACTGCCAGTGATCGCGAAGAATGTGAAGAGCTGGTCAAGCCCCCGCACATCGACCTCCGGCCGAGCGGCACCGACGGCCAGCAGCGCTTTGATCTCGGAGGCAAACCACAATTTGTCCCGGCGCTGCACCCAAAACAGCGGGCTGATTCCCGATCGGTCTCGGGCCAGTATCGCGATGTTGCGGCGAGGATCATGCAGCGCAAAGGCGAATTGACCGCGCAGCAGTCTCGGCATGCGTTCCTGGTTGGTTTCCCAGAGTTCCGCGATCCGCCGCGTGAAGTTCTCCGGCGCATGCGGCAGCAATGAGGATGCATTGCTGTCGCCGAACAACATCCCATCGAGCACAACTGCCGGAGCGTTGGCGGGAATCTCGGAAGGCTGTTCGTCGAAGACGTCGGCCTCACCGCCACAACTTGCGAAGATGCTGCCAGGCCGATTCGTCAACGAGCACACCGAAGCCCCGCGATGCCGCAGCGCGCCGAGCATCGTCCGAACTTCCGCAACATCGAGCTTGGTCCCCGTTCGCAGGGCCAACGTCCCAGCAATTCCGCGCATCCGTGATTTCCTCAAGAAGCGGTGGAAAACTCAAATCTGTGGTAGCCACGTTCGCCAGAACGTGGGCATCCCTGCGAAATCCCCACGTTCTGGCGAACGTGGCTACGGCGATGACCGCTTCGTCATCGTGGCTCAGGCTGCTCGCTTGGTCTCGTCCTTCAGTTGATCTTCGTGGCACATCGCGACGGCACTGTTGTCGATGTAGACCTCTTCGCCGTTACGAGCGTACTCCGGGCCAAGCACTTCGAGCACCGTCGGATTGCGATTCTCTCCGTCATGAGTCGGAAGGAAGTAGCCTTCGACGACCAGCCCTTCGTCGGCATATTCGGGATACCGCTGCAAGAATGCGTGCAGCTTCGGCAGCCGGTAGTGCGGCACGGTCGAGAACATGTGGTGTCCCAGATGGAAATCCATGCCGAACGGGAAGACCGCGTACCGAATGAATCGGTTGACCAGAAACGTGCGGGTGTTCGTCAGCCAGCCCCGATCGCCGTTGCCGTGCTGCACGACCTGTCGCAGCATCATGAAGAACGGAAACGTGCTGAAGATCGGAGCGATCCACCAGACGTAGTAGTAAATCCAAACCGGCGCACCCGTCATCGCTTGAGTCCACGAGAGCGAGGTCGCCAGCAATGTCAGATAGCCGACTCGCGAAATCCACGTCGTCTTCTGCGAGATCATCGGCCGCAGCTTCGTCACGAAGTAGCGTTCGGACGGAATCATCAGAAACAGAGCGGTCGCGACCGCGAAGGCCACTGGCGGAGCGAATGTCAGCACCTGCCGCGCGTCGAGAAAGCTGGCGGTGATCATCGTCGGAAAGAACGTCACGAAGAACGTGAGCCCGATCCGCGACGGCCACTTCGAGAACTGCCGGTCGGTGTAGGCATACGGATTGTTCGTGCCGCCGACCGCGTTGTATTTCGCGCGTGCGATCGTGTACTTGATGAGCGGCCAGACCAAAAACTGCTGAGCCAGCATCCGCAGGAACCGCAGCTTCGAAGCTGGAAAGTTCAGCCAATGGCCGCTCATTTTCAGCGATGCGAAGTCGGGATCGAGATCCGGGTCGTTGATGAACTGGTGATGTCCCAAATGATAGATGCGGAACGAGTACGTCGAGCTGAACAACGGAAACATGCAGAGCCAGTCAGACGCCAGCTCGTTGAGCTTCTTGTTGCGGAACAGCGTGTAATGCGTCGCTTCGTGGGTCGCTCCGCCGAATTGGTGCTGCGACGCTCCTACGATCACCAGCGCGATGTACGCGACCGGCAGGTTCCACCAGAAGCTGGCACCGCTGGCCATCTGCCATTGATTGAACGCGACTGCTCCGCCGATGGCCGCCGCGATGATCAAATAGACCTTCGCCAAGTACCACCAGTTGGTGACGTTGTCGGTCTGCCGCAGACGCTGCAACTCTTGCTTGAGCGCCCCGTCGTTGAGCATCCGTGCCTGTGCTGCTGATGTCGCCATGATTCGATTGCTTCCTTGCCAAAGACTCTGTCGATTACGCCGCCGTGCGTTCGCGAATTTCGGAAACCACCAGCGTCTCGACGTTCTCACCGTCCACCAATTCGCGGCCATCGGCCACGCCGCCTTTGTCCGGAGCAGCCGCTCCGACATTCATGCCGACACCGGGATTCGTCAGCAGGCAGGGCAACATCGCTCGCATGGCCGAGAGGTACGACGGAAACACGGGATACGCGACTTGAGGATTCGCCGCTTGATTCTCAGCCATCTTGTCCTCAAGCGCTTCGTGCGGAGCCTTCGGATATCGGTGATGCGGGCCATGCACGATGATGTCGAAGTTCACGAACGCGGCGAGCCGAGTCAGCAATCCCTTGCCGACCACCGTTCGCGTTCCGGCGAGCGGATCGTAGCTCTGCATGCCGAGGTGTTCGGTGAATTTGCGAGCCGTTTGCAAAACACCGTAAATCGTCGCCGGCAAACAGAGCCACAGAATTCGTTCGGCGTCCAACCAACCTTGCTTGAGACCGAGGGCACCAGCCGCGACCCAGAACGCTCCCATCAGCCCACTGGCGATGTACTCTTTGCGAATCGTGCGACGAACGGCCGGGTCGGTGATCGGCGACTTCTTGTCAAAGTAAATTCGGCCGTAAATGATCGGCGCGGCGACCGCTCCCGCGAGCAGATCAAACCACGCGAACGCCATCCGGAACCCGCGAGACTTCGTGGGGTCGGAGTACGGCCACAGCTCAAAGTCGCCCGGCTTGTTGAGATACGCGTGATGCCGGATGTGGCTTTCGCGATAGACCGTGTACGGCGTGAACATCACCGTCCCGATCATCTCGCCGAGTCCCACGTCGAACCAACGCTTGCGGCTCAAGGTCAGATGCGCGGTCTCGTGGAAGCAGCTCCCCAGGCAAAGCAGGAAGTAGCCGGTCCAGGCCGAAATCGCCAATCGCGTCAGCGGATCTTCGCCAAGCCATCCGAAGATGAGCGCCAGATAACCCAGATCCAAAGCGGGGATGATGAGCAAATGCAGCCACAGTTTTGTATTGAACGCGGGTGCGGCCGCCTCTTGACTCGTCGCCATGCCAAGACTCCATGCTGAGTGACGTCGTCGGTCGGAGCCATCGACTCCGTGCCGTTCCGAAAGGATCGACGGTCCGGCGGCAGCGGCATGGACCGAACGGCGGCAGAATCGGCAGGACCGACGCATCCGCGCTCGAAAGGCGGCACAACCGGCAGAGTCGCGACTCTTCCGAGTGCCACGAATTGCTCAACAGCGGCGAAATCGCACAGGCGGTCGCATCAAGCGGCGACTCGATCCGCGTCGCGACGTTCGGCGGCTTTCGCGGCAACGGCGACCACTCGGTCGGCGTACATGTCGATCAATACTTGAGCGGCCTCTTGCGTGAAGACGGCTGAATCACAGCGGACTCCCAATCGCAGCTTGTTGCTGTAGTACCACGTCGTGAACGACGCATGGCTCAGCGGCCGGATCGGCGGAGCGGTGTTCAAATCCGCAAAGACCAGATTTCCGAAAACCGGATTGCCGTCCACATTGACCGGGAAAATCGCGGAGATCGCGAGCGATGGATCGCCGATGCACGACAGCATCGCCGTGCTGATGCTGCGATTACGATTGAGGATGAACCGCAACGAACCGGGCACCCAACGCAGAACCTTGAGCCCGTCTAAGACCGCCGCGCCGTACCGCCATTTTTTGTAGAACTGGCTTTCTTCTTTGATCGACGCGAGCAGTTTGTCCGTGTCGGTCATCTCGGTGAGTGATCGCTGAAACGCGACTGAGCCCATCACATTGGCGGCCGGCATGTGATCGTGATCGAGGTTCCGCAGATTCGTCGGGACCATGATCGAAATCTGATCGTTCGCTTTGACCGTTGTGTGCCGCTGATTCCAATCGCGGAGCGTCAGCATCAACTCGCGGACCAGCAGTTCGTTGACCGTCACGTCGCAGCGGCGAGCCACTTGTCGCAGCGAGCGCTGCACCGACGGTGACAGTGTCCGGGTCAGCGTTCCGGGATACGCCAACGGAGTGTTGGATTCCGTGTTTGCTGCCGCGCGAGCCAGAGGCATCGGCGCATGGATTCCGTATTTCCAGGCATAGGCCAATGTCCGCAGGAAGAGACGGAACCAGGGCATCGTCGTGTCGCGATGAACTTGCAGATCGGCGCGGTGCAACAAGTCGGTCGGTTTCACCGGCTGATACTCCGGATGCTTCTCGGCGTTCGGGTAGAGATGCCGGGTGTAGCCAGCGAACAAGTCCGATAGAAATTGAATCGCTCCCATGCCATCGCAGCAGGAATGATGAAACTGCGTGACGAGCCGCGATTGACCCTTGCCGACTCGCGCATAAAAACGGACGCCGATTTCTCGCGCGAGATCGATTCCGGTCTCAGCCGGGTAGTTCACTGGTTGATCGAGCGTGCCCCAGTCGATGGCCGGGCGAGCGTCTCCGGCGGAGATCCATTTCCATCCGCCGAACCAGCGGCGTTTCACAAACGCACACAGCAACGGATGCCGTTGTGACGCTTCGGTGACGCCGATCTCGAAGGCGTCACGATCGATTTCTCCGTCAAAGGTCTGCTCGACCAGAAAAGTCATCCGGTATCCGGGCCGGTCATCCACCAGCATGAACTCCTCAAAGGGAGCCAGAGGAAGCGGTAGCACGCCCGACATCGAAGACCTTCCCTTCGCGTTTCAATCCGTGCCGACCGGCGTGGTCGGTGGATCGCGAACAGGAGGCGTTATCGGCAAGCCAATTGAAGGGATTCATCTCGTCAAAACCGGCGCACGCAGACACCGTCGTCTGGCGTCGATTGTGCGATTTGTACCAGTCATTCGCGGCCACTCAGCGAAGGCTGGAGAGCAGCGACTGTTGTGATCGTGCTGCCGTCATTCCGGGTCGTGACGAATCTCGTCACGCTGCCAAATACCACGATTGGAAAGGCCGATGAAGTAGATCGGACGCCTACGTCCGATCAATCCTGCAAGTCTGACCGGACGTGGGCGTCCGGTCTACGAGCACTTTCATGATCAACGGTTTCTACAAACGATTCAGCAAGCACCTCGTCGCGATGGTGTTGCTGACGCAATTGCCGTTGATCTGGTTGGCGCTGAATGCCAAGACAAACAACGACACCGAGACCTGGATGCCGGAGACGACGCCGGCTCGGCAGCGCTACGAAGAATTCAAACGTGCGTTCGGTGCCGAAGAGTTCCTGCTGATCGCCTTCGATACGTCGAAGCCGAATGCTCCCGATGCCGAGATGCTCGAATCGTTGTGCGGACGACTGGAACGCCTGCCAAGCATCCGCCGAGCCACGTCCCCCGAACGCATGCGATCGATCATGCGCGAGTTGGAAGTCCCCGCCGACGTCATCGAAGAGCGCGTGAAAGGTCTGCTCGTCAGCCGAGATGGTCCGCTGGTAGGAATCGCGGCGGCGCTCTCCGATTCCGGCTTGGTCAATCGTTCGGGCACGGTCGCCGAGGTGCGACAGATTCTGAAGTATTGCGAACTCGATAACGACAACACGTTGATGTGTGGCTCGCCGCTGTTCGCTTCGGAACTGGATCGACTCGGTGGCCAGGAGGCGAACGCGATCTACTTCACGATCACGCTGACGATATGCCTGGGCCTGCTGTACTACCTGATCCGTGAGTGGCGACTGACCGCGATGGTCTACGGCGTGACGATGTGGACCATCAACTCGACGAACTTCTTGCTGGACCTGATCGGCTTCGAGATGAACTTCGTCTTGGCCGCGATCCCCGTGCTGACGATGGTCCTGACAATGGCGATCTGTGTGCATTACCTCTACTACTTCCAAGAGGCGGTCGAGGAAGGTGCCGAGCATCCGGTCGCTCGCGCGTTGCAACTGGCGTGGTGGCCGACCTGCATCGCAACACTGACGACCTGCCTGGGCGAGCTGGCGTTGTCAGTCAGCGACATCGTTCCGATCCGGCAATTCGCGTACGCCTCGGCGATCAGTTCTGTGATGTCGATGGTCGCTGGACTGGGACTGACTCCGGCGCTGATGGTCGTCTGCCCGAGACTGCCTCGCCGCAAACCCGCCGAAGCCAGCCGTGGTATCTGGCTAGCCAACGCGGTCGTTTCACGCAGCGGCAGAATCGTCTTCGCGACGTTGTCGCTGACGGTGGTGGCCGCAATCGCACTTCCGAGCTTGAAGTCCGACATGACGGTCTCTGAACTCTTGCCGGCAAAGTCGAAGGTCAAACAGGATTTCATCCGCGTTAATCGTGAACTGACCGCGACCGAGGACGTCGAAGCGGTCGTCAACTGCGGCACCGATTCGCGGCCGTTTGTCGAGAAGCTCGCGCTGGTCCGCCGCATCGAAGAGCGGATTCACGAACACCCCGCCGTCGATCAAACGCTCTCGCTCAGCCGCTTCTTCCCGAACGACTTGCCCTCCGACCCGATCAAGCTGGGCCTTTTGCTGAAGCGGGCCGAAAGCCGGCGCACGGAAGATGACTTCACCGCGCACGGTCAGGAATTGTGGCGAGTCTCGATTCGCGTTCGTGTCCCGAAGGGCAGCTCGCGCGGCAAGGTCATCAACGAACTCACCGAGCAACTCAAAGACGAACCTGTGACGCTCACGGGCATGACTGCGCTCGTCGATTCAGCTCAGGAAGAGATCCTCGTCAGTTTCACGCAGAGCGTTTTCATGGCGTTGGGACTGATCACGATCGCGATGATGATCTTTCTGAGGTCGATCTGGCGCGGCTTTCTGACGATGGTGCCGAACGTCGCACCGCTCATCTGGATCTACGGTGGCATGAGTTGGATGGGCATGCCAATCGACATCGCAATCATGCTGTCCGGCAGCATCGCGTTGGGAATGTCGGTCGACGGGACGTTCCACTTCATGTCCCGCTTCCGCTACCACCAACGCCGAGCCGAGGCCGAAGAGGCCGCGCTGCTCGCCAAAACACCGACGTCCGATGACTCTGCTTCGATTCCCATCTCCAGCGACGCTTGCCAAGTCTCCACTGCCGAAATCGCCGCGCGTCACGCGTTGATGGAATCGAGCATCCCGTTCATCCAGTCGACGCTGACGGCCACCGCCGGAATGTTCGGCCTGACGCTCAGCAACTTCGCCCCGACCGCTCGCTTCGGCTGGGTGATGATTGCGTTGATGCTCGCCGCGCTGGTCGGCGACGTGCTGATGCTACCGGCGCTGCTGAAGGTCACCAATCGCCGCCGTCGCCGTCTCGTCACAGAGGACACAGCGAAACAATCCGATCAGCCAACCGTCGAATCCGCTGCCGCCTGATCCCGAACGAGCTGCTGGCTACGGACTACTTCCACGTCCGCCTCAAAAAATCCACGAAGTTGCGGTGCATGATCCCGTTGATGTCTTCCGGTGTGTATCCGCGCGACTTCAGCAGTCCGGGGAGCGATTGCAGATCGGCGATCGAGTTCATGTCCATCGGCGTCTGTTCGGTGCCGTAGCCGCCATCGAGGTCCGTGCCGATGCCGACATGCTTGGCGTTGCCGGCCATCTGACAGATGTGATCGACGTGCTCGCAGATCCGTTCGATCTTTAACTGAAAATCGGCCGGCTTGCTGCGGAGGTGCGTCCAGCCTGGAATCATCATGATCGCGTCGAACGCCATGCCGAGCACTCCGCCACGTTCGATGACCGCTTTGATCTGGTCGTCCGCGAACTGCCGATTCCACGGAGCCAGCGTGCGGCAATTCTGGTGACTCGCCCACAGCGGCCCGCTGTAGCAGTCGAGCGCATCCCAAAACGCCGAGTCGCACAGATGCGTGACATCGAGAATGATCCCCAGTCGCTGCATCTCCTTGAGCAAGTCCTTGCCCTGCGGCGACAGCGGCTCGTCAGTGTCAGTCCCGAAAGCGTATCGCCCAGGACCGTAGTGCGCCGGACCGAGTGCTCGCAGGCCGTCGGCGTAGCTGCGTTCGAGATGCTTGAGCGTGATGATCGAGTCGGCACCCTCCAGGCTGAGGATGTAACCGATCGGTCGATGCGTCGGCTTCTTGCGCGACTCGACGATGTACGGCGTGCCGTCGTCGCAGGGCGGTGACTTCAGCCACAGATCGAGATGTGCGTCGAGCTGCGCCTTCGTCCGAATTTGCACGAGCTCGCCGGCCTCTTCCATCGCTCGATACCACGCGAGCTGCCCTTGCGTCTGAGCCCACGCCTGCTCCGGAGAACTCCAGCCCGGCAGCCGATGAAAGTACGGCGAGAACCGCCCGATCTGCGTCGCCACGCACAGTCCGATGTTGCCGCGACGCATCTCCGGAAAGCAAACCGTCGTGTTGCCGCGGTCTACTTTGTCCTTCATGTGCTGTTCCCAGCGGCGAATTTTTTCCTGGGACCAACGCAGGTCGCGATTCCATTCCAGGGCATTCATGCTGAGGTCGAGATGCACGTCGAAGATGAAGGTGGGAGCAGTCATGGCGGCCTTTCGCGGGAAGTAAGGTGGGCGAACGATGGCAAAGTTGGCGGCGGATTGTCATGGTAATCGGCGTCGATCTCCAGTCTGCCGAGTTGCCGAAAGGAATCACTCATGACTCAACCACTTCGCGATGACCACGGTTCCGCCGATCAAGTTGCCGTCTCTCGCCGAGCCGCTCTGTCGAGTGCCGTTGCTGGCGGAGCCTTCGCTTTCGGATCGTCACTCGCCGCTGCCTTCGAGCCGCGCGGCGAAGTGGCGCTCGCGGACACGGCCGCCGCGCAGGCCAAGCCGGTGGCCCCGAAAAAATACGACATGAAGAAGTCAATCAACCTCTGGGCGTTTCCGTATCCGAATCTGTGGTCGCTCGAAAAATGTTTGAAGACCGCGAAGGACGCCGGCTTCGACGGCATCGAGTTGAACTACGACCTTGACAGCGACCTCTCGCCCAAGTCAGGCACGAAGGATTTCCAAAAGATCCGTGCGATGGCCGACAAGATCGGCATCGCGATCAGCGGGTTGTGTTCGTTTCTGTTCTGGCCGTACCCGCTCGTCAGCAACGATGCCGAGAAGCGTGCTCGCGGCATGGAACTCGCCGGGCTGATGGCTCAAGCGGCACACGACCTCGGCACCGAGAACTTGCTGGTCGTTCCCGGAGCCGTCCACATTCCGTGGCGCACCGATCACGAGCCGGTGCAGAACGACGTCTGTGACAAGCGTGCCCGTGAGGCGATCGCCAAGTTGAGACCCACGGCCGAGAAACTCAAGGTGCATCTCAACATCGAAAACATCTTTTTCAACGGCTACCTGATGACGCCGGGCGAGATGATCGACTTCGTGGACTCATTCAAATCCGATTACGTCCGCGTCCACTTCGACACGGGCAACATCATGATGTTTCAATTTCCGGAACACTGGATCAACATCCTCGGCAGCCGGATCAAGAACGTGCATCTCAAGGAATTCACCAAGAAAGGGACCGACACGTCGCTGGAAACGTTCCGCCCGCTGCTGGACGGGACGACGAACTGGCCAGCGGTGCTCGATGCCTTCGACAAGACTGGCTATCGTGGCTACCTGACATTCGAGTACTTTCACCCGTACCAACATTTCCCAGAAGCCTTGGTTTATCAGACGGGCGACTCGCTGGATCGAATGCTGGGCCGCAAGACGATCTAGCCAGGTTGTCCTCAGTGAATCAGCCGGAACGCGCTAGCGTCCGGTTCAATTCGTTCAACTCAACCGGACGCTAGCGCGTTCCGGCTCATTGAGACAGTAAACCCTTCCGACATGACACCACTTGAGCCACCTCGCATCAGCCGCCCGGCATTGCACAAGCGTGCCTTTCGCCGGTTGTTTGAGTTTCGCGGCTTTCAACGCCTGCCGTTACAGCAGTACCGCAGCAGAGTGCGAAGGTTGTACGACGGACCGGCCGGCGCGATGCTGATGATCGCCAGTTTGGTCTCGCTGCATCAGCCGCTCATCGGCCGCATGTTGCGGAAGCAAAACTTTGATCTCGGCCGGTTTCAGTCGATCCTCGATGTCGGCTCGGGAGCTGGTCAGATCCTCGGCCACTTGCTGAAGCACACGCATCCCGAAGTGCAGATCGTCGCCTGCGACCTCTCGCCGCAGATGCTCCGCCGAGCAAGACAGTCGATGAAGTCGCGACAATCGCACGGCGAGACTCGGCCCTGGTACATCGCCGCGGATCTGACGCATCTACCGTTCGCCGACAACTCGTTCGACTGCGTCACCTGCGGTTACGTTTTGGAATACCTGCCCGAGCCGCTCCCCGGCCTCGCGGAACTGCATCGCGTTCTGAAGCCGGGAGGCAGTCTGTTGCTCGCCGCGACCGAGGACACGTACACCGGCTTTCTCAACGGCCGGATGTGGCGCTGCCGCACGTTCAACCGCGATGAATTGAAGCACGCGTGCGATCAAACCGGCCTCGCATGGAACCGGCAATTGTGGTTCTCGCGAGTGCATCGCTTCCTGAAGCTCGGCGGCATTTTGGTCGAAGCCAAAAAGGCCGAGTGACGCCTGAACCCACAGCACTCAGGCGTAGGGTGGGACCAGCGAAGCGCCGGCCCACCGCAATGATCGGGAAATGGTGGGCCGGCGCATTCGCTGGTCCCACCCGACGCGCTCAGAACAGCTCGAAGATCGGCTCGGCTCGATACAACTCGAACGGACGGCCGTCGATGTCGTGCCAGTCGGCGTTGCGCGGGATGCCCAGCGTGTTGTAGATCGTCGCCGCGACGTTCTCCGGCGTCATCTTGTCGGCGATCGGATACGCCGCCAGCTTGTCGGTCGCACCGATGACGCGCCCGCCGCGCACGCCCGCTCCGGCGAACAGCGCCGAGTTCGCCGGGTTCCAGTGATCGCGCCCCGCGTCCTTGTTGATCTTCGGAGTCCGCCCGAACTCACCCATCACGATGACCAGCGTCGTCTTCAGCAGTCCGGTTGCTGCGAGATCCTCCAGCAGCGCGGAGACTGATTGATCGTAGTACGGCAGCAAGTTGTCTCGCAGGTTGAGGAAGTTTCGGCGGTGCGTGTCCCACGTCGAGTTCTTGCCGAGGTTCACCTGCACGAGTCCGACTCCCGCCTCGATCAATCGCCGAGCCATCAGCAGCGACAGCCCGAACTTGTTCTTGCCGTACTTGGCGAGGATCGCCGGATCAGCCTGCTCGACATCGAACGCCGAACGTGTCTTCGGTTCCGCGAGCACCGACAATGCCTGTTGCCGTTGTCGGTCGATGCGATCCGCGTCCGCCGTCTTTTCGAGATTCCGTTGCTGACGTTCGATCTCGGCCAGCAAGCCGACTCGATCGTTGAGCCGCAGAGATCCACCTTCCGGCAGCGTCAGCATCGGCGTGTCGAAGATCGTCGGCGAACCGTGCTGATAATCCTCGGTGTCAAATCGGAAACAATGCGGACACGCACCGTTGCCGAGCGCACACGGAGCGGCGATGTCGATGTGCCACGACTCCCACTTCGATCCCAATCGCCCCGCGTACTGGCCGGGACGCACACTGTTGGCTTCGTTGACGCTCGGCTGAGGTAGCACGACGGCCGCCGGAACATTGTTTCGCGGCCGCGTCGCGTGCATCACTTGCGACGGAATCGACGGCCATTCGAGCGGACTGGGCACGACATTGATGTTGAACCCCGGCGGAATATCGAGCCGGCCGGCCAACAGCGCGTGACACGCTTCGCCATGCCCGCTGCTGTCCGTGCTGATCGAGCGGATCAAAGCGTACTTTTCGGAAAGCTGAGCCAGCTTCGGCAAGTGTTCGCAAACGAACAGGCCGGGCGTGCGAGTCGGAATCGGATTGAATTCACCGCGCACTTCGGCGGGAGCGTCCGGCTTCAAGTCCCAACTGTCTTGATGCGACAGGCCGCCGGTCAAAAACACGAACAGCACCGACTTCACCGGCGTCACCACTTGCGGTCCCGCCGCGACGCCTCGCATCCGCAGCACGTCGGCCAATCCCAAACCCATCAGGCCGAGCGAACCGGCCTGCAAGACGGTTCGACGAGAGAACACCGGATGCGACCCGTGATTCGTGTGTGAGCAACCCATCGGTCTTCTCCTGGCGGGATCGGTTGGAGGAAGCGAGGCGGGTAACGGCGGGGCACTTCAAGCGGTTGGTCGCGAGCGAATGTGCTCGCAGTTGCGGTTGTTGAGGCATTCGGAGCTGATAAGCAAATCGTCCAGAACTCGATTGTGCAAGACCGATTCTTCGATGATGCGAGGAACGTCTTCGATTTTGACGTGCCCGTAGAAAATACCTTGCGGGTAAATCGCGACACACGGCCCATGCTCGCACTGGTCCAGACATCCAGACGAGTTGGCTCGCACGAGCGGCCCCAGCCCGCGCGTTTTGACCTCCGCTTTGAAGACATTCCGCAACGCTTCCGAGCCTTCGGGATCGCAGCACCCGCGCGGATGGCCGGGAGAACGTTGATTGCAGCAGACGAATATGTGGTGCGTGAACGCGGGCATGTGCTGCGGTTGTCTTTCTCCCTCTCCCTTTGGGAGAGGGCCGGGGTGAGGGAATCGAAACGCGATTGACGTTGCTGCGTGAAGTCGTCCGACCGCTGGCGTCCTTTCGGTGACGGTCGTCGTCTGGTCCCGACACCCTCACCCGGCCTTCGGCCACCCTCTCCCGAGGAGAGAGGGGCGTCATCGGGGGTCGAACTTGATCCACGAGATTTGGGTGACCAATTGGTTGAGCGACGCGAACGACAGATGTGCGTTGGTCGCGAAGCGCGGTGTGTTGTTGGCGGGGAACGTCGCCAGCGAGGCGTCACCGACGAGGAACACGTTGAAGTCCTTCGAGAGATTTTCATAGCCAGCGGTCGTCTTGCAGTAGCACATGTCGGTGGCGTAGCCGGTCAGCAGGACGTGGCGGATACCGTTCGCTTTCAGGAATTTCTTGAGCGGCTCGTAGCCTTCGGAGTCGTAGATCACAACGTCGTTTGGATCGACGTCGATGTCCTTCGTGACGGGGATCGGCTGCTCCCAGTAGCCGGCGTTGTTGTACTTCGCACTGGCGTCGAGGCCGGGAAACTGGCGGAAGTAGTCTTTGACCGGATTTTCGGCCGACAGCGAAATCGTTTCCACGAGTGGCTGGCCTTTGTATTCAAAGCTCTTCAGCTTGGCAGTGAGTTCTTTTGCACCTTGTTGGCGGTCAGTGTCGCTCGGTTTGGCATGCAGCGAGCGGTAGAGCTTTTTGCGAATCGAGTCTTCGCCGCCGGGGAGGCTGTACATCACGAGTGGGACTTTGCTGCGTGCGGTTTTCAAGAACGGATTGATGACCTCGTGCGTGTGCCGCGCGGCGAGATGATTTTTGTCCGGCGTGCAGAAGTCGCAGACTCCAGCCGGTTCGGGCGTGTCCCAGCCTTGGCCGTCGTCGATGCCCCACGGGTGGACCATGATGACGGCGGTTGCTTTGGCTTGCAGCCGGTTGGGCATCTCGACGATGCCGCGCGCGTTGTACGAGAACCGCCACGCTCGCACGGAGAGGTCTGCTTCCGGTTCGTTGACCAAGATCGGAGCTTCGTACCGGCGCAGTTCACGAACCGGTTCGACGAACTCCGGATGATCGGCGAGCAACGGTTCCGGATTGTCGAGCGGTTTCAAAACGTTGCGATACGTGCGGGTCGGTTCGTCGCCGAATGCAGACGAGATCACGACGAGCGCGGTGAGAAACAGAACGAAGCATGGCTTCATGGTTCACTCCTGAATGGTGCCCCTTCGTGACTTTGTGCCTTTGTGGTGAATCTGTTTTGAACCACGAAGCCACAAAGTCACGAAAAAGGAGAAATGCAAGCGGGGGGACGTGCCCCCCGCTTGGATGATTTCAACAGAACTGCGGAGGCACGATTAGACGTCCTTCTCGGCTGGCACAACGAACGGCTTACGGTACTCGCGAGTCAGCATCGGGTTGGCGGCGGCGGCGTGTGAGCCGGTGAAGATTTCCTTTTTGCCGTCGAGCGTCAGGTCGAGGCCGAAGTACGCTTTCGTGCTGGCGACGTCGACTTTGTTTTCGGCGAGGTGCTCGGAGAAGCGGTCGAATGTTCCGAGGGCTTCGACGTCGTTGGCCAGCCGCTCCTTGATCGCGGCGACGGGCATCTGCTCGCCCAAGCGATACGAGATGTTGCCGAGATGACACAACGCGCTCGACAAGTGGCCTTCGAGAATGTCGGCGTTGAGATCTTCGTGCTTGCGGCTGCGGCAGGCGGCCAGGAAGTTTCCGAAGTGATCGCCGCCCCCTTTGAAGTCCTTCACAAGTTTCCCGTCTTTGTCAAATACGACGCCCGACGAATAGCTCCCTATGACCACATAGCCTTCGGTGCCGTAGAAAATCACACCGACTCCGGCTCCCTTGTTGGCGTCGGTTTCGAGAATCTTGGCTCCCTGGTAATTGGGAGTCGGCAGACCTCGCGTTTCAAAGACCAGCCGCTTGTCGCCGTACTTGTGGATGCAAACTTGCGAGTTGGCGGTCTCGCCAGCGTCCTCGTAGCCGAGACGGCCGCCGTAACTGAGTACACCTTCGCCCAGATCGGCGACTTGCAGGCCCCAGCGGGCGATGTCCATTTGATGGATGCCCTGGTTGCCGAGATCGCCGTTGCCGTAGTCCCATTGCCAGTGCCAGTCGTAGTGGAACTTCGGACGAGTCACCGGCTTCAGCGGAGCGGGGCCGGACCAGATGTCGTAATCGACGGTCTTCGGTGGTTCGTACACGCCACGCGGGCCGATCGACCCACGACGCTTGTAGCACAGGCCGCGAGCCAGCTTGACCTCGCCGATGCCGCCGCTGTGAATGAACGCGATCGTGTCGCGCATGCCTTGTTCGGAGCGGCTCTGTGTTCCGGTCTGGCAAATTTTCTTGTGCTTGCGGGCGACCTGCACACAGCGGCGGCCTTCGCTGACGTTGTGGCTCACCGGTTTCTCGACGTAGACGTCCTTGCCGGCCTGCATCGACCAGATCGCGGCCAGTGAGTGCCAGTGGTTCGGCGTCGCGATGCTCACCGCGTCGATCGACTTGTCTTCGAGAGCCTTGCGAATGTCCGTGAAGAACGCCGGTCGCTTGCCGAGTTCTTTTTCGAGCGCGTCGCAGTTGCGTTGTCCAACCGCCTCATCGACGTCGATGATCGCAGCGATTTCGGCTCCCTTTCGTTTTTTCAATTCGGAGATGTGCGATCCACCGCGACCATTCACGCCGGTGATCGCCACGCGGATTGTGTTGTTCGGGCTGCTGGACTCCTGAGCGTGCGCAACCGGCAGATTCACATGCCGAGCGGCGATGGCGGCCGCAGTCGCGAACATCGACTGTTCGAGCATTTCGCGGCGAGAAAGTTTTAGGTGGGACATGGCGAGGCTCCTCGTGGGCGGGTGGAAAGTCCGTGGAATCGGCGAACAACGAGGCGAGTCTATTGCTCAGTTTCTCGGACCTTCAAGCGTCAGAGCGTGACCGATGCCGTTGATGGCGGTTGCGATCGACCGAACTCCGTCACGACCGCTGGGATTCTCGGCGGAAAAACTCGGTCAAATCCCTGTTCGGTCGCGGCTGCGGGCCGCTATAGTCCCGCCCCTTGCTTTTGCCGGAGGTTTCCGTCGCGTGTGCGATCGGAACGGCGAAGCGACTCCTCGAACGAACCGTGGTGGAGCAGGCTGAGTCGGCATCGGCCGCTAGTCGCTCAAACTGCGGGAATGGTAGCAGCAGACAATGGTTGACCGCTTTTTGATTCGTGAATTCAACGTAGACGACGCCGAGCTGGACTCGGCGTTTGACATTTCTAGCCTCGAACAATCGGACCACGAGGTTCACGACGAACTGGAGCGAATTTACGGCTCAGTGGGTCACGCGTTCGACGTCAATCAAATCATCGAAGGCACGGTCATCCGCGTGGATGGCGACGAAGTGCTCGTGGATATCGGCTACAAGAGCGAAGGAGTCGTCACTCTCGACGAATGGGAACGAGACGATCCGAAGCCGCAGCCCGGCGACAAGATCAGCGTGCTGCTGGAAGAGGTCGAAGACGACTTCGGCCTAATCATGCTTTCGAAGCGAAAGGCCGACCGCGTTCGCGAATGGGAACGGGTCATCAAGAATCACGCCGAAGGGGACGTCGTCAAAGGGGCGGTCCTTCGCAAAATCAAGGGCGGTCTGCTGGTCAACATTGGCGTCAATGTGTTCCTGCCCGCCAGCCAAGTCGATATTCGCCGGCCGCAGGACATCGGCACGTACATCGGTCGCGAGATCGAATGCGTGATCCTCAAGATCGACGAGGCTCGCCGCAACATCGTCGTGTCGCGCCGCAAGCTGATCGAAGATCGCCGCACGGAACTCAAGCAGAAGTTGCTCACCGATCTCAAGGACGGCGAGATTCGCAAGGGCATCGTCAAGAACATCGCCGACTTCGGTGCGTTCGTCGACCTGGGCGGCATCGACGGCCTGCTGCACATCACCGACATGAGCTGGGGCCGCATCGGGCACCCAACGGAAGTGGTCAAGATCGATCAAGAGATCGAGGTCATGGTGCTGCACGTCGATCGTGAGAAAGAAAAGATCGCGCTCGGCCTCAAGCAACGCTTCCCCAGTCCGTGGGACGCCGTCGGCGACAAGTACCCAGTCGGCGCGAAGATCAACGGCGAGGTCGTCAACGTCATGAGCTACGGTGCGTTCGTGAAGCTCGAAGACGGCATCGAAGGACTGGTTCACATCAGCGAGATGTCCTGGACCAAACGCATCAATCACCCGACCGAGATCGTCCAGATCGGCGACAAGGTCGATGTGGTCGTGCTGGGCATCAACAAAGAGAAGCAGGAAATCTCGTTGGGCATGAAGCAGACGCTGCCCAATCCCTGGGACGACGTCGCCGCCAAGTACCCGGCCGGTGCGAACGTCAAAGGGGTGGTCCGCAACCTCACGAACTACGGAGCGTTCATCGAACTCGAAGAGGGGGTCGATGCGTTGTTGCACGTCAGCGACATGAGCTGGACGCGGAAGATTTCTCACGCCAGCGAAATGCTCAAGAAGGGGCAAGAGTTGGAGTGCCAAGTTCTGACCGTCGACCAAGAACGCAAACGCATCGCGTTGGGACTCAAGCAACTCGCCAGTGATCCGTGGGCGACCGACATTCCGTCGAAGTTTCAGCCGGGCGAAGTGGTCAAAGGCAAAGTCACGAAGATCACCAACTTCGGAGTCTTCATCGAACTGGCCCCGGAACTCGAAGGTCTGCTGCACATCTCCGAGCTGGCGGACTCGAAGGTCGAGAATCCGGAAGAGTTGGTCAAAGTCGGCGACGAGCTGGAAGTCCGCGTCCTGCGAGTGGACACCGAAGATCGCAAAATCGGTCTCAGCCGCAAGCTGACCGGCGAGATCAAGACTGACGAACCCACTCCGGGTGCCGTTGCCGTGCCTCGTGAGCAACTCAAAGGCGGCATGGGTGAAGGCGGAGCCGGCCCGCTGTTCACGCTCGGCGGAGGCGACAACTAGCCAAGACTTGTGTTAATCATCCGCCCCATCGCGTTCAGATTTCCAGCGCGATGGGGCGTTTTCATGCGCCGGGCCGAAAGCCGTGAGCCGATGGCCGAAAGCCGTGATACCGTTTTCCAAAACGTCATGGACCCATTATGTCCGACGCCGGTCTAACTCCTGGAGCGATGCGAGCACTCGACGGTGCCGGCCGATTCGCTTGGGCCGCCGGCGCGAGCACGGCCGAACCGCTGCATCTGCTGCGGGCCTTGTCGGTCGATGAAACACGAGCCAGTGAATTGCTCGGTCAGTTCGGCATCAACGCCGAAGTGATCGGGATCGGTTTCTCGTTCGTGCCGACCTTCGACGATTCGCTCGAACCGCCGCCGGTGCCGATTCCGCTCAGTCCGCTGTTGGCAGATGTTGTTCGCGAGGCTCGCGAACTGGCGATGCAACTTGGCTCCGAAGACGGTGCGGGGACCGAGCACTTGCTGTCCGCGCTGGCGGTCGTCGATGTGACTGTCGCCGAGTTCTTCAGCCGCTTCGGACTCAATGTTCTCGGACTTCAAGACCGACTGAAACAACAAGCCGGCATCCATATGGAACCGATCGTCCCCGAGTTCGACATCCATTGGACGGAGCCGACGGAATCAGACCTGACCGACACGCTGCGAACGCTCGACGCGGCAGCGAATCGCGCTCGCGAGGGATTGCGCGTGGTCGAGGACTTCGTGCGATTCTCGCTCGACGACTCGCACCTCTCGCGGCTGCTCAAAGAACTGCGGCACGAGTTGACCGAACGGCTGTCGGACCTCGACCGATTGGGACTGTTCGCCGCACGCGACACGCTTGGCGACGTGGGCACACGCATCAAAACGCCGCGTGAGCAGACTCGGCTGCTGCCCAGCGACGTCGTCGTCGCCAACTGCCGCCGAGTCGAAGAAGCGCTCCGCACGCTCGAAGAGTTTTCCAAACTGCTGCTCGGCCATTCGGCCGCAGGCTCGTCCGGCGAAGAGTCCACCAACTCGCCGCAGTCTCGGCCACGACTCGCCGATCCACGCTTGCCGGCACACCTCGAACAGCTTCGATACCGGCTGTACACGATCGAAAAGGCGTTGACCACGACACTCACCGCTCGCGAGCGGCTGGCTGGCTGCGACTTGTATTTGCTCGTCACCGAAGCGTTGTGCCTTCGCGGCAGCGGCCCCGTGATTCGGCAAGCACTCGAAGCCGGCGTGCGAATCGTGCAGCTTCGCGAGAAAGAATTGACCGACCGCAGTCTGCTCGAATCCGCTCGCCGAATCCGTAAATGGACGCGCGAAGCGGACGCGCTCTTCATCATGAATGACCGCCCCGATCTCGCCGTGCTGGCCGAGGCCGACGGCGTCCATGTCGGCCAAGACGAACTCTCCGTCCGCGAAGCCCGCCGCATCGTCGGCCCGCATCGGTTGGTCGGAGTCTCGACGCACACCATCGAGCAAGCACGCCAAGCGGTGCTCGACGGAGCCGATTACCTCGGAGTCGGCCCGTGCTTCGCGACCAGCACGAAGTCGTTCGACCAACTCGCCGGCCTCGACTTCGTCCGCCAAGTTGCGGCCGAGATCACGCTCCCCTGGTTCGCCATCGGCGGCATTTCGTCCGCAAACATCTCCGCAGTCCGAAGCGCCGGCGCAACTCGAGCCGCCGTGAGCAGCGTGATTTGTTCGTCACCGACACCAGGACGTGCAGCGGTGGAGTTGATCGAACTCTTGCGGCAGTCTCCGGCGAGCGGGGGACGTCAGTCCTCCGAGGGATGAGCGGATCCGATTTGATTCTCGGAGGACTGACGTCCCCCGCTCGCCCAGTGGTACGAACCTTCGGCCGGTTACGTTTCTCGCAGAGCACTGATGATCGGCATGCGAACGGCCCGGAGGGCGGGGGCCAAGCCACCGACGAGTCCCATCAAGAGAGCCATGATGACGCCCTGCAAAAGGACGGTGGGGCCGAAACGGAACGCGAAGGTGATCTCGCTAAACGTAGCCCAGTTGGCCGTGCCGGTGGAAAGACCATTCAAAGGCAGCGTCGCCAGGCAACCCAGCAAGCCGCCGAGCAAACACAGCAGCACTGATTCAAACAAGAAAGACAGCAGGATACTGCGACGGCTGAAGCCGATCGCGCGGAGCGCTCCGATTTCGCGGCCGCGGCTGGCGACGGCGGCATACATCGTGTTGGCGGCGGCAAACATCGCGCCCATCGTCAGGAACACGGCGATGGCATAGCCGACAAACTTGAGCCCAATCGACGCTGTCATTTGCCGCTCGTAATACGCCGGCTCGTCCATCGCATCGAGTTTGAATTGTTCGTCCTCGCGGATGCGTTTCAGCAACGCAGTCTTCGATTCTTCATCCCGGCAGCGGAGGTTGACCGCCGAGAGCGCCCCCGGCTGTCGGCGTGCTCCGGTCAGGTCGCGTAGATCGGTCCAGACTTCGGATTCGGCGGAACTGCCGGCGGCCTCGAAGTAGCCCACGACCTCGAAATTCACTTTGTTGATTTCGAGCTTTTCGCCGATCGCCAAATTCTGAAAGCGTTCGCCCATGTTCTCGCTCGTAATGACCTCGTTGACGCCGGCGCGAACATCGCGACCACGCACGATTTTGAATCCGGGACGCAGGCCGCGGCCGACGTCCTGCAAACCGCGCACGATTAGGTTGGTCGTGCCACCGTTGTTGCGGCGCGGCTTCGTCAAAATCGTGACGAACTCGGACGAGCACAGCGGCTGTCCGGAACTGTCCGTCGCGATGCCATCGAGATTCGCGATCTCCTTGGCGACCTTCTGGTCGATGTTGCTGGAGGTCTCTTCGGTCGTCCCTTTTCGCAACACGATCAAGTCCAGCGGTTCGCCGCTGATCCGCAGCGCGTGGTCAAGGCCCTCGATCAGACCAAACGTCAGCACGGTGCACCAGACCACAAGACCCGTGGCGACGACAGTCATCAGCGTCGTGACCCAGCGGACTCGAAGATTACGGACGTTGTATTTGACGGGAATCATTGGCGGATCTCTTTTTTGGCGAGCGGGGGACGTTAGTCCTCCGAGTTCTTTTCCGTTGGTCTTGTACTCATCGTCATTTCTCGGAGGATTGACACCCTCCGCTCGCCCGGGGGCGAGGGTACTACACGACTCGGCGCAGCCCATCGATCACTGACAACTGTGCGGCGAGAACCGCAGGGACAATGCCGCTGACCAAGCCGATTCCGGCCGAAGTCGCCAGCAGATATGCCAGCCACGGGCCGATCATGTCGAACACGGATAACGGCATGAATTGCGAACTGAGTTGATGCAGTAATTCCAGACAGGAGCAGCCAATCAGAATTCCCATCAAGCCTCCCAGCAGCGTGATCGCACAGGCTTCACCCAATACCGTCGCCAGCACTCGGCGGCGTGAGAACCCGATCGCTTTGAGCACCGCAATCTCGGTCGTGCGTTCGCGCATCGACATCGCCATTGCGGTCGCGGCCACGAGCGACAACGAAAACACCACGGCCACTCCGATGACGAGGATGTAAAACTGCACGTTGCCCATCATGTCTGTGAACATCTGGGCGAAGGCGGCTTCCGTTTGTGTGCGTGTCGGGTTGTCGGAGCTGGCGAAGCGTTCGTCGATCCGCTGCGAGACGACGGCCATCGACTCCGAGCCACCGACTCGCGCGAAGATGGTCCCCGAATTACCGGTTCCCGGTGCGTTCAATTCTCGCATGCCCTCGTCGAGATACAGCCAGTTGAACCACAGCGATCCGGTGTCCTGCGGCGAATCCCAAACGCCGCACAGCACCAAATCCAAGTTGAACCGATAAAACGTGCCCTGCAACGGAATTCGTTCGCCAATCTTCCAGCCGCGCTTTTCAGCCAGCCGACGATCGACGACACAACCATTGCGAGTCTTCTGCCATTCTTCGAGTTGCTGCGGGGCAATGGTGAACTCGTCCCATACCTTGAACGCGTTTTTGGGATCAGTACCGAATTGCGCGAAAGGCATCTGCTCCTCTTTGTAGTTGCCACCGTACCAAGCATACGGCGTCGCAGCCTGAACTCCCGGAGTGCTGGCGACGCGATCGACGTATGAGATCGGCAGCATCCCCGAAAAGCCTTGGCTGTTCATTACCACAATGCGCTGATTTTTCTCCGCCTCCTTGCCCCAAACGCCCTGCATCGCCATGTATCCGTTCAGCACCGTCATCAGCGCGAGGCTGAATCCGACTGAGAGAATCGTCAGTGTTGAACGCAGCTTGTTCCGTTTCAGATTTCGCCAGATGTAGAAGAAGATGTGCATGATTTACTCCTGCCCCGCGTGAGTCTTCTCGACCAGCACGCCTTTCTGCAAATACACGATTTGCTTCGCGCGAGCCGCTGCATCCGGGTCGTGAGTGACCATGATGATCGTTTTGTGAAACTCGCGATTCAGCCGTTCCATCAGGTCGAGAATCTCGCCCGCCGATTTGGCGTCGAGATCGCCGGTCGGCTCGTCAGCGACGATCAACGTCGGGTCGGTGGCGATCGCGCGTGCAATTGAGACACGCTGTTCCTGACCACCGGACAGTTGGCGTGGGTAGTGATGCGACCGATCACTCAGGCCGACGACTTGCAGCGCGGCCTCGACGTGCTCGCGACGTTCGCGCCGCGACAGCGAAGTCAGCGTGAGCGGCAATTCGACATTCTCGAATGCCGTGAGCACTGGGATCAGGTTGTAGAGTTGGAAAATGAACCCGATGTGCCGTGAACGCCATCGAGCCAGCTTGCTTTCGGAAGTCGACTCCAAGCTCTGTCCGCACACGGTCACGGTACCGGAGGTCGGTCGATCCAGACCTGCGACCAAATTCAGCAACGTGGATTTTCCGGAACCCGATGGTCCCATCAACGCCAAATAGTCGCCACGTTTGAGTTCCAGATTGATTCCCGACAGCACGGGGATCGTGATCGCATCGCGATGAAATTCTTTGCAAACGTCGTGAACGACGACAACTGGCTCGCCGTTATCTGAATGTGCTTCCGACAAAGTTGGTCTCCCGAAGCTCAACGTAGCCACGTTCGCCAGAACGTGGGGGTTTCAAGATTTTGCCCACGTTCTGGCGAACGTGGCTACGGTTCTCAAACAGCCTCATCTTGGCTAACGCAGAATTTTCACAAGCTGTCCCGACTCCAAACCCGGCGGGGCGATGACGACTCGCTCGCCGCCGGACAGACCTTCGGTGATTTCCGTGCGTTTGTCACGCTCGCTGCCGACCTTCACATCTTGGCGACGAATTCGGTCCTGTTCGTCCGCAATCCACACGAACCGACCGGCATCGTCGGCACGAATCGCGTCGGTGTCACAGAAAACTCGACGCGATGGTGCCTCGATCGCAGCGTCCGTTTCGGCGGGCAGGAAGTAAACCGTCGCGCTCATGTTGGGAAACAGCCGCGGATCGACATTGATGATTTCGACTTTCACTTTGATCGTGGCTCGCGCGCGGTCCCCCATCGGAATAATTTTGCGGACTCGGCCTTGATAGCGGAATTTCGGAACGGCATCGACGGCGACCTCGGCGGTTTGACCGGGGGTCACTCGGCTGATGTAGTCTTCCTTCACGTCGCATTCGACTTCCAGGTGTTCGAGATCGGCGACTGTCACCGCCGAGCCTCGTCCCGACGCCTCGCCCATGCCGCCGGGGAGAATCGATTCGCCGACCTCGGCATCCTTGGAGATCACGGTGCCGTTGAATGGGGCCTTGATGAACATGTTCTCCTTCATCTGCTCAGCTTCACGGACACGCGCTTCGGCCAGAGCAATTTCGGCGGCAAGTGAAGCGCGGCGGGCCACGTTTCCGTCGTGTTTGAATTTCTTTTCGTCGTACTCGGAATCCGAAATCGTCTTGGATTTCCATTGCCGTTCCGCACGGTCAAGTTCGCGCAGACTCTGAGCGATCGCGATTTCTTGCTCGGCCGCCGCAGTTTTGGCTCGCAACAGCGATGCCATGACGGCCGCGAGCGAAGCTTCCAGGTCCGCGTGTTCGAGCACTGCCAGCACCTGACCTGTCTCGACACGACTCCCTTCCTCGACATTCACCAACTCGATGCGCCCTGGGGCCCGAGCACCAATCTTCGCTTGCCGACGAGATTCCAAGTAGCCGGTCGCGACCACCAGCGCCTCGGCGGATCGTCCGGTTTCCACGGTCACCGAACCGAGGCGAACCTCCGGCCGAGACTGGATCATCTCCGGAACGGTCAGCCAATTCTTGCCGACGGAAACCCAGCCACTCTTAGACGCTACCGCGAATCCACCCAGGCCCATTGCCAATAGCACGGCCAGTCCAAACAGGACTTTTGGCCACGAGCGGCGCGGTGGCGGTGCGGAACGGGAGATTCGCAGTTTTGCCAAGGCGTCCGGCGATGAACTCGCTGGCGGAGAGGACACGGACATGAAATGTTTCTCGACGGGCTTGGGGCAGTCGCGGCCTTGGGCGAATTCTGGCTCACGGACGTCAGGCTAATCATCCGGATTCGCGACCGTCAACTGGCTCAGCACGCCACGCGCCGGGTGACTTATGGCTGCGGCTTCGCACCCCACTCGCCGAGCGTCACATCGATCTTCTTGCCCAACCGCTCGCGGAGCTTTTCAAGGTACTCTTTCGCGGCGTCAGATTCGGGCTGTCCTCTGAGCCGTCCCAGGTCATTCATTTCGTCGTTATCGGCACCTCGTAGCACTTCGAGTTTGATGACGTCTCCCGGCTGTTTCGTGCCGATGAGCTTCACCAAATCCGGGAACGAGTTGACCGGCTTGTCGTCGAATCCGATGACGACGTCTCCCGCCATGAGTTTTGCTCGGTCAGCGGGCGTGTCAGCCGGCACCTCGTGGATGTGGCAGATGGGAATGTTGGGCAGCGTCTTCACGCCGAGAAACGCGGGCCCGCGATAATCCACAGCCAGAGCCGGCAACACGCGGCGCAGTTCGTCAATCGAATCTTGAGTGACTCCGGGGGTGACGATCTTGCCCGTGGTTTGATCCTGGAGCAGGTACAGTTGAGTGAGGCCGCTGACGCGCCGCAGATACTTGAGACCCTCTTCGCCGCCGCGCCAGTTTCGGCCCAGGATCACCAGGAAGGACCGTGTCTCGTCGGGACCGGCGATTCGCAGGCGTCCCATCATCGTTGAGACTTCGATGGTTCCGCCGAACTGTTTGATCTGAGCGATCGCTCGGTCTTGCCGAATGGTGGTCGCGTACTGATCCAGCACCGCAACCGCTCGGCTGGCCATGTGCCGATTCTTGGATTCGACAAGCTGCTCGAAGGCCACTTCGGCCGGCTCGATGAGTTCGTCCTTGCCGGACGTGTACCAAGCTCGCAGGATCGTGGTGATGCGGCAGGTCGATTCAAGACTGCTGGTCTGCACCGCCTTCACCAGCAATTCCGCCGCATCGGCACCGGCAGCAATCAAGTTTCGAGTCGCCGCTTCACGTCGCGTGAATTCGGGCGCATTCAGATCGCGAATCCACTGCTCGATTTCGTCAGGCGACGACTTGGGAACGACGGCCGGTTGGGACGCGGCAGGTGGGTCATCGGCCGTCACGAAGTTCGCCGCGAGGCCAATCGCGCAGATCAGACACAGGAAATGGATTCGTCGCATCATTCACCCCACGTCAGGTTACGGCATCAGTTGGTCCGCGCCGAGAGTGGGCTTCGGCAACGCGATCCGGATTGGGGCTGAGGCTTCGAATCGGTCTCCATGTTGGGACTGGAATCGGACGCGAAGTTCGAGGTCGCTGTTGGTCGGCGGCGACTGCCACGGAAGCTCAAAGCGATACCCGAAACTGCCGAGCGTCTTCTGCCAGGCGGTCCGAGTCTTTGCGGCATCGAATGTCCAGTGACCGACTCTTTGTTGCTCCGCAGGCCGCGAAGGATCGATCAACTCGCATTCCACCCGGCCAGGCAATTGGACTGGCTGATCGCGCCGGTCAATCGCGGTGAAGACGAGCGTGACTTGGTCATCCCCTGGTTTTCCGTCGCGGTTGAAGCCGCCGGTCAACAGCGGGTTAATCTTCAAACCGGTGACTTGGAACTGCTGCTCGCTGAGATCAAACGTCGCCTCATGATTTGCCGGCTGCACGACCTTTTGTTTGAGCGAATCATTCAGACGTCGCGCCGCAGTCAGTTCGGAGTTCGTCCGATCGACTTGCGTGTGCAGCGAACGGAGTTGGTCTTCCTGTTCTCGCAGCCGGGCCTCGAGCAGATCGACATTGCCTCGGCTCGCGCAGCCAGAAGCGGCGATGACAGCGAGTGACAACAGTCGAAAAATGAGCCTCATCCGTGATGGCTCCGAAATAAACTACGTCGTCTCGCCGGTCTTTACCGGCAACTTGCTGAGCACATGATCGATCAGGCCGTAGTCCTTGGCCTCGTCGGCGGTCATGAAGTTGTCACGGTCGGTGTCGTTTTGCAGTTCATCGAGCGTCTTGCCGGTGTGCTTCATCAGGATTTCGTTCATCCGGCGTTTGACCTTGATCACTTCTTTGGCATGAATTTCGAGTTCGGTGGCCGTCCCCTGCATCCCGGCCAGCGGCTGGTGGATCATGATGCGAGCGTTCGGCAGCGCGAACCGCTTGCCGGCGCAACCGGCTGTGAGCAGGACGGCTCCCATGCTGCTGGCTTGGCCGATGCAGTACGTCGCGACGCTGCAATTGATGTATTGCATGGTGTCGTAGATCGCCATTCCCGCCGTGATCGAGCCGCCCGGCGAGTTGATGTAGAAATGAATGTCCGCTTTGCTGTCCTCAAATTGCAGGAACAGAAGCTGAGCGACGATCGCGTTGGCGACATCGTCGCTGACCTGGCTGCCCATGATCACGATCCGGTCTTTGAGCAGCCGGCTGTAGATGTCCATGACCCGCTCTTCGCGGCCACTCTTTTCAACGACCCAGGGAACAAGCACCGACATGGAAGACTCGCTTTTGTAGCCACGCTCGCCAGAGCGTGGGCTTGTTGGTGACTCGGCCCACGCTCTGGCGAGCGTGGCTACGATTGGTTGCAGTTATTCAATAACCGGCTTGGTTTCCGGCGGAGCTTTGCTGAGGACTTCGTCGACCAGGCCATAGGTCTTCGACTCGGCCGCCGTCAAGTATCGATCACGAGCGGTGTCGCGGGCGATCACCTCAATCGGCTGGCCGGTATGGCTGGCGAGGATTTGGTTGAGCACCTCGCGCGTGTCGATAATGTCCTTGGCTTGGATCTCGATGTCCGAGACTTGGCCGCCGACCTCGCCGTAGGGCTGATGGATCATCATCTTGGCGTGCGGCAGAATGTGGCGTTTGCCCTTCGTGCCGCCGGCCACCACGATCGCTCCGCCACTGGCCGCCAGCCCCACGCAGTAGGTTGCGACTTTGCAGTCGATAAACTGCATCGTGTCGTAAATCGCCATCGTCGCCGTGACCGAGCCGCCGGGCGAGTTGACGTACAAATGAATGTCTTGATTGCGGCTTTCAGATTGCAGGAAGAGCAGTTTCATCACGATCAGGTTGGCGACGCCGTCGTTGATGACCCCTTCCAAAAAGACGATGCGATTCTCCAGCAGCAGGTCACCGATCCCCATCTGCCGCTGCCGCGCGTATTCGCGACGGGAGTTCTCCCACTGTCCGGTCCTGGCCATCCACTGATCCAACATGTTGACTCCTCAAGGCTCGATCCGCCGAATACGACGAACGATACGTTCGCGCGGCCGTGACCGGGGCGGGTGGGATACCGGATGCCAACAACGACCGTCAAGAGACCTTCGACATCCGGGATGCGGCTCATTCTGGAACCGACTCGCGATTCGTCAATCGGCGTTTTCCGAAGTGGGTGGAACCGCAGTCGTGCGGCGGTGCATCGCCACGATCATCAGAAAAGCCAGATAGTCATGGACGGCGTGAATCACGATGGGTGTCAGCAGATTGTGCGGCTCGGTGACAGTCATCGTCCAACTGAGATAGCTACCAATGACGAATGCCAGCAACGCGTACAACGGCGTGATCCAATGCACAACTCCGAAGAGGACGTTGCACCACAGCTCGCCGATCCACGGCTGCAACACGCCCCGAAACAGCAACTCCTCTGCGACGCCCGCCAAGAGCGACATCAGAATTAAGTCGTACCAACGCAGGATGGACAGTGATGGGGCCAACTCTTGAGAGAGGAAATCGCGGATCTTCCGCAGTTCACCGATGGGAAAGCGATACGTCAGGTAGAAAACCAAGAACGTTGGCACCGCACCAAGCAATCCCCAGCCGACGGCCGGCCAACTCCACGAAACGTGTTCGAGCGGATTGATCTCGAGCAGCCAGCCTACTCCCACGGCTGCCAACGCCAGGCCACCCTCGAACAGGCCGGCGAAGTTCAAGAATTGGCTGCGATTTCGAGGGTCGAACATGAATTTCACTGGCGGCACGACGCTGCGACTGGGCGGTGGCATCGTCTTTGAAGTCCGCGAACTCGAAAAACGCAATTCGCAGATGATCTCGATCCAGAAAGCCAAAATGACATTTGCTGAGGAACCCCAACCCTAGCCACTGAAAACCTTAACGGCTGTTCCGCGAACTTTCCAGAATTGATGTGGACGCCCATGCTTTGCCATTCGACGTCTCGCTAACCCACCAGCAAGACTGCACAAAGTGCGTCCCGCTCCTGTTGCCGGATATGCGATCCAACCAGAGATTGACTCCCAGCGGAGATTTGGTCCAACATCGCGGCTCGCATTCGAGCAAATGGAGCGGGATTCGGGGAGTCGCATCCAGAGCGGTTCTAGAACCATCGTTCTGCTCTGCTTTCTTGAACCCCATTTGTACGTCATGAAACTCATGGAGGAGTTTTTGTCATGAAGAGTTTTGCTCGCTCTCACTTGAATTTTACTTTCTATATCATCCTGGCGTCTTTGGTTGTGCTCTGCCTGTTCGCTGCGTCAGCACAGTGCTTGAGTACGCAACTGTCTAAAATCTACATGCTAAGCGTGGCCGGCTACTTCGGCGGTGGTTTGTTCATCGTCAATTTGCTGCTGTTTCCGTCTCGCTGTAGTGCGATGAGTCGCTGGCTCGCCCCTCTAGTGGCTTGGATTTGGCTGAATTATCTGGTGATTGATTACGCCACGTTCCGTCTTTACGGCTTTCATGTCAACTGGCTCGTGGTGGAGATGATGGTCACGAATCCCAATGGTGTAGGCGTCCCCACATTTCTCCTGATCGCAGTCGGGTTGGGCACCATGGGCTTGGGTGCATTAGTCATCTATTTGAATCGACTTTCGAGTTACTCTCCAAAGAAGCTTCGTTTTGTGATTTCGGGTCTATTGATCTTCCTGATTCCCGCCATCGCTGCCAACACCGTCATACACATTTGGGCCAATCATTATGACCGGGAAGAGATCACCAGCATCGATTCACTGTTCCCGCTCTACTATCCTGTAAGCAGCCACAGAAACGGGCCGCGGATCAGCGCGATGTGGCCAGCAGTATTCCCTGCGAAAAGTGGGGAAAGGCTGGATGTCGGTAGAACCAAGAGTGGCAGCGTGCAGTACCCCCTGAAACCCCTCGTTTGCGTGAGCCAGAAGTCGCCACCATCGATTCTGGTTTTGGTGCTCGAAAGTTGGCAAGCCGACAGTCTCCGCCCCGAAATCATGCCGAATCTCTGTCAATTGGCCTCGACAGCGACACGCTTCGATCAGCACCTATCAGGGGGTTCGACCACGGTGCCCGGTTTGTTCAGCCTGTTGTTCGGACTGCATTCAAGCTACTACGATAGATTCAAAGGGACTCCGAAAAGCAATCCGAGCCTATTTACAGAGACGTTGCACGATCAGGGCTACCGGTCTCGCGTTTTCACGTCGAGCTACCTGGAGCGTTTTTCTTTGCGTTCGCTGTTCTTTTCTCGGGTTGCACCTGTTGATTATTTCTATAGCAAGGATGACCGTGTGGTCGTCGATAAATACATTGCGAGCTTGTCATCAACTGACAGCAGTCATTCGCCCCGATTTGACTTCATGTTTCTAACGTCCTCCCATTCCCCATACCTATATCCACCGGAGTATTCCCGGTTTGCCCCATTGCCCCTGGTTGAAGGTGGATATGCACTGAACAAGTCCGCGGATTCCACGCCCTACAAAAACGACTATCACAACAGCCTGTATTATTCGGACGCACTGCTGAAGCTGGTGTTTGATACTCTGAAGAGCCAAGGACGATTTGAGGATACATGGATCATCGTCACCGGCGATCATGCCGAGGAATTCAATGAGAATGGACTCGGATATTGGGGGCACGGCAGTAATTTCACCCGCTGGCAGACACAGACCCCACTAGTGGTCAAGTCGCCGGGGCAAATTGTTGGCGCAGTCGAATCTCGGCTGTCTCTGCATCAGGACGTGGTGCCCACATTGATGGCGGACGCGCTAGGTTGCAGTTCACCTACGGAGCACTACGCCAATGGGTCGAATCTGTTCCGACTGCCGGAGGGTAGAGGAACAGTACTCTCGTCGTATTTCACGAAAGCTTACTGGATCGATGGCGTGATTATCGAAAGCTTGTCCGGAAGGAAATATGCTTGGGACGACATGAAAGAGAAAAAGTCGCTGGGTGACGTAAAATGTATCAAACAAGTCATGGCACAGGAAACGCATTTCCTGCACTGACATACGCCACTCCGTAGCGCGTCACTTACTACCAAAGAGTCAATTAGGCAGCATTCTGCAGTAGCGACTCAAGGAGGTAATGTCAGTTGTGGATGAGGTCGTGAATCAGGCGGCGACTTGGGTGAGGATTTGGCCGTCTTGGAACTGGGTCTCTTTGGCGACTTCGATGAGCCATTGGGCACCGTCGAGTAATCGCCAGCGGCGGGCGGCGGACTCGGCGAGTTTGAAGAGCAT
>CAMDPK010000084.1 GCA_945904015.1 Candidatus Kuenenia stuttgartensis | reverse complement strand
ACCATGTTTCCACCCGACTCAGCGAACCGCGAACCCCCGGCTTCACGACGTTTGACCTGCGCGGGTACTGGCAATTCAACAAGCATCTGAAACTCAGCGGCGGCATCGAGAACCTCACGAACCTGAACTACCTCGAAGCTCTAAGTGTTCACAATCCGGCCGTTTTTGAACCCGGCACGAATTTCTTCCTGGGCATGCAGCTCGATTACTGACCGGAATTCACTCGGAAGAGTCCACCGGCGATTGAGCGATTCGCTCGGCGAATTCTTTCAGCGCATGCAGTCGGCGGCGGAGGTCTTTGCGCTGGGCCATGCCGAGCAGTCCGCTGAGGAATCGCAGGAACCCCGAATGAAATTGCGTGTCGACTTCGAGATGCACCTCAGCGCCACCGGGAACTGACTCGAAGCGATAGTCAATGACTACGGTCCACATCCCGGCCTCCATGCGGACGGCGAGATGTTCCGGCGGCTCGAAGGCGATGATCTCGCCGAGCGCCTGATGAATCTGCCCCCCTTGCCGGAAGTGATAGACAAATTTTTCCCCGACGACTCGATCGGGATCGCGGCCTTCGGGATAGATGATTTGCACGAAGTCAGGGTTGTACTGCTTCTGCAACTCCGGATTAGCCACGCAGGCGAACACGGTCTCGACGGGAGCTTCGATGAACTGTGAAAGCCTCTGCGGCATGGGGTTGATCTTTGATTGGCAGGCCGTTACGTGACCGTCATCTCACCGACAACCGGTCGATCTTCGAGATTGAGAAACCGTTCCAATCGTTGTTCGACAAACAGTGCGTGATCGGCTTCGTGCAGTCCACCCAGCAGCTTTCTTTTCTGGCCCTCGACGACAGCGTGGACTTCGTACTGCATCGAGGTCGTCGTGCGGCCGTCGTCATCACGACTCGTGCGGAGCTTGTTCTGGCAGTAGATCTGCTCGATCCCGTCGATCGGCAAGTCGAGATTGCCGCGCCATGGCAGCGGGCCGTGCCGCACGGAAAGCACTCCCTCGGCAACGCGGATGACCGTCGAATTGAAAAAGCCAGCCAGTACGAAGTACGTCAAGCCGACTCCGACCGCGACGTGCGCAATCGGGAAGACGAAAAACACAATGCCGAACACACCTGGAGGCCCACCGCCACCAGCAAACATGGAATACCAGCCGACCAGGAAGCTGTCCCATGCGATCGCGAAGAACAACAGAAAGAGCAGACCCCATTGAAACCAGCGCTGCCGAATGATCAATTCCTGTCCGTTGTCTTCGACGGTGAAGCGATCCGGGACCGGCACGTCTCCTTGAGATTTGCGGTTGGCTGGAGTTTCGGAAACGTCTGGGGCGGCCACCGTAGTTGATCCCGCCAAGCGTTGCACACTGCCGCAGGCCGAGCAGACGGCGATGCTGCGATCGAGCTGCAAGTCCGCCTCGCGGAACGGTGCTCCGCATTGCCCGCATTTCAATTGCATGGCTGGCCTCGCGCCCTGCGAATACGAAAGCAGCCCGACTGCCAAGCCGTAGCCAAGCTCGCCAGAGCTTGGGAGTGATTGGCCCAAGCTCTGGCGAGCTTGGCTACGTTGGAGGCAGGCGGGCTGCGAAGCGAATCAGTTATTTCTTCTCTTCGGGCTTCTTCTCGTCCTTTTTGTCGTCGGCCTTTTTCTTGTCCTCGTCAGCCTTCTTCTTGGCTTCTTCTTCAGCCTTCTTTTTGGCCTCTTCTTCTTTCTTCTTCTTTTCCTCTTCGGCTTTCTTTTTTTCGTCTTCGATCTTCTTCTTGGCTTCCTCTTCCTTGGCTTTGACCTCGGCTTCGGCCTTGCGCACGGCTTCGATTTCCGCTCGCTTCTTTTCGAGGGCGATGTCCGGCACCAGTTGAGCGGTCGTGTTCGCGGCCTTGAACTTGGCTTGGCCTTCCTCGGTCACTTTCGTCTGCCAGACGTACAGTCGCTTGAGCTTCTTCGAGCCAGCCAGCGATTGCACACCGGCGTCCGTGACTTCGGTGCCGTAGAGGTTCAGATATTCGAGGTTCTCCAACGCGGCAAGATGAGCCAATCCGGCGTCGGTAATCTTCGTCCGCTCCAAGTGCAGACGGACGAGGCTCTTCAAGTCCTTGAGTTGCTCGAGTCCCTTGTCGGTGACTTCCGTGCCACGCAGGTTGAGCGAGTAGATGACATTCGCCAGCGGCTTGACGCTCGCGACTTGCTCGTCGCCGATCTTGCCGTCAGCCAGATGAAACGCGATGTCCAGCCGGTTGTCGTTCTGAGCGACCTGCAAGACCGCTCCGCCCGCCTTTTTGACGGCGGCGATGGCATCCAATTCGGCCTGAGTCGCCTTGGGAGCTTCTTTGGGTTTTTCTTCTTTGGGTTTGTCCTCGGCGAACAGTATGTTCGAGGACACGGCGGCCAACAAAGTGAAGATCAATGACAAGCGTCGCATGAGAATCTCCTCCGTTCAGAACCAAGGAAACATGAGGTCCGTGAGACGGGGCGGATTCTAGTCAGTGGCTAGGGGTTGAGGGCTAGGGACTAGGGGTTGGCGAAAACAAAAAAGTGCCACGATCGAAGTCCGACCGTGGCACTGTTGAAGTTCAAAATATTCCTGCTCACCCCTCACTCGTGCCGCATCGACGCTTCACCCTTGAGGGTCTTGCCGGACAGGTACTTCGCCGTGATGAGTTGCACCGCGCTGAAGGGGATTTGCACTTTGACGTTGACGAGGTCACGCGACGCGCAAGTCGCCAAGTTGCTGGAGGGGTTGGCGGGATTTCCGGTGGCCGGCGTGACCGTGATCGTGACGTTGGTCGCCGAGGTGGCGACGTTTCCCGACGTCTGCATGAAAGTTTGGATGTAATTGGTGACGTCGGTGTTCGTGCTGCCGTCGATGATCGCACGGCGGCAGCCTTCACGGGCTGCATTCGTCACCAACTGCATGATCATGAAGCCTCGGCCGAACTCGATGATGCCGAACACCAGCATGGTGAAAATCGGCAACACCAGAGCCATTTCCACGGTGACGGCTCCGCGACGCCCCTGTTTCCAACGTTCTTTCCAACGACGATTCATGATGCACCTCGAAAGCCCGACATTCCAATCCATCCCATGAGGGTTCGTACCAAACTTAGGTCAGAAGCAGAGCAGGTCAAATGGAATGAAGAACGAAGCACGAAAAACGAGGAATGGTTGAACGAAAAGCAGCCGATTCGCGGTTCGCGAACTCGTTTCCGAGTCTTCATTTCTCATTCTTCGTTCCTCAGTCTTCATTCGTTCGGTCCCTCCCCAAACGAAACCGTGTTTGATACGGTGCCGCGCGTACTCCGAAAGTTCGTTCGGCCGATGCCAGGTGTTCGCGATGCCCACCCTCTTCCAGCGGATCATCGACAAAGAGATCCCCGCCAAGATCGTCCACGAAGACGAGCTGTGCCTGGCGTTTCATGATGTCGCGCCGCAGGCACCGACGCATGTGCTGGTGATCCCCAAGAAAGAGCTGGCGAACCTCGCGGCGGCTTCGGATCAAGATCAAGCTCTGCTTGGGCACTTGCTGCTGACTGCGAATAAAGTCGCCGAGCAGCTCGGTTTGACGAATGGATACCGCACCGTCATCAATTGTGGCCGAGACGGCGGCCAATCGGTCGATCACCTGCACATTCACGTCCTCGGCGGCCGAGCCTTGCACTGGCCACCGGGGTAGTCCGTGGGGCACGTTTTCAACGTGCCCGTCACCTCAAGGCACGTTGGAAACGTGCCCCACGAAATAAGGGAACACTCGATGGGCACTCGCAAACTCTGGTTGGCCACCTCCGTCTTGATCGCGATGGGAGCATTGCTCTCAGCCAATTTTCAAACCGAGCCGGCTTCCGGCTTGAAGATGACCGCCGCCGCGAAAGCGTTTCTCGGCACGCTGACTCCCGAACAGAAGAAGCAAACCAGCTTCGCGTTCGACGACAAAGAGCGGCTCAATTGGCACTTCATCCCTCGTCCGCGAAACGGTTTGCCGATCCGGCAGCTTGAGGGTGACTCGCTCAAGGCCGCTCACGCGTTGATGCAATCGGGCCTGAGCACGGCTGGCTACGATCAGGCGCTCAACGTGATGAGTCTTGAAGAGGTGCTGTATCTGCTCGAAGGAGGCGTCCGCGAGGAGCGACGCGAGCGACGCGATCCGAAGAAATACTACTTCAGTTTCTTCGGCACCCCCGCCGAGACCGGCACCTGGGGCTGGCGGCTCGAAGGCCATCACATGTCGCTGAACTACACGATCAAGGACGGCAAGGTCGCTTCGAGCACTCCCGAATTCTTCGGCGCGAACCCGGGCACGATCGACTCTGGAGTTGGCCGGCAGATTCGAGTGCTCGGCATCGAAGAAGACATCGCCCGTTCCATCTTGAAGCTCTGCAACGAGGATCAAAAGAAGCTGGCTTGGGTCGACACGAAAGCACCGGACGATCTGCGAACTGGCGGCGCGATGGGCACGAACCCTGTCGCTTTCCAGCCGGAAACAACCGCTCCCGTCGGCTTGCCCGCGTCGAAAATGAGCAACGACCAAAAGAAACTGCTCGCGGAATTGCTCTCGGAATATCTACGGAACATGCCGGGCGACGTGGAGAAAGAGCGCCGCGCGGCGATCGAAGCGGGCGGCCTCGATGGCATTCACTTCGCTTGGTGGGGCGACGCCGATCAACACAAGCGGCACTACTACCGCGTCCAGGGCAAGTCATTCTTGATCGAGTACAACAACACGCAGAACAACGCCAACCACGTCCACAGCATGTGGCGAAACCTCGGAGGCGATTTTGCGATCCCCATCAAGTAGCCCTGGCCCTTGTGGCCAGCAGTTCTGTTTTCAAACGACATTCCACGATCTCCAAACCTAGAGGTTCAACATGTTCTCACGCAGAAGTTGGTTGAGTTTCACGCTCGCCGGATTGGCGGCGATCGGCTTGTGGTCCAAAGCGTCGATCGGAGCGGACGAAGATGGCTGGCAAACGATTTTCGACGGCAAGACGCTCGATGGTTGGGACGGCAATCCCGATTTCTGGCGTGTCGAGGAGGGCACGATCACCGGCCAAACGACGGCCGACAAGCCGACGAAGGGCAACACCTTCATCATCTGGCGCAAGGGTGAGACCACCGATTTCGAATTGAAGCTCGAATACAAAATCGTCGGAGGCAACAGCGGCATTCAGTACCGCAGCTTTGAAGTGCCCGACAACAAATGGGTCATCGGCGGCTATCAGGCCGACTTCGAGGCGGGTGACACTTACTCCGGTATCAACTACGGCGAGCGGTTCCGCGGCATCCTGGCCGGACGTGGCGAGAAGACCGTCATCGGAGCTGACCACAAGCCGAAGGTCGTCGAAAAGATCGGCGACACGAAAGAGATTCAGACCAAGATCAAGAAAGAGGACTGGAACACCTACCACATCACCGCGAAGGGCTTCACCTTCACTCACAAGATCAACGACGTGACCACCTCGATCTGTACCGACGAGGACACGGAACAACGTCGTGCGAAGGGCGTGCTCGCCTTGCAGCTTCACGCCGGCCCGCCGATGAAAGTTCAGTTCCGGAACATCAAGATCAAGCAAACGAAGTCCAAAGAATCGGCCTCCGCCGGAGCGGGTGAGGACAAATTCTCGACCTCAAAAAAAAAGGCTCTCCTCTTAGCCGGTAATCCGAGCCACGGCTTCGGCGCTCACGATCATCTTTCGGGCTGCTCGCTGCTGGCGAAGTTGCTCAACGAAAGCGGTCTCGTCGAGGCGAAAGTGCATTCGCTCAAGAACGGCTGGCCGAAACCGGAGTCGATCGAGGCCGCCAACACGATCGTGATTTACTCGGACGGTGGCGGCGGTCATCCCTTCAATTCGCACTTGGAAGAACTCGCCGCGCGAACCGCGAAGGGAACGGGCATCGTCTGCATTCACTACGGCGTCGAGACGACCATCGGCAAACCGGGGCAGGCGTTTATCGACTGGACCGGCGGGTACTTCGAGCCGAATTATTCGGTCAATCCGCACTGGCAGGCGTACTACCGCCAGCTCCCGAAGCATCCGACGACCAGTGGCGTGAAGCCGTTCAGCACGCACGACGAGTGGTACTACAACATGCGCTTCCGCGAGAAGATGGAGGGAGTCACGCCGATCCTCACCGACTTGCCTCCGGCAACGACACTGGTCGTGCTCGACAAGGATGGCAAGATCGTGATGGAAGAGAAGGACGGTAAGAAGGTGCCGAAGCTCAGCCGACCGGAGAACGCTCACAACAACAACCCGCACGCCCGCAAGGCGGTGCTCGAAGACAAAACTCCGCAGCACATGGCCTGGGCCACGCAACGTCCGGATGGCGGCCGAGGCTTCGGCTGCTCCGGCGGCCACGACCACTGGAATTGGGGCAACACTCAGTTCCGCAAGCTGATGCTCAACGCCATTGTCTGGACCTCCGGCACCGACGTCCCCGCCGACGGAGTTCCCGCCGGCAAAGTCACGCTTGAAGACCTGCTCCAAAATCACGACGAGCCAATCCCTGCTGACTTCGACGAGAAGCAACGACCGCGCATCCAAGCGCTGCTCGACGACTGGAACGCCCAAGCGGCAAAATGATTGGCTCGGCCGAAAGCCGTTCACCGATGGCCGATCGCCGTAATACCGTTTTCAGAAAAATCGTATCACGGCGGTCGGCCAACGGCATTCGGCATTCGGCGATCGGCCAGAGGAAAGCGGAACTGCCATGCCGACCGCTCACGAAGTTCAGCATCCGCTGATTCAGCATCACCTCGCCAAGCTGCGAGACAAGGCGACTCCGCCGGATGAATTTCGGCGGCTCATTCAGCGGCTCGCGTCGTTGTTGGCCTACGAGGCAACGCACGACCTTAGCACGCGCTCACTGGAGATCGAAACGCCGCTGATGCGAGTGACTGCACAGCAGTTGTCGCAGCGCATCGGACTCGTGCCGATTTTGCGAGCAGGACTCGGCATGGTCGATCCGGTGCTCGATCTGTTGCCGGATGCGGAGGTCTGGCATCTGGGCCTGTACCGCGACGAGGCGACTGCTCGGCCGGTCGAGTATTACAGCAAGCTGCCGGCCCACAGTCCGGTCGATGTCGCGCTGGTGCTCGACCCGATGCTGGCGACGGGTGGGTCGGTCATCGCCGCGCTGCAAGCGTTGCAACGCTGGGGAGTGCCGAAGTTGAAAGTCCTTTCGGTCATCGCCTCGCCGGAGGGAATTAGCAACGTCACGGAAGCCTGCCCACAGGCTCAAGTCTTCGTCTGTGCGATCGACCGCGAATTGAACTCCCGCAAGTTCATCGTGCCCGGCCTCGGCGACGCCGGCGACCGAAGTTTCAACACGTTGCCGTAACCTGGGAGCCGATCATGCTGACTCGCTGGATTTGTCTCGGAGCTTGGTTAGTTTCTTCGGTCGCGGTGGCAGATGACGCCGCAACGAAAGTCTTCGAGCAACGCATCCTGCCGATCTTCAAATCCGATCAGCCGAGCAGTTGCGTGCAGTGCCACTTGGCAGGCGTCGATCTGAAGAACTACATCAAGCCCTCCAGCGACGCGACATTTCAATCCCTGCGGGATCAAGGCTTGGTCAATCTCGATCAGCCAGAGCAGTCGAAGATTCTCAAGCTCATCAACATGAAAGACACAGACAACGCCGGCGCAAACCTGTTGCACGCGAAGTCACGCGAGGCAGAACTCACCGCGTTTGCCGAGTGGCTCAAGGCATGTTGCCGCGATCCAAAACTGCGCAACGCGCCGAAGCTGGCGGCCAGCGAACTCGCCAAACCGGCTCGGCCCGACGAAGTCATTCGGTTCGCTCGTACCGACCGCCTGCTGGAGTCGTTCGAGCAAAACATCTGGGGCCAGCGGCATCGCTGCATGGGCTGCCACTCAGAAGGCTCGGACCAGAATCGCAAGCTCGTCAAGGAAAACGGCGAGCAGGTCTCGTGGATGAAAAAGTCCGCTGCCGAAACGATGACGTACCTCATTCGCAAGAAGGACTTGATCGACGTCGATGACCCGGAGAAAAGTCTGTTGCTGCTCAAGCCGCTCAAGGAAGTCGATCACGGCGGCGGCAAGAAGTTTTTGAAAGGCGACCTGGGCTACAAAGGCTTCCGCACTTGGCTGGAGGATTATGCGAAGGTCGCTCGCGACGAATACGCCAAGAGTTCCGATCTGCCGAAGTCCGATCCGCGGCGGCTCAAGGAATTCACCAGCGAATTGTGGTTCAAGCTCACCAACACAGCTCCGGCCTGGGGCGACAAGCTGTTGCAAGTGACCATCCACCGCTGGGACGACCGCGCGAAGAAATGGGAAGACGCGCCGATCGCGATCTCAGATCGGCAGGTGGCCGCGAAGCCGAGGCTCTGGCAGCACACCATCACGCTGCTCGCCGCCGATGGTTCTGATCGAGCCAAAGAATGGCAACGTAGTCCTGGTCAACTTTCCGCCGGCCGCTACCTCGTCAAGGTGCATGTCGATCGCTCCGACCGCACGCTCTCCGACTGGCGAGCTCCGTTGCGCAGCGAAGACTTCGTCGGCCAAGCCGAGTTCCAAGCCAACTGGCGCACCGGCTACGGAGCGATGACAACCGTGGACGCTGAGAAGCTCAAGAAGTAACGGACAGATTTGGTGTCCGTTGTTCTCAAGACTTCTGGGACGCCTGCACTTGCAGGACCGGCTGGGCGTGTTCGCCGCTGCACAGCACAACCAGCAGGTTCGAGATCAGCACTTCCCTTTGGTCTGTTGAGACTTCGAGACCGGCCGCTCGCAACTGTTCGACAGCGTCATGCACGATCGCGACGGCACCTGCGACGATCGTCTTGCGAGCGTCGATCAACGCCAGCGCCTGCTGCCGCATCAGCATCGCCTGAGCGATTTCCGGAGCGTAGGTCAGATCGTTCAGCTTCACATTGAGCACGCGGATGCCGGCGGGATCGACGGCCTGTTGCAGTTCGGCGATGTAGGCTTTCGTGACCTCATCACTCTCGTTCTTCAAGCACGCTTCGGACTTGTCGGGCGACTCGTAGGGGAAGCGCGAACTGACGCGTTTGATGACCGCTCCCGCTTGGTCCGAGAGAAACGTGTGAAAGTTCTCGACGTCCAGAGCCGCTTTCCGCGTGTCATGGACGCGGTACACGACCACCGCACTGATGTTGATCGGACTACCGTTGCGTTCGACGACCGTGGAAGTCTCCATGTGCATGGTGAGATCGCGCGTCGGAATCCGTCGCAGCGAACGGCCGACCGGATGAATCCAGCGAATGCCTTCGCTGCGGAGCGTTCCGATGTATTTGCCGAACCGCAGGACAACCATTTCCTCTCGCGGATTCACCACGAAGAACCCGAACAGCAGGATCGGAGGAAAGAAGATCGAGACGGCCACCACCAATGCGAGTTCCATGACAGCACCTCCGCGTTGGATTCCTCGGAAACATACCCAAGTCGAGACTCGGCTTGGGGGGCCGACATCAAACAGGTTCGGCCGAAGGTTCTTCGATGGGGGTTCGTCGGTCGACCCCATTTATTTCGTGGAAGTTGTCTTGAGGAAGCCTCGATTCCGCAACCAGTCGGTGCAGGCAGTCGTCCAAGTGGAACACGCGGCGCTCGTCGGCCGCACTCCGAAACCGTGTCCGCCGGACGCATAGACGTGCAAGTCGGAGTGAATGCCGGCGCGCTTCAATGCCAGATAGAACGTCACGCTGTGTTCCACGTCGCTGATCGGATCGTCCGAAGCGTGAACGAACAACAGCGGTGGCGCGTCAACCGGCAGCTTCACGGTCGGAGAGAGTGGGCCTACCTCCTTGAACTTGAAATAACCCGAATAGACCGGGATGCCGAAGTCCGGCCGGCAACTGATTTCGTCAATCGCGTCAATCGGCTCGTAAGTCCGCTTCTCGAAGTTGGTCGCGGTTGCTCCGACAAGATGCCCTCCCGCCGAGAATCCAATCATGCCGACCCGCTGCGGGTCGATGCCCCAATCTTTCGCCTTGCTGCGCACGAGGCTGACCGCTCGCTGAGCATCTTTGACCGGCCCGATCGGCGGCACACCCTTCTCGTCACCGGGACGGCGCGGGCAGCGGTACTTCAAAATGATGCCGGTCATCCCCAGTGAGTTCAGCCATTCGGCGATTTCCTCGCCTTCGACGTCCCAACCAAGGTTGTGGTATCCACCGCCGGGGCAGATCAGCATTGCCGTGCCCGTGTTCTTGTCATTTGCTGGACGATAGACCGTGAGCGTCGGCTTCGTGACGTTGGTCTTCCACTTGGTTGGTTTGCCGGCGACTTCATACGGCTTGCCATTGACCATGAGTTGGATGAACTTCTCTTCGCCAATCGTCTCGGCATTGTCGTCGGCGGGCTTACCCGGCCAGAGGTCAATGACGAGCGGTTGATCGGCCGCCATCAGTGAGTTCGCCAACAGACCGAGGAACAACGAGACGGTCAATGCGATGGGCTTCATGGAGAGGCTCCCGGCAACTTATTCGGAGGATGGGCACTCCTGCCCGTCCTGACTTCTTTCCAATTCGGACGGGCAGGAGTGCCCATCCTACGCTGACAGCACGACTTTCCGATCAGCCGCAGAGCTCGGCATTGCGAACCTCACTTCCCGTCCCAGGTCTGATCAATGGCCGCCAGCACTTCTTGGGGAGAATACCGAGCCAGAAATCGCTCCTGTCGCATCATGCGGCGAACATGACCGTCACCATCCACAAGGAACGTCGTGGGTGCATTCGTGTCGTCTCCAGTTGCTCCGGCTCCGGAATGAATGACCTGCACAGCCTTGGCCATGTTCTGATCGGAATCCGAAACGACGATGAGATGTGGGAAGTCAGCCTGTGTTGCTTGCGCCGTGGTTGGCTTGTCGTTCGAGATGACGATCACTCGCACGTTTCGCTTGGCAAATTCTGCGTGATGTTTTTCGAGCTGCCCGAGCTCGACCATGCAGATGCCTCACCACCGGCCTCGATTGAAAACCAAGACCGAGCGGACTTCCTGCTCAACGTCCTGGTTGGTGAACGGCGTGCCGTCAGCAAGCACTGTGGCGAATGGCGGAAGCTTGCTGCCGGGTTCAGCCGGCCCGGTGTAGGCCGGAGTCCTGGCGGCTACGAGCATCAAATACCATTCGCCTCCACACAACAACGCAAAGAACGCCAACGCGGCACCGCGCAAGACGCTCCGCCGCTGCCGCACCGAGGCGATCATCAATACGACACCCAGCGACGCCAGCAGTGGCATGTACCACGCCATCCACAAATGCCCCAGCGAGACTTGCACCGCATACAGCGCTGGCCCGGCCAGAAACAGCAGTAGCCCGCCGAGGAAAAGCGGCCGACGGCGTGGTGTGGAAGTCGTGGGAACGACGGGTTGAAGATTTTCCATAGTGGCCTCAGAAGTGGAGAGACGTTGTTTGATCGTGCCAACGTGGGATTCCTGGCGGTGCTCGCTGAATGCTCAGCCTTGTACCCATCGACGAAGGCATTGAAACTGCAAAGGAGCAACTTTGCCATGCCTCACCGCTTCGTCTGCCTTGCTTGGGAGTCATCCATGCCGACGCCAGTTGTGTTCCGAGGTCAGATTGTGTTTCCCGATCGCATCGAATGCGGCGCGATTGTTGTTCGGGATGGGCGCATCGCTGAGGTGCTCGCAGATGGCGCGTCGTTGCCGTCTGACGCGACGATTGTCGATGCGGGCGATGGCTATCTCTCGCCCGGCTTTGTCGATCTGCATGTGCATGGCGGAGATGGCGGCGATTTCATGGACGGGACGGCCGAGGCGTTTCGGTGCGCGCTGCGATCTCATGCACGGCACGGCACCACGCGGATGGCGATCACCACGACGGTCGCGCGGCATGATCAAATTCTCGCCACGTTGGAACTCACTCGGCAGTTCCGCCGCACGCCGGAGCCGAACGGTGCGCGCGTCATGGGGGCGCACTTTTACGGGCCGTACTTTCGGTACGAGGCGCGCGGAGCACATCCGGGTGCGGAGGTTCGCCCGGCGATTCAGCAGGAGTTCGATCAGTACCTCGAATACGCCGACGATCTCGTGACTGCGACGGTCGCTCCGGAAATTGTCGGTGCGAAAGAGTTCGCGCTCGCCTGCCGGGCGAAAGGAGTGCGGACCAACGCCGGTCACTCGTGGGCGACGTTCGATCAAATGACCGAAGCCGTCGAATGGGGCGTGCGGCACGTCGATCATCTGTATTGTGCAATGTCCGACAAAACGAAACTGCGGCAGTTTCAGATGTACCCGATGCAAGGGGGCGTGCTCGAAGCGACGCTGTACTACGATGAGTTGACGACCGAAGTCATCGCCGACGGCAAGCACCTCGATGCCGGGTTGTTGCTGCTGGCCTTGAAGATCAAAGGCCCCGATCGGCTCGCGCTGGTCACTGACTGCAACCGTGCGCTCGACATGCCTGACGGCGACTACATGATCGGCCCGCTGGATGGCGGCGAACCGCTCATCAAGCGCGACGGCGTCGGTCTGATGCCGGATGGCAAGGCTCTGGCCTCCAGCGTCGAGGGCATGGATCACATGGTCCGCACATTCACGCGGATGACCGGCCGGCCGCTGTGGGAAGTCATCCGCATGGCGTCGCTCACACCAGCTCGCATCGCGGGGCGTGAGCGCGAACTCGGCAGCCTCGAAAAGGGGAAGCAAGCCGACGTGGTGGTGTTCGATCGCGATTTGAATGTGCAGCGAGTGTTTATCGACGGCGTTGAATTGCAGTTGAAATGACTTCACCCCACCGGGCTTGCCCCGGTGGCTCGCGGGCTTTTGCGCTACTCAAGTCGTCTGACCATTAAAAAGTAACGCAAAAGCCCGCGAGCCACCCCGACAAGCGAGGTGGGGTTCAGGAGAATGTCTCATGACCACTCTGCGAATCGCACTGGCTCAGTGCCGACAGACGGACGACTTCGAGACGAACGCGCGAACGATTTTCCGTTTCCTCGAAGAGGCTGCGGCACAGCGTGCGCAGATCGTCTGCTTTCCGGAGACTCAAACCATCGGTTATCGCGTGGACATCGCTCGGCCCGATACGCCGGTCGAGCCGCAACGGCTGGACGATTTGCATCGCCGGGTTGCTCGGCGATGCGGTGAATTGAAGATCGCCTGCATTCTGGGGACCGAAACGCCGCTCGAATCGAATCCGGCCGGCAAACCGTACAACTCGGCTTTGGTCATCTCCCCGAATGGTGACATTCTCGGAGTGCATCACAAGAACCGACTCACGCCGCTGGATGCCATCGCCTACTCGCCGGGGAAAACGTTTGAGACGTTCGACCTGTGCGGCGTGTGCGTCGGTGTCGTGATCTGTTTCGAGGCGTTTCGTTTTGCCGACACGACACGCGAGTGCGTCCGGCAAGGTGCTCAGCTCATCTTTCACCCGCAGAACAACACGACCCGGCCGAACGATTGGAAGATTCCGATTCATCACTCGATGATCGTGACCCGCGCCGCCGAGAACACGGTCTGGTTCGCGTCCTGCAACATGGCTCACGAGCTTCACCAGAATTGCAGTTCGATGATCGTCGCCCCCGATGGCCGCATTCACGCGCAAGCCGCGTTGAAGTGTGAGGAGCTGCTCGTCGCGGACCTCGACATCGACCTCGCCACGCAAGCGATGTTCAAATTCGACACCGACGGCTGTGCCAAAGTGCTCTTTGCCAACACGGTTTTGCCAGACGAATACCGTGCTCGTTGAAGACTCCGCAACGCAGGCAGATCACTTCCCCGGCCCGCCCCATTTCGCCGTGCCGATCGCGAAATACAGATTGCTCCACGGCGGCTGTCGGCGGCCAGCGTACCAAAGCCGAAAACTCCCATCGGGCAACCGCAGCAGCGTGTGGCTGGTCGTGAAGTTGGATTCCCAATCGTGCTTCGGTTCGGGGCGGAAGACCGGGTTGTCCGCGTGCTTGGTCCACGTCAGCCCGTCCTTGCTCACCGCGAAGCCGAGGGCCGTGTGTTTGTCGTCGGCCCAGTAGCAGCCGTAGAGCATGATCCAAACGCCGTCGGCCCGCACGACCATCGGATAGACCTGATCCTTCACCTCCCATTTCTGGTCCATGACGATGCACGGTTTTTCGTTGATCGTCCAATGAGTCCCATCGGAGCTTTCCGCGTGGTTCGTGTGCCAGGGATGCTTGTTGATCCAGGTGTACCACATGCGGTACTTATCGCCGTCCTTGATGACGCACGGAGCGTAGGCGTTCTCCATGACGAGCGTCGGCTTGGCCCATTGCAGGCCGTCAGCGCTGGTGGTCTCGTAGAGGTAGTGCTTGTACGTGCCGTGTGGAAAATCGACCGCCGCGAAATACATCCGCAGCTTCCCGTTCTCGCGGCAGACCGAGCCATCGGGGTTCTTGAGGATCGCCGCGGTCACGACGGAATGAATGTCGTCCCCGAAACTGAAGACCGGCTCCTGCGAATGCCGCTCAAAGTGGATGCCGTCCTTGCTGCGAGCCAGTCCGAGCTTGAACAGTCTCTGATCCGACTTCTCCGGCTGCTTCGGATCCTTGGCCACGCCCTTGTACGTCCCCGCGTCCACGCACCGCTGCGAGCCGGAGTAGTACATCCAGAACGGAAACTCCCCGTCCTGCTGGATGACGTGCGGAGCAAAAATATGCTGATCGTCGAAGCGTCCCTTCTCCCCCAACGCCAGAGCCGGCGTCTCACTGTCCCTCCGCCACTCCTGCGGCTTGAGCCACGACTGCAACGCGGGATCGTTCGCGCCGACTTTCTCCGCTGACTCGACTGCCGCTTGCAGCAGTCTGAGAATCAAAAGAGCGCCGATCACGGCCCTCAGCCATTGCACCGACGATCTATTCCAGATTGCTGCGTTGATACGGTTCATAATCCGCTCTCCGAGAAACTTAGATTTCCGTCAGCACCACGTCAGGCAGTCTGATCACCTCTGCCATTCATCTCCGCAATGAGCGCGGGAATCGCCATCGCGAGGTTCTTGTCGTAGATCTTCGCGAACATCCGTCCGAATACGGTGACACCAAACCCCTCGCCTTCGATGATCCACACCAGTTTGGTCTGCTGCGGGGTGACTTGCTCAAAGCGATGGTCGTAATGCACGGTGAGCCAGAGAAAGCCGCCGACCCACTTCCAATTGCGGCCGGGGTTGAACTCCGTCATCGTGAATGCGGACTTCACGCCGTTGCTCAGGCGAATCAGGCCCGCCGATTTGAAGCCGAGTTCCCCCGGCGGTTGCACGTCGATCCGCTTGATGTGCTTGGCCCAACTCGGCCATCGCTCGACGCGAGCGAGATGCCGCCAGGCGTTTTCCAGCGGCAGGTCCACCGCGAATTCTCGGCGAAGCAGCGTGATCATCAAAATACCTCGAGTTCAGTAAGCGTCGATCCGCAACAGGTTCACATGATACACGTCATACGCCGCTACGCGACGGACGCCTCGGCCTTCACCATCAAGCCGAGGGAGCGGGCGACATCGCAGACGCGTGTGAGGCTGGCGGAGGCGTCGTCGGTCGCATCGTCGCGCTGGATTGGTTGCTCTTTCAAACCCAGCCGTTTGGCCAATTCTTTTTGGCTCAGGCCGGCGGCGATGCGGGCCTCGATCAACGCTCGCGGTTGCACCCCGAATGGCATGCCAGCCATTAGCCGGGGGTTGAGCGCAGCGATACCCCCGGTTTGGATTCGAGACCAAGTCCGCTTCCTGGAGGGATACCAGATGGTCTTCGTTCTGGCGTCCCTCCGGGATGCGACAACGAAACAACGGACAACCGGGGGTATCGCCCGCTGCGGCGGACTCAACCCCCGGCTAATGGCTGCGATCCCTGCGGGATGAATTGCGAATGAGTCGGTTGAAGCCGATGTGGCCGACTGATCGCAGACAATGGCTTCTCCAAACTGGCGTGACTTCGTGACGCGCGGCCGGATAAGTTACGCGAGCTTTCTGGTCGCTGATTTCGATTCACTGCGCCGCATGCGGCGTTTCTTTTGCAAGAAATTTGCCATGAAGTTCGGAGCCGTGTTGATGATTCTGGCTGGCCTGTTGTTGGCTGGCTGCAATGACCAGGGTGGAACCCTTCCTGTGTCGAGTACGCCGCCGGAACCTCCCGTGCCGGCCGCACCGACGACAACGCCCGCAGCACCGGCTGCGGCGAGCGGTTCCGCAAGTTCGGGGCAGGAGAGTGGGACAAGCTCGGCTTCTGCGGACTTGAAAGCGGTGGCGATCGAAGCAGGTGTTGCCACGCTGTCGCCGGAGAATACGAAGATCGTCTTCGTGGGAACGCACTCCGGGGCCAAGCCCGATCCGCGAACTGGCGGCTTCGGAAAATTCACCGGAAAGGCGGAAGTCGATGCTGACGCGAAAACGCTCAAGGCCGTGTCGGTGGAGATCGAAACGGGTTCGCTCTGGACGCAAATCGAAATGCTCACCAATCACCTGAAGAACGCTGATTTCTTTGACGTCAAAGAGCACCCCAAGGCCGCATTCCAATCCACCAAGATTGAAGCCGGTGATGCCGCAGGCAGTGTCACGATCACTGGAAACTTGACGCTGCACGGCGCGGCCAAGGAGATCAGTTTTCCGGCGACCGTCAGCATCACCGACGCTGGGCTGACGCTCAGTAGCAAGTTCACGATCGACCGCACCGAATTCGGGATGACGTTTGGAGAAGGCAAAGTTGAAAAAGACGTCTCGCTGACGGTCGTCATTGGTGAGAAGACCGAGGGTAAGTAGACGCCGGGCTTGAGCAGTTCAGACCATGAGATTCGAGCTTGAAACGATCGGCTGTGGCCTGCTTCTCCCGGCCGCTCTTTCGGTCGTGGTCACTTGGGCATTTCTCCGCGCACTTCCGCGAGATGTGGCTCTACGATTTGCCGGAGCGGTTGGATGTGCAGTCGGTTTCTTTGTCGGCTATGCGTTGCTGGAACCCCGACATTTGCGACCGGCCACCTATTGGCAATGGCTGCCTTGGCTGGGGATCGTTGCTGCGGTCGCCGCTCCCATCGGTTTGGTGTCGCGAGTCCCTTCAGTCTGTCGTTGGACGCTGTGGCTGGTGATTTCGGTGGTGTCCGCTTGGCTGCTCGTTCCGACGTGGGTCGACTTGAAACCATCGCGCGACGTGTACGTCGCTCTCGTCACCGCCTGCGTGTTTTTGCTGACGGCTCAGCTCGACATGCTTGGCCGTCGGACTTCGGGAACCATGTTCTCGCTGAGCTTGTGCGTTTCCGCGTCTTGTGGTGCGGTACTACTTGCGGCATTCGTGAGCGTGCGGTTCGGACTGCTGACAGTTGCCGCGGCCGCAGCGCTGTCCGGTTGCTGGGTGATCTCATTCCGTGACAGCTCTCGCGAGTTGGTCCGTGGCGTGACGCTCTTTTATTCCGTCGTGGTTGGCGGCTTGCTGCTGACGGGCCAAGTCGCGGCCGTGTTGCCGTCCGTCTGCTTCGCGCTGATCCTCGCCGCTCCGTTGATGCTGTGGCTGTGCGAGTTCCCTCCACTGTCGCGTCCTCAAGGCAAATGGGGCGTGCTGATCCGACTGGTGGCGATCAGCTTGCCACTGGCGACGGCGTTTCTGCTCGCCGTTTAGCCCGACGCGCCAGCGAGGGATGATTGAAGAACCCCTCGCTGGCGAGTCGGGCTAGTGTTGAAGATCATCAGCAGCTTGGCGTCGCTGTCGGTGCCGCGAGTGTCGATTCTCGGCGCTGGTTGGCGATGGGACTCAGACGCACCCAGCGGAAATGCCACAGTGTGACGACCTTGGTCAGAGCGCTCACGGTCGAAAGCAGCATCAATGGCCAGCCGGTGCTCGTGCCCATCGAGAGCGCGAAGGCAATCGTCGAAATGTCTTTCCAGAAGAAGAACTGGTGCAGCCGAGCTGACACGCCACCCGTGCGGCCGGTCTGGCGAATCATCAACACTTGATGGAGATATCCCTGAGCCAGAATCACCGTGACAATCACGATCAGTGTTTGCGAGACGGTGCGCCCCCACTCCGCTGCGCCCGGAATCGTGACGAGTCCAAGCGGTGCTCCGATCAACAATGCCGCACAGACGGCGAACGCGCACGTCGCCACGCGGTCGCGTCGGTCACGCACAATCTCGAAGAGGACCGCCAGCGTGAGTAGTGACGCGGCCAACCGCGACCAAACGAGGTAATGGTTGAACCGCTCCAGGCACGCGCCGTACAGGAAGAACGAAAAGAACGCCAAGAAGCTGCTGACGAATTGATTGACCGACAACACCGCCGTCGGCCGCTCGTGGCTGTCGCCGTTGGTTGCCGCTTGCTGGCGTTGCCAGACGAACCCCAACTGCGACCACAGCCCGCCGATGGTCAGCAGAAAAATCGCAGAACTGATCAGGCCGGTGACGTGGTAACTCATCGTGCGCGTGGTCTGACAGATTTCAGAGAATCTGTGAAGACGTGCCAGGCCGGTGTCGCCTGTGGCATCGAGCGGCGGGAAGCGTTCGGCTCGTCACGCGGAACGGTGACGGCTACGTTCGCCGCGGCGGATTACGCTCCGCGTGATGAGCCGAGCGGTGATCTACCGTCCCCAACCGGAAGTTCGTCGCACTTCGGCCGCGTCGATCGGACCTTCGTTGCTCAGCAACCGGCACAAGCGAGAATCTTTCAGCACGTCGGTCACGTTGAATGGCTGGCCATCGACGATGACCCGCTGAGACATCAACCGAACGCCGTGGCTGTAATCGACGTACCAATCGACGTGCCCAACGTAGACTGACTGAATTGGCTGGCCGTCGGAGTCGTGCCAGCCGTAAATCGCGACCTTGTGCGGCTTCTCCTTCAAGCGGTTGGTCAGCACGACGTCCTTCTTGATGCCGGCCACGAGCTGCCATCGCGGTTTGCCGAGCAGTTGATCTTCGATGATTCGATGATGCTGAAAAAACGTGGCGACGGCATCGCGGTCCTTCGTCAGCGGCTTTGGATTGAGCTTCACTTGAGCGGCGGCGAAGACGTCGTCCGAAACCTTCGCGGTGATCAGAAAGGCATCGAACTTGTCAGCGAACACCGTGGCAGTCGCCGGAGTGATCGGAACTCGGAAGAAATCGTCGTCTGTGCCGACAGCCAGATAGTCGGCCATGACGAAATAGGTGGCGACGTGTTTGGCCCCGGCATCGTCGGTCGCTTCGACGCGAATCGGTTTCAGCCGCCGCAGGAAATCGGGGACATTGCCGCTCGTGAGCTCTCGCAGCACTGTCGCTTCTCGTTGATCGCGAGGCAACTCGGCGATCTGCTGCTGGAATTGCGAACCAGTCGGCGCTTCAGCGGGATGCGCGGGGAATGCGATCCGAACATCCGGCGCATCGGCTGGGATCGTGGCCCGCACCGCCGAGGGATCAGCGAACGGCTGCGGCTGCACCCATTTCGAGTAAGCTCGCGGGCCGCCAAACGTGCCCCATTTCGATTCGAGACTTGTGCTCAGTGTCAGGCCATGCAAGAGGCCGTTCATCTCGCCGACGAGCGCCGTGTGCAGAATCTTGTTGTCGGGATTCGGATGCACGAAAAACTGTATCTGCCCGTTGAGGCCGCTCGATTGTCGGAACGGGCCAGTGTCTTGGTCGGCGATTTCGACATCGCGTCGGAAGCGAGTCAGCATCCGTTGTGAGGCTCGAAACGTTCCGCCGTCGGGGCCGACGACTTTCTTGCCGTTGAGCGTGATCTCGCGGTCGTCGTAGGCGATGACCACCAACCGCCGAACCGCGTCGCTCTTGAGCCACGCCAACAGCTTGTCGCCGTGCCCTTCGTCGTCGGAGTACGAGTAATTCGCATCGAGAAACACGATCCGTTCGAGCGACGGCGGCAATGCTTCGACTGCGTTCAAGTAGCCGAAGATGAACGAACCGCCGCCGCTGTGGCATGTCAACATGACTCGCTCCGCCGCAACTTCTTTGGCCAGCGACGCGACGAAATCGCGAATGATCGTGTTGGCACCCGCTTGATCGCGGCGGAATGTTGGCCAACTCAGTTTTGGAGCTTGTACGACGGCCAGCACGAAATCACGTTTGTTGTCGATCTCGCGCAGCCGCCGCACCTGTGCGGCGACGTGTTGGATGTCGAAGCGCCAATCGAGTTCCTTCGACGTGACGCAGCCGAGCGTTTGCTCGATCGTGCTTCCATTCGGTGTGGCAAACACAACCAGCACTCGCGGCTTTTCACTCAACGTCGCCGGTGCGTTGACCAGCATGCGAACGCCGCTGTCGAGCTGGCTCCATTTGACCTGCTCGTCGAACGGCGCTGACTTCTGGAATCCCGGCAGCAGCGATTGCGACCAAATGCTCGACGGAAACGCGGCCAGCAGCAGCGCGACAAACACAACCGACCGCCGGGTGGCGAGAGTTGAGCCGCATTCGCTTTCACAACGCTTCACCACTCCAACTCCTTGAACTCGCCCGATCTAGCGCCGCTTCTCATTCAAGAGTGATTCCAAGCTCGACATCATCAGATTGGCGAGCAGGCTGTTCCCCTCAAGATTTAAGTGACAATCACCGTCGGCATAAACCTGCGGCCCTTGGTTGCCTTCGATGGCCAGTTCCGCAAATCGGGCGAACACGTCCACCAGCGTCACGCCCTCGTCACGCGCGACTTGGCGAGCGGCTTCGACGTAGGACTTGAGTTCGACGTTCTTCTCCCGAACGAGAAACGGATTGGAGGTCATCACGAGGGGTGTGATGCCGCGGCTCCGCAGTTGGGCGATCATTTCACGGAGGTTTGCCGAATACTGAGCGAGACCGACCAGCGGCGGCGCTTCGGGTTTCGGGCGATAGGCGTCGTTGAGTCCGAACATGATGCAGACGTGCGTCGGGTTGTGAGCCAGCACGTCGCGGTCGAATCGACGGAGACCTCCGGATGTCGTATCGCTGCCAACCCCCGAATTGATCACGGTCGCGTCGCGTCCTGACGCTCGCAGACGCGATTCCAATTGTCCGCAAAACGTCTGCTCGCCAGTCACACCCGGTCGCACGGAGCGCGTGACGGAGTCGCCGATGCACACGACACGGACGGGAGCCTCGGCCGAGAATCGAAAGCTGTAAAGGCTGCACTTCGTCAGTTCCAGCTTGAGCCGCACGGTCTTGTCCTGGAACGGCGAGATATCGGCTTTACCTCGCCAGCGTGCGATGCCACGGACTTGATCGCCGATGAGCGGATTGCAGTCGGGTAGATCAAATCCGGGCAGCGGCTTGCCGGTCTCATCGAGGACCGCCACGCGAGCCGAGCCACCTTCGGAAGCCTTCACGTTCAACAGCAGCGTGCCGCCGCCGCACACGAGCGGTGGTGTCGTGAGCGTGCCGCGCTCACCGGCATTGAGTGACACGAAGCCGTCTTTGCGCCACACCGCCGCACGAATCTGTGACACGGCTTTCTCGAACGGCGCGATCGGGTGAGCTCCATTCGCTTCGGTGTAGTGCAGCCACAACTCATCGCCGATTTCGAGCGGTTCGTTGGTGCTGATGTACGTCGGAAACAGCCCCGCTGCGTTGCTGGGGGCGATCAACGTCGCTCGGTCGGGTTGCCGAAACCACTTCAAACCGTCGTGGCTGAACGTCAGTTGCAAATCGCCGCCGCCGTTCGAGTCCGCACCATCCACGAAGTACAGCAGGCTCAACAGTCCGATGTATTGGTTGCCGTACGGGAAGAAGTTCATCACGTACAGCTCGGCCCAGTCCGGCTTGTTGGGGTCTTTGCTGAGCGGCGCGACCTTGGCGTCGTCACGATCGTCCGCTGCGAGCACGTTGACGATCGGGGTCCAACCGCGGTTCAGTTCCAGGCTCTGACTGATGCCGACGGCGCGGCGGCGGCCGTCTTGTTTTTCGGCCACATGACTTTTGACGAACGTCCGAATGTACGCCAGATACCGTTGTCGGAGCGGATCCCAAGTGAACGAGTGCGAATCGGTGTAGTTGCCCTGTTCGGCGACGACATACTCCGGCTTGCTGAAGCCGCCGAGGAATTTCCAACGCAGGCCGTCACCAGATGACAGCAAGCACTCACCCAGCCCGCCATGTGGATTGTGCGTCTTGAGATAGACGAACGCCTTGAGCCGCGCGGCTGGATCTCGTTCGCGCGGGTCGATGAAGATGTTGGCCAACTCGGCCTCGAAGAGGACGATGTTGTTGTCCTTCGAGCCGGCGTGCTCGTAGAGGCCGAGCTTCGGCTTGATCCAGGTTTTGCCGTCTTGCGACTCGGCATAGCAGATGTAACACGTAAACGAGTCAGGCGGCCGGAGCGACGGAGAGATCACCGACTCGTAATACATCTTGAAGAGTCCGTCTTTTGGATCGCGAAACACGCTGCCAAACAAGTGTGGCCACTTCTCCCACGGCTCCGTCGCTCGGATGGCGACTTGCTCGCGCGGCCGGCCGGGATGCCACGTTCGCTTCAGCCCGGATTGCTCGGCCAGGAAGCGGTCGTCCAAGTACAAACAGACGCGCGACCCAACTTGAAGCGGTGTGTCGTCGGCAAAGGCTTGCGAACCTGACCAAGCGACGCCAACAACGGTCACAACCACGCTCATCCAGCCCGTGAACTTCGGCATGTTGTCGTCTCCGAAAAGAAGGACTTGCAGCTTTCGCTACCGCCCTGAATGTGCCGCGATTGGCGATTTCACCTGCGATTGCCGTCCGAATCCAGGCACTTCACCGCCGAGCGGAATCGCTCCGATGTCGGGCCGAGCGTCGTTCGCGGGACGTTGCGGATCGAACAAATCTTTTGGCAAAACGACTCCCTTGCCGGTTGCGGGACTGTTGGGCTGCAATCGGTAATCATTCTTCGCCGCAGGTACACGATCGAATGCCGTGAATCGCGGGTCGGCGACGAACGAGTTTGCTTCCCATCCGCCGGGGTATTTGGCGGCGAGGGCTTTCGACCCCTTGGCTTCTCGCACCTTTTCAATGAATCCGTCGGGCTGCTTTGCATCTGCGGCGGGGCACCAATGCAGGTTGCCGTCCATCTGGATGTCGTGCTCTTCGGGAAACGCCGAATCGGGATAACGGGTGATGTAAACGAACGCGTTGTTGAGCACGCTGCGGCGCGTGCGTGGATGCGTGACGGTCCAAGTGCGGCCGGCGTAGCTGCCGCTCCAGGTCTCGGTGATGAAGGTGTTCTGGTAGAAGTGCAGGCTCTCCATGCCCAGTAGGTCGTTGCCGTGTGCTAGGAATCCGTGGCCGCGCAGCATTCCCCCTTCCGGAGTCTTCGGGCTGGGCCGGCTGAACGGGACTCCCTGCCGCTGGTCGAGCAAGTTGCGATAGATGTAGATGTCGCCGATTGGCCCGCCCGTGTTGTTGCAGGCGAACGTGCTGAAGATGTCCCGAATCAAATTGTGATGAATGTGGATGTCGTCGTTCATGTACCGCGACGGGCTGCTGAGATAGATGCCGTCGTCCTGCATGTGCTCGACGACGTTGTGATGGAAGTTGATCGCTCGGCCGCTGAGATACACGCCGTCGTGCCCGTCAGTGAATTCGCAGTTCGCGATCTCCCAATCGTGGTTGTACGGGTAGTAGAAGACCTCGAACTCGTAGCTTCCTTCGGTGACGAGCAGCGCGTGCGAATTGAGCCGCGCGATGTTGCGTGCGTTGCCTGGTGGCGTTTCGTAGGAAGGAGTTCCAATTCGTCCGAGATCCTTCGGCGGAGCGACAAAGGGATCGTAGAACCGCGGCGAATAGGTGAAGAGGCTGTTCTCGTCGCGCCAGGCCCACGGCGGGATCATGCCGTGAATCGCCGAGTTCACCATGCGGAATGGTCCGGTCGATTGCGACCGCAGGCCGTAAGTCCCGGCGAAGATCGTGACGTTGTCGAACTCAACGTCGATCCCCATCCGCAACTCGACGCAATTGGTCCCGGCTCCACGAATCACCACATCCTGAAAGCGAACATGCTTGGCCATGTCGATCTTCAACGGCAATGATCCGAACGCCGAGATGATCAGCGGCAGCTTGCGCGGATCAGTCTCGCCCTTGTAGTTTGCCAGTCCAGGCGTCGTCAGATTCGTGTGAGCCAGCCGCACATGAATGTGCCCGGAATCGCGGTCGTACCACAGTCCCGGCCCACAGTAGACCGGCAACACCATCAGCTTCTTCTCCGGGTCGTCGATCCAAAGTTCATTCGCGGCCCGCAAATCCATCGTGTGCCAGTAAGTCTGCAACGCAATGTGTGAATCGCCGAACAAGCCCAGCACGTCGCGAATGTTCTTGTACGCTTTGACCGAACGATATTCACCCGCCGCACCGTTGGGAGCCAGCTCCCAAGACTTGGCCGGCTCGTCAAAGAACTCCGGGAAGCCACCATCGACGATGACTCGCTCGCCCGGATACGCGCGGATCGTGATGGGCGCATCTGGCTTGCCAGCAACGGCGCAGTAGACGTGCTCGCGATACACGCCGCCGCGTAGCACGATTGTGTCCCCCGCGCTCATCAGCTTCAGAGCATGATTGATAGTCCGCCACGGAGCCGCTTCGTTGCCCGCTGCGGCGTCGTTCCCTTTGACCGGGTCCACGAAGAAGTTCGGCCCATTCCCCAGCGGTCGCTGCGTGAGCTCCGGCAACGGCCGCAGCGTCGGGTGTGATGTTGATTGAGCGATGAGCATCTGCGCCGAGGACACCACGGTCAACACGGCAATCAATCGAAGACCACGAGTCATCAGGTCACTCCTTGTTATCTTGGCAGAACGATGGGGGCAGAACGATAAAACTCATTCCGCATCTTGTTCCCATCGTTCTGCCCCCATCGTCCTGCCAAAGAATTAAGACAGCAACTCTGTCAGCACATTCCCATGCACGTTGGTCAGGCGGCGTTGGATGCCGTTGTGATAGAACGTCAGCCGCGTGTGGTCGATGCCCAGCAGGTGCAGGATCGTGGCGTGGAAGTCGTGGACATCGACCGGCTTCTCGGCCACCTTCCAACCGATGTCGTCGGACGCTCCGTAAGCGATGCCGTGCTTGAGGCCGGCTCCGGCCAGCCAGACACTGAAGACGTCGGGGTTGTGATCGCGGCCGGGGCCGACTTTTCCATCACCGCTTTCGGAGTAAGGTGTGCGGCCGAATTCGGTGTTGAAGATCACCAGCGTGTCGTCGAGCATCCCGCGCTGACGCAGATCGCGCAGCAGCGCGGCCACCGGCTGGTCGATCTTGTCGGACTCGCGGCGATGATTGTTCGGCACGCTGCTGTGAGCGTCCCAATACACTTCGGTCCCGAAGGCTGCTCCGCTCCAAAGCTGCACGAACCGGACGCCGTGTTCGAGCAGTCGGCGCGACAGCAAACAGGCTCGCGCGAAGTCCGCGCTCTCTTTGCGATCGACTCCGTACATCGCCTGAGTCGCGGCGGTCTCCTGAGTCAGATCGGTCGCTTGCGGAATTGCCAATTGCATTCTCGCAGCCAACTCGTAGCTACGCATTCGGCTTTCGAGCGCGTCGTCGTGGCCGCGTTCGGCGAGATGCCGGCGATTGAGTTCCGCGACGGCCGCAAACCGAGCGGCTTGCGTGGCGTCATCGAGCTTTGTCGCCGGTTGCAGATTGCGCACAGCCGGGCCGCTCGTGTTGAGCACGACTCCCTGATGCCGCGCGGGGAGAAAGCCGCTCGACCAATTGTTCGCTCGGCCCGTCGGCCACGAGCGAGGGTCGGGCAACACGACGAACGCCGGCAAGTTTTCCGTTTCGCTGCCGAGTCCGTAGGAAACCCACGCACCGGCCGCGGGAAAACCGAGCGTGCGGAAACCGCTGTTGGCCTCGTAGGTCGCGGGAGTGTGATTGCCAGTCCCCGACCACATCGACTTGAGGACCGTCAGTTCGTCAGCGACCTCGGCGAGATGCGGAAACAGATCGGAAACCCACAGCCCGCTTTGACCGCGCTGCTTGAACGCAAAGTGCGGACGGTGCAGCAACCCGACCTTGCCCATGAACCCCTGCGGCTTCTCATCTCCGGGGACCGACTTGCCGTGCAGCTTTTCCAACTGCGGCTTGTAGTCGAACGATTCGAGTTGGCTCAGCCCTCCCTGCAAGAAAATCTGAATCGCCCGTTTCGCTTTCGGCGGATGATGTGGCTCGGCGGGCAGGTCGCGTCCCATGAGAGATGTCAGAGCCATGCCGCCGAGTCCGGTCGCGAATTGGCTGAGCCAATCTCTTCGACTGCGAAGGTTGGCAGAACGATGGGGGCAGAACGATGACTGCAATGCAATATTTTTCATCATTCTGCCTCCATCGTTCTGCCAAATCTGACTTCAATCAGTCCACGAACAAGAACTCGCTCGCATTGAACAGCACGACGCAGAACTGAGCCAGTCCGTGTTCGGCGATGAATCGTTGACCGGCGGCGATCTCCTCCGGAGTCGGTTGTCGAGCAAATGCCAGCGAGTAGGCTCGGCGAACTTGTGCGGTGGCAGCGTCGCCTGCTTCGCGTCGGAGACGTTCGGCGAATCGCCCGGCGGAGTGTTCAATGACCGCGTCATTCAAAAGCGACAGTGCTTGCAGCGGAGTGCTGGTCACTGAGCGACGGGGCGTCGGCACGGATGGGTCGGGGCAGTCGAGCGTGTCGAGCAATGGACTCGTGCCGGCTCGGACCCAAGTGCGATAGAGACTGCGGCGGTTGAATTCGGGACCGATCGCGTCGAAGACGGTGTAGGTCTCGTTGTTGCCAGCGCTCGAAATCTTGAAGTCGCGAAAGCCGGGGCCGCCGAGTTTCAGATCGAGATCGCCGGAGACCGCGAGCACCGCGTCGCGAAACGTCTCGGCTTCAAGTCGCTGCGATGGTCGCTTCCAGACGAGGCGATTGTCCGCATCGACCTCGGCAGCCTTCGGCACGCTGCGTGAACTCTGCCGATAGGCGGCGGACGTGACGATCAATCGTTGAATCCGCTTCAGACTCCAGGCGGGACCATCGGCCGGATGCACGAGTTGTCCGGCCAGCCAATCGAGCAACTCCGGATGCGACGGCAAGCCACCTTGAAAGCCGAAGTCGCTGGTCGTGCGGACCAAGCCCTCGCCGAAGTGATACCCCCACAGGCGATTGACGATGACTCGCGGCGTGAGCGGGTTGTTTGGGTCCGCGATCCATTCAGCGAGCGCTTTGCGGCGGCTGGCTTCCGGTGCATTGTCAGCCAGCTTCCAATCGGCGGTCGTTCCTGTCACCGCCGCGATGCCGCGCGGCACGACGGCCTCGCCTGGTTGCTTGAAGTCGCCGCGTGCGAGCACATGCCAAGCGCCGGGTTGTTTCGGCACAGTCGTGTGAACGGGGCCACCCGTCAGGAGTTGCCGAACAGCATCCCGTCGCGAACGTTGTGCAACGAGTTCACGCTTCGTCCGTTCGTCCGCCGTTGCCTCTCGTGCGGTGATGCCCTCGACTTCCGCATCCAGCGCGGAGATTCGACGTTCGACGTTCGGCTTCGCGGAATCGGCGAGGCTCTCTCGTTCGTCTCCGTGAAAGGTGCCACCAAGCGCGGCGCTGATTTGATAGAACTCGCGCTGCGTGATCGGGTCGAACTTGTGATCGTGGCAACGGCTGCAATTGATCGTCAGGCCGAGAAACGTTTGACCGACCGCCCCGACGAGTCCCTCCAGTTCCTCTTCGCGAGCGAACGCTCGCATGTCGGGCGTGCCATTGTTGTACGCCGTCAGGTCGTAGGGACCGATCGCGAGAAATCCACTGGCGATCACTGCCAGTGGATCGTCTGGTCGCAGCACGTCGCCAGCGATTTGCCAGCGGACAAAGTCATCGTAGGGCATGTCGGAGTTGAACGCCTCGACGACGAAGTCGCGGTACTTCCAGAGGCTCGGCCGCAGCTTGTTCCGCTCAAAGCCTTGGCTCTCGCCGAAGCGAACGATGTCGAGCCAGTGCCGCGCCCATCGCTCGCCATAATGTGGTGAGTCAAGCAACCGATCCACAAGTTTCTCGTAACTTCGCGGGTCGCGGTCGTTGACGAAGTCTTCGACTTCTTCGGGAATCGGAGGCAGGCCGATCAGGTTGAACGTCAGCCGGCGGATGAGCGTTCTGCGATCCGCTTCCGGCGAGGGCTTGAGGCCGGCTTTCTCCAGTCGATGCTGAATAAAGTTGTCGATCGGATTGCGCGGTCCCGTAGCGGAAGTCGTGAGACTTCCGTTCGTTGTTGCCGAGGCGTCGGAACTCTCACGAGTTCCGCTACGAGAAGTCGGCGGCGGTTCGACGACACGTAGCGGTTGCAGCGACCACCAATTGTAGCCGGCTCGGCGGTCGCTCGTGACCAAAAACGGATCGATCGGATCGGTTGCCCAGATCGCTCCGTCCAGAACCCAATCGCGCAGCAGCCTGCGATCGTCGGTGGAGAGTTTGCCGCGTCCTTTCGGCGGCATTTCGCCAGCATCGATGCGTTTCAGAAACAGGCTGTTGGCCCGATCAGCGAGCTTGAAGGCTGGGCCACTGTCTCCGCCGATCAACGCTTGTTCGCGCCGAGTCAGGTCCAGCCCGCTCTTGTGATCGGAAGCGTTGTGGCATTCCAAACAATTCCGGGCGAGTACGACAGCGACATCCGTTTCGCGCGATCTCGAAGTCGCGACCCTCGCGGCGTCATCAGCGATGGCCGCGCGCAGCATCAGCACACTCAGCAGAAACAATCCGCCCAATGCGGCGACGATCGAGTTCTTCGCTGGTCGAGGACAAGTCATGGCTGATCTTTGTTCTCATCGAGTTCGCGGTCAACTTGAGGGTGCGGAGTATAATCATCAAGTCACAGGGAGGGTTGCGACTCTCGCGCGTTGAGGCTCGTTGAGCAGCCGCTATCATCCGGGTGTTGCCAAGATCCCCGGCTTTTGCGAAAGGCTGGGGATCGGACTCTTCAGGACTTCCAGCCATGCCGACCGCGCCGTTTCATTTTCAAGAACTCTTTGAGCTTGGCCCCGATGACACCGAGTACCGCCGGCTGACGGCGGAGCACGTCCGCGTGAAATCCTTCGATGGAAGGGACGTGCTCTGTGTCGATCCGCAGGCGTTGACGCTGCTCTGCTCGCAGGCGTTTCACGACATCAATTTCTTCTTGCGGCCCAAGCATCTGAAGCAGGTCGCCGCGATCCTCGATGACCCGGATGCCTCAGACAACGACCGCATGGTCGCGTTGACGATGCTCAAGAATGCCGACGTATCGAGTGCCGGCGTGTTGCCGTTCTGCCAGGACACCGGCACGGCCATCGTCATGGGCAAGAAGGGGCACGCCGTTTGGTCGAGCGGCGATGAAGAGGCTCTCGCTCATGGTGTCTACAACGCCTACACCGAGAACAACCTGCGATACTCGCAGAACGCGCCGCTGACGATGTGGGATGAGAAGAACACGAACACGAACCTGCCGGCGCAGATCGACCTCTCGGCCTGCGACGGCGACGAATACAAGCTGCTGTTCATCGCCAAAGGAGGCGGTTCGGCCAACAAATCGTTTCTGTTTCAAGAAACGCGAGCGATCCTCAACCCGAAGTCGTTGGTCGAGTACCTGACGGCCAAAATGGTGACGCTCGGCACCGCCGCCTGCCCACCGTATCACCTCGTGTTCGTCATCGGCGGCACGTCGGCCGAGGCGACGCTCAAGACGGTCAAGCTGGCTTCGACGAAATATCTCGACAATCTTCCGACGACTGGCAACGCGCACGGCCGAGCGTTTCGCGATGTCGAACTCGAAGCGCAGATGTTGGAAGAGGCTCGCAAATGCGGCATCGGGGCACAGTTCGGCGGGAAGTATTTCGCGGTGGATGTCCGCATCATCCGCCTGCCGCGACACGGAGCCTCACTGCCGGTTGGCATGGGCGTCTCGTGCAGCGCGGATCGGCAGGCCAAGGGCAAGATCACGAAGGACGGCGTGTTCATCGAGCAGATGGATTTCAACCCGCTGAAATACATCCCCGAAGAGTTGCGGCATCGCAAGGACACCGGCGCTGTCCGCATCGATCTCAATCGCCCGATGCAGGACATCCTCGCCGAGTTGTCGCGTTATCCGGTGACGACGCGGCTGCAACTGAGCGGCCCGATCGTTGTCGCACGCGACATCGCGCATGCGAAGCTCAAAGAACGGCTCGACGCCGGTCAGCCTCTGCCCGACTACTTCAAGGCTCACCCGGTCTACTACGCCGGCCCCGCGAAAAAACCAGAAGGTCTGCCGAGCGGCTCGTTCGGCCCGACGACGGCCGGCCGCATGGACTCCTACGTCGAGCTGTTTCAATCGCACGGCGGCAGCATGGTGATGATCGCCAAAGGCAACCGCGGCCCGGCCGTCACCGCCGCCTGCCAAAAGCACGGCGGCTTCTACCTCGGCAGCATCGGCGGCCCGGCGGCGATCCTTGCCAAGGAGAACATTCGCAAAGTGGAGGTCGTCGAGTTCGCCGAACTCGGCATGGAAGCGATCTGGAAGATCGAAGTCGAGGACTTCCCGGCGTTCATCTTGGTGGACGACAAAGGGCACGACTTCTTCGCCGACGTCGGACCGGGTTGCTCGCATTAGTTTTGTAGGTTGGGATTCCATCCCGACCGATTGGGTCGGGACAGAGTCCCAACCTACATTCCGTTTGCCGGAGTTACCGATGAAGCAATCGAGCCCGAATCAGCCAGTGAAAATCGGCGTCATCGGCCTCGGCCGCTTTGGGCGACTGCATTCGCTGACGCTTGCGGGACTGGCAGAAGCCGAACTCGTCGGTGTTGTTGCTCGGCGGCAGGGAAGTCTCGACAAGTTGAAGACCGAACTACCGGATGTGCGCTGTTGGCTCGATCTCGATCAAGCGATTGCCGAATCCGGTGCCGAGGCGTGGGTCGTCGCTTGTTCGACCGCCGAGCATGTGCGCGTCGCGACCAAGCTGCTGCAAGCCGGCAAGCGAGTGCTGTTGGAGAAGCCGATTTCGGAATCGCTGGTCGAGGCGGAAAGTCTCAGGCCGCTGGTCAATGCCGACTCGTCGAATCTGATGATCGGCCACATTGTGCTCTTCAACAGCGAGTTCAAGCAGCTTCGCGAAGAGGTTTCCAAACGCGGCGGGCTGAGTTTCATCGACTGTGTGCGTCATCGGCCGGCTTCGATCGTCAAGGACTTTCCCGGCGAGAACCCGTTGCAAGCCACGATGGTTCACGACTTGTACGCCGTCCAAGTTCTGATGAATCGCGCCGAGCCGGAACAGTTCAGTTCGCAGTTTCATCGTGTCGAGACCGGTGCCGTTGATTTGGCATTGGCTCAGTTGCAGTGGAGCGACGGGACGTTGGCGTCATTCGCCGCGTCGTACCTAACGCCGACCGGGATGCCGCCGCGCGGCTTCGACCGCATGGAAGTTTTCGGCCGCGGCTGGTCCGCTCGCATTTCGCCGAACCCGCGACCGATCGAAGTTTGGGACGACAAAGCGTCCTGGCCGATGCCGCTGGAAATCCGAGCCGACATCGGTGGTCCCTCCGGCATGATGGCCGAGGAACTGCGGTGCTTCTGCCGAGTGGTCCGCGGAGTGGAAAGTGTTCCGGTCGGCGCGACGTATGCCGACGCTCTACAAGTGCAGCGTTGGATGGAGCGATTGATGGCAGCGAATTCGGGATGAATCAGGCTTCGACGGTTGGCTACAATCCCCCCGCAGTTCCTCGACGCGAATGTGCTTTTTCGGAAAGACGCCATGCTGCGAGTCCTGGGTTCATCACGACTTCAATCTGGTCAGGTTCGGCGGCGGGACGTGCTGCGTGCGGGTGGATTGAGTCTGCTCGGAGCGCCGCTGCTTTCAACAGCGGCTTGTGCCGAGCCGAGTGTCGCCACGTTGCCCGGCTTCGGTCGCGCGAAGCGATGTCTGGTGCTCTACATCTACGGGGCTTGGAGTCAGCTCGACACGTTCGATCCGAAGCCGAATGCTCCGGAAAACATTCGGGGCGAGTTTGCAGCGATTGATTCGTGCCTTCCGGGCTTCGCGGTTTGCGAACACTTGCCGCGAACGGCTCGCGTGCTCGATCGCTGCACGTTGGTGCGGTCGATGTCGCATCCGTGGAACATTCACTCGGCGTCGTACACGCTGACCGGCAACCCGGACACCGAACGGATCGAAGGCCGGCAGCGGAATCCCGATCAGTGGCCGTACATCGGCGGAGTCATCGACTACTGCGCATCTCGC
>CAMDPK010000083.1 GCA_945904015.1 Candidatus Kuenenia stuttgartensis | reverse complement strand
TCGCCGATCAGGCCGTTCAGCATCAGCATGGTGGCCTTCACGCCGTCGGCATACTCGTAGCGATACGCGATCGGTTCTTTGACCCACTCGCGGATTTGAGCCGGCGTCGGGTAGCGATGACTGAACGTCGCGGGTTGAGCCAACGTCTGACTGCGCGACAGACAGGCTTCAAAGAGCTTCGGATCCCAACCGCCGCCGGACCAACTCCCCGCGTCCATCGCTTTCCAGACGGCGTCGCCACGCAGGGCCTGCATCGCGACGACTCCGGTTTCGCCACCGCGACGCCGCTCGGCCATGCACTGGATCACCTCCAGCGCGTGGAAGTCGTAACTGTCGATGCTGCCGACCGAGACGCTTAGGAGTTCTTCGACCTCGGCCCCGTAGGGCATGTCGATCGCCGGCATCCGCCAAGTGACCGGCAGCGACGAACCGGCCGTGAAGGCGAACTTCAGCTCGCGCGAGATCTCGACCATCTCTTTGGCCCACTCCCATTTCCACGACAGATGCTTGTCGTTGAAGACCGGGACCGCACGGCCGTCCTGGCGAAAGACGTCAGTCACCTGCTTGAAGAACTCGTAGCGCGGATATTTTGTTTGAGCGAACTCGCTCTTCGGGTAGTTGCCGTGCTCGCCGATGATCAGCACGGCATCGACCGCCAGCCTGTCGCCGCCGCATCGCAGCGTCTCGGCAATCGTCGGATAGATCGGGAAGCCAAACTCTTCGGAACGTTTGCGGCTCAGGTCGCCCTCCGGCTTCTGATCGACATACGCCGCGACCACATCCAGCGGCGGCCGATGCCAGCGACCGTTGATCGGATAGCCGACGAGAAACCGCTCGGCCATGTGCCAAGCGTGGGAATGAAATCGCCACTCGGTGGTGACGACGGCCAGGCGTTTGCGTTTGCTCGGCGCGGTCTCGGCGGCAAACGCAGGCGGTCCAAGGACAAGTCCGGCACCCACCGTGCCGAGAAACGAGCGTCGCGTGAGCATGATTGATTCCAAGAAAAGGAGGTGCGTTACGCGGCGTGATTAGAACCAACGATCTCTTTGACTCGCTGCACGATGGCCTGCTCGTCGCCGTCTTGCAAACCGAACGGATGAATGATGACGGCCCTGCGGTCCAGTTCCCGTTCTCCGGGATGAATGGACGGTCGGCCTTGGATCAGCGCCCGGATGAAGTCGTAGCCGGAGAGACCGAGCACCTCGCGATCAATGGCGATTCGGGCCAACGGAAAACCGCCGCGAGCTGGAAGGGGCGGGATGATCTCCGCTGTGACGTGCGCGACGCCGCGCAGTCCGTCGCAGATCGACTGTAGCTTGCGGAGACAATTCTTTTTTTCAGCGACATGATCGCGTTCAAAGTAGAGTCGCAGCGCGGTGAGCAGCCCGACGATTTCTTCCTTGCCGGCTTTGTAACCGCGACCGATTCCCTGTCGCGGGATGAACGCGAGCTGATCGGCCGACAGCAACTCGCGAGGTGCGGTCCACACGCCAGGCGTGAAGTCCATGTCGAGATGCTGCCAGGCGATCGCCGAAATCAAGTCGCGCCGGCCACAGACGAATCCCGAAGCCTGCGGACCGCGGATGTATTTGCCTCCGCTGAAACAGACGAGATCCGCTCCGTCCGCCACGAAGCGGGTCAGATTGCGTGGCTCATCGCATCGGCCGGCCGCGTCAACGATGACGGGGATGTGATGACGCCGCGCGACGGAGACCACGTCAGTCAATGTCAGGCGATCCTCGTGACCCGGCAAATACAGAATCGCCGCCGTGTCATCATTGAACGCTGCGGAGAGATCTTCCGGTCGGCACTTGCGATCGTTCCCAACTTCGACGATCCGGCCACCGGCCGCTTCGATGGCGTGGTCGTAGTGATTGCGGTGCAGGCGAGCCATGACGACTTGGTTTCGCAATCCGGTCGTTTCGGGCAGCCGGTCCATCTTCGCCGCATCCAGCCCGGTGATGCAGGCGGCGACCGAGAGAACCAGTGCGGCTTGTGCTCCGGAGGTCACGTAGGCCGCTTCGGAACCCGTCATTCCGGAAATGATTTTTCCGGCGGCATGCTGCAACTCTTCCATGCACACAAAGCTGCCAGCGGCTGCTTGCATGCTCTGTAGAACTTCGGGCGGCATCAGGCTGCCTCCCAGGCGGGTGAAGGTTCCCAGAGCATTGATGACAGAAGTCACGCCCAGCGATTCGTAGACGCTCATGAGTTTCCAATCCGCGGAACTGTCATCACGGTCGAAGTCCTTGTCGAGTCTGCGTCGGTCTAGCTCACGGCCCCGGTAAAGAGCGGAGCAATCGGTTCGCCTTCGTTGGCGTGCGCCGGGCGATCGACGCGGTCTTTGATGATGCTCCGTGGGTCGATGCCCAGAGATCGAAAGATCGTCGCTCCGAGATCGGACGGGTAATACGGATTCGACGCAGGATAGGCGGCGATGTTGTCGGAGGTGCCGATCGCTTGGCCGCCGCGCACGCCGGCTCCGGCAAAGAGAGCGAAGTAGACTCCACCCCAATGGTCGCGGCCGTCGGGGACATAGCTCGGTGTGCCGACGTTGCCGCCGAGCTTCGGAGTCCGGCCGAACTCGCCGACCATCACGACCAGCGTTGTCTCCAGCAGACCGGAGGAACTCAAATCGTCGAGCAGCGCGGAGACCCCTTGATCCAGCGGCGGCAGCAGGCGGTCCTTGAGTTGTGTGAAGTTGCTGTTGTGCGTGTCCCAGTTGTTCATCGTTCCCATGTTGGCCTGCACGATCGGCACACCGGCTTGCACGAGTCGTCGCGACAACAGCAGCGACTGGCCGAAGAGGTGTCGGCCGTAATTGTCTCGCACGGCGGCTGGTTCCTGATCGATGGCAAAGGCTCGGCCGATCTCGCTGGTCGTCAAAATCGACATCGCCTGATCTTGAAAGTTGCTGAACTCGGTGGCCGAACGCGCGAGATCAAAACTCGCTGACTGTGCGTTGAACTGAGCCAACAACTGACGCCGATGGCCGAGCGCATCGACCGACATGCCCACCGGAAGGCTGAGGTTTTCGACCCGAAACTTCGGGTCGTTGGGATCTTGCTTCACATGCCACGGATCAAACTTGGCTCCGAGGAAGCCAGCGTCCTGGCCGGAGAAGCCGTAGCCGTTGTTCAAATAGGTTGGCAGCATCACGCCATTCGGGATGCCGTCGTGTCGCGGTCGCAGATAGTCGAGCGTTGAGGCGTAACAGGGCCAATCGTTTCGCGAGGCCATGTGCGTGGAGCCGATCGGCATCTTGTCGATGCCGGTCAGGAGCATGTGCGTCGCGTGTTCGTGGCTCGGCAAGCCGTGCGTCATCGAGCGAATGACCGCGTACTTGTCAGACCGAGCGGCCAGCTTCGGCAAGTGCTCGCAGACATCCATTCCCGGCGTCCGTGTGGCGATCGGCTGAAACGTGCCGCGCACTTCGGCGGGTGCTTCCGGTTTCAAATCGAACATGTCGAGATGACTGGGAGCGCCGGTCAAGAAAATCAGAATCACGCTGCGAGCACGTTGCTCGCCAACCGGCCGGGATTCGGCGGCGGACGCTTGCCGCGCGAGCAAACTCGACAGACTAAGTCCCAACAAGCCGGAATAGCCGACCTGCAACAGTTCGCGCCGGTTAAGAGCCCGTTGAAAAACTCCGTGGCATAGGCTTCCGGCCTGTGATTCCTCGGCTGAAACGACAGGCTGGAAGCCTATCCCACGCCTTTTCAACGAGCGATTGATGCCGAGCGTGTGTTGATGAGTGTTTCGCGAATTCATGTCGTGGGCTTTCAAGTGAGTCCGGCGATCGGGTCGCCGTGGTAAACGTGGTGCGGGCGATCGAGCCGGTCTTTCCAGACGATCGTGCGGGGCAGGCCGAGCGATTCGTAGATCGTGGCGGCCATGTTTTCGGGACGCTGCGGATCGGCGGCGGGGTAGGCCCCGATGCGATCGGACGAGCCGACAACCGCGCCTCCTTTGACCCCGCCTCCAGCAAAGAAGACCGACTGCACGGCTCCCCAGTGATCGCGGCCGGGGAGTTTTGATTTCGCTCCATCGAACGTGAAGATCTTCGGCGTGCGACCGAACTCGCCCGCCATCACGATCAGCGTGTCGTTCAAGAGACCGCGCTCGTCGAGATCGTCAATCAACGCGGAGACCGCTCGGTCGGTCGGCGGCAACAAGAAATCTCGCAGATTGGGAAACGACTTCTCGTGAGTGTCCCACGACTCGTTGTTGCCGAGGTTGACCTGCACAAGACTGACTCCCGCCTCGACCAACTGCCGAGCCATCAGCAGCGACCAGCCGAACGAGTTCCGGCCATATCGATCCTGCGCGGCGGCGGGTGCCGACTGCACATCGAGTGCCTTGTGAACTCCGCCGCTGCTGAGCAGCGTGACGGCCGACTGCCGGTATCGATCGAACTCACCGATCTCCGCAGCGTCGTCCAACTGGCGACGCTGTCGGTCGAGTGTGCTCAGCAATTGCAGGCGACCGTCGAAGCGGCGTTGCAACACCCCTTGCGGCAATTCCAGTCGCGGAGCTTCAAAGACATAATCGGGAGGATTGTTGGCTCCCTCCCACCGCTGAAAGCCGTACTGCGGAAACGCTCCGTGAATGTACTTCGAGTCGCGGAATTGGCTGGCTTCGATGAACCACGGATCGAGCTGCCAACCCATCTGCCCGGCGAACTGACCAGGGATCGTGCGGCCGGTGACGTGAATCAGCTTCTCCGGCAAGACGGCCGCCGGCGGAAGATTGTTGACCGGTCGCACGACTCCGCTGACAACCGACGCGATGGCCGGGAAGTCGTTCGGCGTCGGACGATTACCATCGAACCCAATCGGCCGCTCGGTGCGGCCGGTCAGCATCACATGATGGCCGGTCGAATGGTCGTTGTACGGATGCGTGAGCGATCGGACCATAGCCCATTTTTGGCTGCGAGCGGCCAGCATCGGCAAATGCTCGCAGACCTGCACTCCGGGTGTGCGCGTGGCAATCGGAGCGAACTCACCCCGAATGGTGTCGGGAGCCTCTGGTTTGGGATCGAAGCTGTCGTGCTGAGTGAGACCGCCCGACAAAAAGATGTAAATGACCGACTTGTGTGACGTCGTTTTCGAGACAGATGCCCCGTCGGCCAAAGCTCGCAGGCCCGCAACGTGATTCATTCCCAACCCAAGCAGGCTGATGCTCCCCACTTGAATGGCCGTTCGCCTTGCAAGCCGCGAGTGAACGAGTTGAGATTGCCAAAGTGGCGATTCGGATCGGGAGGATCTGTTCCGCATTCCGTCAGCTCCACAGGGCGGTCGAATTAATCCGTGAATCGCCAGTCAATCGTGTCATCGAACATTCAGGATTGGTCGCCACAGATTACTGCTTGCTGATGTGATTCGCCAACGGATTTCTTCTGAGAGAGCCATCTCAATCAGACCAAATCCATTGCCGTCGGCGCGACGCCGTGGCAGAGACCAGCCGAGTCAGGCACAATCCCGCTCCGAAAATGAGGACACACGATGCCGACGACGAACGACAAACTGATCGCCGCGATCGCTTGCGGCTTGTGTCTCTTGGCTTGGCCAATCAGAGCCGACGATGCCGCTGCGCCGACCATTCGGCCCAACATCGTCATCTTCCTCGCGGACGATGCGGGCTGGGGGGATTACAGCCGCAACGGCAACACACAGGTCAGCACGCCGCACATCGACGCGATTGCGCGCGGTGGCGTGACGCTCGATCGCTTTTTCGTCTGCCCCGTTTGTGCCCCGACACGCGCCGAGTTGTTGACCGGACGTTATCACCCGCGTGGCGGCGTGCGCGGAGTTTCCACTGGGCAGGAGCGGCTCGATCTCGATGAGCGAACGATCGCCGAGGCCTTCAAAGCGGCGGGCTACGCGACCGGCGCGTTCGGCAAGTGGCACAACGGCAGTCAGTGGCCATATCACCCGATGGCTCGTGGGTTCGACGAGTACTACGGGCACAGCTCGGGGCATTGGGGCGAGTACTTCGATCCGCCGCTTGAGCGCAACGGTCGCATGGTCCGCGAGCCGGGCTACATCGTGGACCTCTGCACGAACAAGGCCCTCGATTTCATCGACCGCAACCGAGCGAAACCTTTCTTTTGCTACGTCCCGTTCACAACGCCGCACTCACCGTGGGCCGCGCCAGAATCGGATTGGCGACGCTTCAAAGACAAGCCGATCACGCAGCGAGCAACTGTTGCGGATCAGGAGGTGCTCGACGAAACACGCTGCGCTCTGGCGATGGTTGAAAACCAGGATGCGAACGTCGGCCGCGTGCTGGCGAAGCTCGACGAGTTGAAACTGGCCGACAACACGATCGTGCTCTACTTCTCCGACAACGGCCCGAACAGTTCGCGCTGGAACGGAGGCATGAAAGGGCGCAAGGGGACCACCGACGAAGGAGGCGTGCGCTCGACCTGCTTCCTCCGCTGGCCCGCGCGATTGCCCGCCGATCACACCGTTTCGCAGATCGCCGGTGCGATCGACTTGTTGCCGACGCTGACGGCGTTGGCGGGCGTATCGCGAGTCGGCGACAAGCCGCTCGACGGTCGCGATCTCGCTCCGCTGTTGCTCAAGCAACCGACGGACTGGTCCGACCGGATGATCTTCGCGACGTGGGCCGGGCGCATCAGCGTGCGGACGCAACGGCATCGGCTCGACGATCAGGGACAGCTCTTCGACATGCTCGCCGACCCGGGGCAGACGACGCCGATCACCGACCGCGAACCGGAGATCGCCTCGCGACTGAAGTCGGCCGTCGTCGCGTGGCGACAGGACGTGTTCGCGAAGTCTCGTCCCGCAGCAGCAGTCGCGCAGACAAAAGGCCAACAGAAAGCAGCGGGAGGCAACGCCGTCGATCCGCGACCGATCCCGGTCGGCTACCGCGAGTTTCCGATCACGATGCTGCCCGCTCGCGACGGCGAACCGCGCGGCGGAGTCCGACGCAGCAGCCCCGCACCGAACTGCTCGTACTTTGTGAACTGGACCTCGAAAGAAGACAGCCTGGTCTGGCTGCTGGATGTCCACACGACCGGCCGCTTCGAAGTGGTCATCGACTACACCTGCCCGGAACCCGACGTCGGCTCGCTGATTGAACTGAGCTGTCGCGACAGTCGCCTCGCCGGCCGAGTCACCCCCGGCTGGAATCCACCGCTCTACTCGAACCAAGACACGCTGCCGCGTCCGCACGGCGAATCGTCGATGAAAGAATTCCGCCCGCTGAAATTCGGCGAGATCACGCTGGAGAAAGGACAAGCTCCGCTCACCCTGCGAGCGTTGGAGATCCCCGGCCAGTCGGTCATGGACGTGCGGCGCGTGACGCTGACCCTGCTCCGCTGAATCGCAACCACCTTCGGGAGATGTTTGCATGACTTTGCGTTTGGCCCTGTTGTTGATGTTGTCCGCGACTCCATTGCTTGCCGAGGAACTCGACTACCGAGTCAACGATCCCGAACTGAAAGTCGTGCGGCTGGATTCGTCGGGGGACGATTCGTTTCTGTCGGTGCGGCTCGACACGGCGGGACGGATCTTTGTCGGAGGCCGCAAGACACTGTTCGTCTACGACCTCGACGAAGCCGGGAAGTACAAGCCTCGGCACTTGCTGTGCGAGTTCCCCGATCACACCTGGGTCAACGACATCGAGATTCGAGGCGATGACCTCTACATCGTCACGGTCAGCGCGGTCTATCGGCTGCCGGGTGCTCGGCTGAAGCGCGAAGGAATCACACCCGAACGGTTGCTCTGGGGAGTGCCGAACGGTCACGTCCATCAGTGCTTTCACGCCTGCGCGTGGGGACCAGAGGGCGACCTCTACGTCTCGATGGGCGATCCGCTGTGGTACTACGGCGACTTCACTCGACCGGATCACTGGGGTCATTGGACGATGTTCTTCAAAAGTAGCCCTGTCGCTCCGCGACAGGAAAGCCGCACGTCGACCGACGCAAATTCCGCCAAGCCGTCGTCTGCCACCAAGAAAGCTGATGGCTCCGACGGCCCTCCTGTCGCGGAGCGACAGGGCTACGAGAAAACCGTTCGCGTCGGCGACAAAGACTGGGCGACGATGCCGTACAACGGAGTCGGCGGAGTCTTTCGTATTCGCCCGGACGGAACCAATCTGCGAAGCTTCTCGCGTGGATTGCGGAACCCGTGCGGGTTGTGCTTCGACAAGAATTGGAACCTCTTCACTAACGATAACGATCACGAAGGATTGCCATCGGCCTACGTTCCCGGTCGGTTGTTGCATGTGACTGATGGCTCGTACTTCAGTTGGCCGCGAGGTTGGTTGCAGAGCAAATCGCCCGACCGCGCTGACATCCTGCCGAGCCTCAACGAAGAGCTGGGCCGATTCGTGCCGGTCCTGCAAACGTATTACTCGGACGGCTATCTGCCGGAGAAGTACGACAACAATCTGCTCGTCGCCCGCTGGTGTCGCCGGCAGGTCACGCGCTATCCGCTCGAAGCCAAGGGAAACACCTTCACGGCGAAGGAGCATGTCCTGCTGGAAGGGAGCGACCAGGCGCGGCCGGTCGGTGTCTGCGTCGGTCGCGGAGGCCGAGTCTTCGTCACGATGTGCTACATGGCTCAGAACGAAGGCTCGCCGACGTACCGCAGTGACCTCGTCGTCATCACGCGCAAGGACGATCCCGACACGATGCCGTTCGACGGATACGACATGACAAGTGTCGAGGCAGAGAAGCTCCATGAGGAACGTCTTCGGACTGAGTGGAATCGGTCATCGACAGCATTTGCAGAGCTACTCCGTCGCTGGCAGGAGTCGCCGAAAACGATTCCTCACCCTGATCGGCATCCACCTGCTGCACCGCTCACTTTTGGAGAATCTCTGACGGTTGCGATCCTTGGACCAATTCTCGTGGAGCCTCTCGCGAAGTCCCTGAGACAGGGGTTTGCCGAGTCGATGCTTGAGGAGATGCTGGTGGAGTTTGAACGTGATCCGGAAGGAACATTGAAACAGCATCGCCAAGACTGGAAAGATGGAAAACGCGAACGACTGCGTGAAGGTGAGATCGACGCCAATTTGGTGCGGGCTTGTCATGTGTTTTCGAGTTTCTCGTTGCCGAAATTGACAGCCGCGTATTGCCGAGCACCCGAGCAACCGTTTCGCATGATGGGCGTTCTCATCGCAGGCTTCCGGCTCACGATTCCTCCTGTCGATGCCAAGCTGCCTGACGCTGCGCCGCTCTCACCGCAGCAGAAAGAGGAAGCAAACATCATCCTCTTTGCCGACGAGAAGGAGCTGATCGACTTGCGCAAGTTCGGCCGCGTCGGCAACTACACGGTGGCCGAGCACTGGAAGGCGCTCAAGCACACGCCTGAGCAGGAGAAGCTCTTCGCGCTGCTTGTCGAGCGGCTCGGCGATGACGACGACAAGGTGCGGTTGCAGGCGGCGCACTTTTTGTCGCTGCTTAATGATCCACGTTCCGAGCCGAAGATCGCCACGGTCACGGCCGACGTGCAGGACAAGCGGCTCAACCTGCTCGGAAAGCTTGAGCATGTCCGGCCGCAAGTGTGGATGCTCGGTCCCGTGCTGGATGCCGATGGCTTTCAGACGGTGCATTCCGTCGAGACCGCGGCAATCGACCTCGCTGCGAAATTCGTCGTCGACGGGAAATCGTTCGAGTGGAAGCTGACGAAGACCTCCAGTCCGGATCGGCCGCTTTACAACTTCAACACGCTGTTTGGACCGTCGCCGAATTCGTCGGTCTATTCGCTGGTTCGCTTCGATGTGCCGACCGCTCAGCGCATGCAACTGCTCGTCGGCAGCGAGGACGGAGTTCGCGTCTGGCACAACGGCAAGCTGGTCTTCACGAACGACGCCGTCCGACCGCTGCAACAGCTCGATGACGTCGTGCCGCTCGATCTGTTGGCGGGGAGCAACGACATCCTCGTCCGTGTGCGAATGCAATCGGGACGGGGCGGGCAATATCTGCACTTCAAGCATCTCGGCGACGTGAAGTTCTCGCTGCCAGAGAAGCCGGACGGTCTGTCATTGGCCGATCGCTTGAAGTCGGCTGGCAGCGGCTCGCAGCCGATAGCTCCGAAGTTCCTCGCCGTCGATTGGTCCGAAGCGGTGAAGACCGGCGACGTCGCGCGCGGCAAGAAACTGTTCGGTGCCGAGTCACTCGGATGCGCGAAGTGTCACGCGGCGACCGCCACTCACCCTGGCGGCGGCGGTCCCAGTTTGGCCGATTCCGGGAAACGGTTCTCGGTCGCGTATCTCGTCGAATCGGTGCTGGCACCGAACAGAGTCATCTCGCCGGTCTTCAAGTCTTCGACAATCGAAACCAAAGACGGCAAAGTCATCACCGGCCTCGTCGTCAGCGAAACGGGCGACAAGCTGGAAGTGCTGCTGCCCGACACGAAGCGGGTCTCGATCAACAAGGCTGACATCGAGGCGCGGAAACTCTCGGACGTCTCGGCCATGGCGCAAGGGGTCGTGAAGTCGCCGGAAGAGCTGCGAGACGTCATCGCGTACTTGCTGAGTAATCCGACCGACTCCGAAGTCCGCTCGGCACAGCCGAAATGATTTCAACCGGCGGTTTTCGGGGGCCTTTCGTGACTGTCGCTCTCAGTGTGGAAGTTTCTGATTGCACTCATCGCTGTTGAATTGAAAGACGTCAAATGCTCAACGCCCTTCCCCGCGCGATGGCCGCGCTGCTGGCCTGCACCTGGTGTGCATTGTTCGGTCTCTCTGACTGTTTCGCGGAGAACCCGGCGAAGGATGACTCCGACGGCGACTTTGGGTTGACTCGCGTTTGGAAGATTCATCTGCATGTCTCGGCCGAAAATTGGAAGACGATGCAGCCGGCTGCTGGTGGCTTTCCGGGATTTGGTCCGCCTCCGCCGGGCGGCGGATTTCCGGGTGGTCCTGCGGCGGGTGCCAGCCCGCCGAAATCCGGCGAGGAGCGCAAGCCAAACGCTGCGCCCGCTGCGCCCGCTGCACCGCCTGCATTCGGAGGCCCAGGTGGAGCCTTTCGCCCCGGCAGTTTTGGATTCGACTTTGAATATGTGAAAGCCGACGTCGAACTCGATGGCCAGACGATTCGCGATGTCGGCCTGCGATTCAAAGGGAACGGCAGCTACATGCTCTCCGCGGCGACTCGCAAGCGGCCGTTCAAGATCGACTTCGATCGTTTCGTCGATGGCCAGAAGTTCCACGGAATGCAGCAGCTCAATCTGCACAACAACGTGATGGACCCGACTCATGTCCGCCAAGCGTTGTCGTATCCCGTCTTTCAAGCGGCCGGAATCGCGTCGCCTCGAACGGCGTTCGCCGAGGTCTCGCTGACGATTGACGGCGAGTGCGATCACGAACCGCTCGGCCTCTACACGCTGGTCGAAGAGATCGACAAAGCTTTCTTGCGCCGCCATTTTCAAACGGACAAGGGCATGCTGCTCAAGCCCGAAGGGACGCAGGGGCTGGAGTACAAAGGGGAAGATTGGGCGGCGTATTCGTGGTTTGAACCGAAGTCCAAACCGAAGAAGGAGGAGACTCGCCGCCTGATCGAACTGACTCGGCTGATCCACAAAGCGGACGACAAGCAATTTCGTCGTGACATCGGTTCGCTACTCGACACGGATCAATTCGCGAGGTTCCTCGCGGCGAACACTCTGCTGGCCAACATGGACAGCTTTCTGACGCAGGTTCACAACTACTACGTCTATCTGCCGCCCCCGTCGAACAAAACACAGTCGAGCAAATTCGTCTTCCTGCCGTGGGACATGGACCTGTCGATGGGGGCCTTCTTCATGGCCGGGTCCGCCGAGCAGTTGCAGGAACTCAGCATCAGTCATCCGCATGTCGGTGAGAACAAGCTGATCGAACGGCTGCTCGCGTGGGACGAATTCGACAAGACCTATCGCGATCAGATTCGGCAATTGTCCGACGCCTGTTTCGGAGACAAGGGACTCACCACGAAAAGTCTTCCCGTGGTTCAAGCGGCGCTCAAAGAGTTGATCGCTCAAGACGCCAAGCGAGCGGCCAAAGTCCAAGCGGCGGGTGGGCCAGGCGGCTTCGGTCCCGGCCCCGGTGGCCCTGGCATGTTCGGTGGTCAACCTTCGTTGGAGTCGTTCTTCGTCAAGCGACGTGAATCCGTTACCGCGCAGCTTGCTGGAACTTCGAAGGGAAAAACGCCTGGCTTGAACTTCGGTCCTCCCGGAGGGGGCGGACCCGGTGGTGGTGGCTTTGGCCCCGGCAACTTCCATGCGCCACAGATCCTTGCGGCGGCTGACGCGGACAAAGACGAGAAGCTCTCGCGCAAAGAATTTCTCGACCTCTGCACCAAGTGGCTGCGTGAATGGGACAAAGACAAGAACGGCTCGCTCGACGAGGTCGAAATTAAGAACGGCCTCAACGATTCCCTCGGCGCACCGCCCAACGCTGCTCCCGGTGGATTCAAACCACCCGCCGGTTTCGGCCCTGGCATGTTCCTCGGCCCGCCACTGCTCAAAACCGCCGACACCGACAAGGACGGCAAGACTTCGAAGGCCGAATGGGCCGCGCTCTTCGGAACTTGGTTCAAACAATGGGACAAAGGAAACGACGACCGCCTCGACAACGCGGAGTTGATCGCTGGCCTGAATGCCGCCTTCGGCCCACCACCGGGACTCGGCCCACCCGGCTTTGGCCCGCCACCTCGCGCGCCGGAGATCAAGGCCGAGACACCTCGCAAGTAGCCGTCAGACAAACAGAGTTCCGTTCGAGTGTCCGTCTTCGGCCTCGCACTCGACGTCCACCGATTCAGGCGAAGATCTCGCGAGCCACGTTGCCGGCCACGTCGGTCAGTCGGAAATCTCGGCCAGCGTAGCGGTAGGTCAGTTGTTCGTGGTCGAGCCCCATCAGGGCCAGCAACGTGGCGTGCAGGTCGGTGGTGTGCATCCGACCTTCAACGGCGTGCAGGCCGTATTCGTCGGTGACTCCGTGCGAAAAGCCTTTTTTCACGCCGGCTCCGGCCAGCCACATCGGATAGCCGGTGATGTTGTGATCGCGTCCGTCCGGGCCTTGCGCGGTCGGCATGCGGCCGAACTCGCTGCCGAACAAGACCAGCGTGTCGTCCAGAAGTCCGCGCTGGCCGAGATCGTCCAGCAGCGCGGCGGTCGGCTGATCGGTCGCGGCGGAGTTTTTGATGAGATCGCGATGCAGGTTGTTGTGCTGGTCCCAACCGGGATGGCAGATCTCGACGAAACGAACTCCAGCTTCGCTCATTCGCCGAGCCATCAAGCATTGCCTTGCGAAGCTGCCGGCCGGGCCGGGCTTCACGCCGTAAGCATCGAGGACAGACTGCGGCTCTTTTGAGATGTCGAGCAACTCCGGAACTTTGCCCTGCATCTTGAACGCCAGCTCGAACGATTGAATGACACCCTCAAGCTGGTCCGGCGCGCCGGGCGTTGCCGCAAGGTCACGGTTCAACGACTGAATAAGATCAATTTGCTTGCGCTGCAACGCAGTCACGGTCTGAGGCTTCAAGTTCGGTACGAAGCCCACGTCATTGATGCGCGTCCCCTGGAAGTGAGCCGGCAGGAACGCGCTGCCGAAATTGATTGCTCCGCCGAAGTTCGCGGACGGGTTGATCGTGACGTAACCAGGCAAGTCTTGGTTCTCGGACCCCAGGCCGTACATCAGCCACGCGCCCATTGACGGCCGAGTGAGCGACGCCAAGGCCGTCCCCGTATGAAGCTGAATCACCGCCTGCGGGTGAGCTGGCGTGTCCGTGTGCAAGCCGCGCAGGAAGCACAGGTCATCGACATGCTTCGTCATGTGTGGAAAGAGTTCCGAGACCCACGTCCCGGTCTGACCATGTTGGCTGAACTTGAACTTGGAAGCGGTCAGCAAGCCGCCGCCGGGACCGACCTTGCCGCCGTCCTTCTGAAGCTGCGGCTTGTATTCCCAGGTATCGAGCTGCGACGCCGCTCCTTCCATGAAGCAGAAGATGATCCGCTTGGCCTTCACGGCGAAGTGCGGTGACTTCGGAGCCAATGGGCGCAAGGCGGCGTCCGCTGGTTCATTCGCCGCAGCGCGATTCCGTCTCGCGTCCTGGCCCAACAGTCCCGCCAGCGCGAGATACCCGAAACCGGCGCTGCTGGCTTTCAGCGCCTGCCGGCGCGACAGGCAGCGGCTGTGCAAGTTCAATTCGGTTTGAGGGTCCAACATGGTCATGTCCTTCGAGCGGCGTTTGCTTCGTAGACCGGACACCTACGTCCGGTCTGACGATTGTTCGGACGTAGGCGTCCGAACTACTTGATAAACCGGAATTCGGCGCTCCCCAACAGTGCCTGGCAAAAGCTGATCCATGCCGCATGTTGCGGGTCATTTGGTTCGAGATCTTCGTCTGATTCATCCGTGCGGGCGTTTTGATCTGCATCCGCTGTCGGGACCGAGTTGGTCGTTGTGGTTTCTGGTCGTGATGCCGCTTGCTTCTTCTCTGGTTTGCGAGTCGCTTGTGCGAGCTTCGGAGCCAGAACCTCACGCGCGGCCAATGCGTATTCCGCCAGATAATTCGTGGCTCGTTCAATCTCAGCAGTTGTCGCGGCGCGGCCCACTGCCAATTGATAGGCCAAGTCCACGCGGGCGGAGTCCGTCAGATCGGCTTGCTTGAGAAGTCGCGCGGCGAACGCCAGCGCCTGTCGCCGCACGAACGGGTCGTTCAAGAGGTACAGGGCTTGAGTCGCCACCGTCGTGGTATCGCGGCTGCCGGTGACCATGCCTTGCGTGGCGAAGTCGAAGACGTCCAGCGACGTCGGTGTGATGTTCCGGACCAGCGGCAAATACACGCTGCGCTGTGTGCTGTTGACGGCTCCGTTCATCAAGCGTGCAGCCTCTGGGCCGTTGTTGCGCAGTTCGGTGACCTTGAAGTCCTTCGCCAGCGAAGCCTCTGGTCGAGACAGATTCAGCGTACCGGACGTCACCAGCGTCGCGTCACGAATCTCTTCGGCATCAAGCCGTCGTGGACTGTGTCGCCAGACCAACCGGTTCGCGGGGTCGGTCTCCAGATTGGTCGCCGGCGATTCCGATCCGAGTTGATAGGCTCGACTCAGCACGATTGCTCGCACCAGCTTTTTGACCGACCAGCCGTCGCGAATGAATCGCTGAGCCAGGTGATCCAGCAACTCCGGATGCGACGGCGAATCGCCGGTCACTCCGAAGTTATCGACGCTGAGCACCAGCCCCTGACCGAACAAGTGCTGCCAAATCCGATTCGCCATCACGCGCGACGGGAGCGGGTTCTTCTCGCTGGTCAGCCACTGAGCCAATTCCAGCCGGCCACTTTGATTCGGATTCACTTGCGGCGGATCGGCAAACGGAATCACGCCGAGAAACCCGCGCGCCACCACAGGGCCGAGTTTCTCCGCTTCGCCGCGCACTCGGATTTCGGTATCGCTAATCGTCTTGGAATCGCGAACTCCGAAGGCGACCGGCCCCTGCATGGCCGGATCGCTGAATGCGAGCAACTCGGCCTGAAGCTTCGCGACTTTCTCGCGCGCGACGACGATTTTTTGCCGACCGTCGGCAGCGAGTTCGTTCCCTTCTTTGCTGTCATTCAGAGTCTTCAACTCAGCACGAGCCTCGGTCAACGCCTTGTTGACTGCATCGCGCTTCGTCGCCGCATCGGCATCCGCGCTCTTCGGCAGTCCCAGCTTCAAGAGCATGTCGGTGTCGTAATAATCGAGGCCGCCGCCACCCATTTTGTTCCGCACGCCGGCGCACAGGTCTGTGCTGCGGAAGATTCCGGCCAGGGCGTAGTAGTCCGCCTGCGGAATCGGATCGAACTTGTGATCGTGGCAGCGAGCACAACTCGCCGTCAGCCCCAACACCGCTCGGCTGACTGTGTCGATCTGCTCGTCGATGTTGTCCATGACGAAGCGGACTTTGTATCGCTGATTGACGTCCTTCACGCCCAGTGCCAGGAATCCGGTCGCAATGAGTTGCTCGTCGCGCTGAGCCTCTGAGTTCGCAGGAAGCAGGTCGCCAGCGATCTGCTCGCGAAGGAATTGGTCATACGGCTTGTCGTTGTTGAAAGCGTCGATGACGTAGTCGCGATAACGCCACGCATGCGGATACGGAAGATTCCGGGCCGAGCCGGTCGATTCGCCGTACCGGGCCACATCCAACCAGTGCCGCCCCCAACGCTCGCCGAATGCTGTCGAAGCCAACAAGCGATCGACGACTTTCTCGAACGCCTCGACTTCGTGGAGCACGTTTTCAACGTGCTTGTCGGGCACGTTGGAAACGTGCCCCACGTCCTTCACGAACGCGGTGATCTCCTCGAGCGTCGGTGGCAGCCCGGTCAAATCAAACGTCACGCGGCGAATCAGCGTCACCTTGTCCGCATCGCTCACCGGAGACAATCCCTTGGACTCCAACGCAGCCTGAATGAATCGGTCGATGTCCTCGCGCGCCCAATCGGTCGCACGCACGGACGGAACCTGCACGTCTCGCAGCGGCTGCCACGCCCAGTGTTCTTTCCGCAGCCGTTCGTATTCCGGACTGGGATCACCCATCGGCAGAGTGAATTCGACTTTCGGCCAGACCGCTCCGTCTTGAATCCACTTCGTCAGGTCGGCGATCTGCTGCTCGGAGAGCTGCTTCATCGGCGGCATCTTGAGCTTGTCCGTCTGCCGCACCGCCTGGATGAGCAAGCTCTTTTCGGGATCGCCCGGAACGATGGCCGCTCCGTGATCGCCACCGGCGATCAACCCATTGCGATCATCCACGCGCAACCCACCGCGAGAATTCGTGTTGGCCGAATGGCAGTTGAAACAGTTGTCCGCCAACAGCGGACGAATCTTTTTCTCGAAAAACTCGACCGCGGCCGCATCTTTGGGCGGAACCGTTTGAGCGAACAGTGATGTCGGCGTCGCAGCGGTCACAGCGAGCCAAACGAATGTCACCCAGCGTGAGTTGAAAGCCATAACGGTCTTCCTGGCGGGCGGACGGCGAATTCGGATGCGATATTCCATAAAGATTCTGTGCCGCTGACAAGCTCGATGCTCGTTTGTGGCGGCCACCGAATTCCGCGTCGTACCGGCGGGCCATCAAACTTGTCGAGCGTTGCTAAAGAATTGTTGATCTTGCCGCTGCTGGCATCGCCCCAACGCGATCGATCGTTCGTAGTTTCTCGTATTGGCGGTGAAGCCGCTGACCTTGGCGGCGGTTTTGCTGGGAAAGACTTCTATTTTCAGGTGGCGAGAATCAATGAGTTGAGCCAGCAAAACACCTTGCACGACGCGCCAGCGAGCAGTCGAGACAAGCATCACTTGCTGGCGCGTCGTGCTAGTTTCTTTGTTCGGGCAATGTCCAAATCTCCGTGAGGAGCTGGAACACTTCCGGCTCGGCCTCTTGCAGCTCGGCGCGATTGAACGGGAAGAAGTCGTTGACGCCGAAGAACGATTCGGTCATCTCGGCGAAGAACTCCATCGGGTTGGTCAGGGCGTAGTGCTTCACACGTTTGCCGTTGTAGAGCAGGGTCGCGTCGCCGTGGCCGCTCTGCTTGTATTTTTCGTAGGCCGCCTTGACGCGAGGCTCTTCAAAATCCAGCTTCTGATCGTGATAGGCATGAGCCAGTTCGTGCAGGATGCACCACGGTTGCTCGTTGATGTTCCGCCGAGTCGCGACATCGGCGGCTCGCGGCAGATGCACGCACTTCACCAAGTCCGGCGGATATCCGTTGGCCTTCAGCCAACCGGCACCAGGGTGATACTGCATCGACGCCAGCTTGCCGCAGTTCAGATCGAGCACGATTGTGACGGTCTGCAAGTCCTTCAGCCGCTCCTCCGGAATGACCGCTTTGATTTCGACGAGCTTGGCTTCAAGAAAACGGAGCGATCGCGTGCCGAGCGCCGCGTCGGGCGCATCGCCGAGCAATCGGTCATCCACGCGAATCGTCCAACCTTCGAGTTCCCGAACGGTGCGAGAGGTCGGTTGCGGTAGCTCAGCCTTGGCTTCGGTTGGCGGGGAAGTGAGCAGCGTCTTCAACCCTTTGCCCAGAGCATCGCCGACCAGGAAGTACGTTTCCGCATTGCCGAACTCGTGATGTCCGTGACCGGGATTCGGCGAGTCTTCCGGCTTGCGCACGAAGTCGTGCGTCTCGACGAACAGCACCGACCCTTTGAACTCAGGTCGTTCGGCCGCCTTCCGCTGAGCCGTTCGCAACGTGGCCCAAGCGCCGGGTGCATCCACCCAGGGGCCTGTCAGCTCACCGATGATGACCGGCAACTTCGGAGCGTTGAATTCCTTGCGGACGTCCTGGATCAGGTGGACCAAGTTCTGTTCGTACTGTGGCACCGCGTTCTTCGGATCGACGCCGTCGTTCCAACCGTGATACCAGACGAACCCTGCCAGCTCGTAGCCACCGCCGCCGTAACTCGGAAAGTCGCCCTTCAAGTTGGCGAGTGCTTCACGAATCTCCGCAATCATCTTGGTGTAGTACGGCCCGACCTCACCGCCCGACGACGGCGGTCGGAAGTCTTTGACCAGACTCTTGCCGCCCCATGCCGTCTTGATCAGCAAGACTTGGTTCTCGCAGTGATCTCCGAGCACATGCCCGAACTGCAATTCGGGACCGAAGTGATACTTGTCGCCGTAGACGCTGAACCCCATCGTCAACGGTCCCGCGAGCAACGGCCCGTGCTCGCGTTTGTAGCGGCACCAGACGTCGTCGCGGAACACCCACGTGCCATCTGCCTTCTTCAAGTGATTGAAACGCGATCCTTTCTGCGGATCGCGCAGCAGAAAGTTCAACGTCCCTTTGCCGTCGTTGTAGTCCTTGCCGTCCAAGTCCACGACGGCTTGTCCCTCCATGTTGGACTGACCGGCGAGGATGAAGACCTTGACCGGCCGCGACGGATCGGCGGCACCGACCGAAGCGACGAGTAGCCACGAGACGATGAGAGCCGAGCCGTACTTCATGAATTGCCAATCGCGCTGGAGGTGCGACGCTGGGCCGTTACTTCACACGCACCAACTTCATGATGCGGCCGGAGATGTTCCAATCTTGGACATACAGGTTGCCGTCCTTGTCCCAGTACGAGCCGTGGGTGCCGTTGAAGATCCCCTCGATCCATTTGTCTTGCGGGACATTGTGGTTCACGCGCGTTGCCGGGTCCGCGTTGTGGCCGAGCACCGCCATGATCGTGTTGCTCTTGTCGAGGATGACCACTCGCCCGTGCAAATCGGGCACAGAAACATAATCGCCTTGAACGGCAACCGAGGTCGGCATGCCCAGGCCGGTCACGACCTCGTCGATGTAATTGCCGTCGAGATCGTAATGCAACAGGCGGCCCTTCGGTGTGTGGTTGCGGTCGCAGATCAGCAGGCGCGGCGGGTCGTAGCGCGTGTCCAACGTCATGCCGTGCGCGGTGTTGAATTCCTTGAGGCCGTTGCCCTTCGTCCCGAAGTGCTTCAGGTACTTGCCTGTCTTGTCGAACTTGAAGATGTGATTGCTGGCGTAGCCGTCGGCCAGAATGATGTCCCCATTCGGAGCGACCGTGATCGCGGTCGGAGCCCACTTGGTCAGCTTCAATCCCGACTCTTCGGGGATGCCCATCTTCAACACGATGTCCCCGGTCTCGGCGTGGAACTTGATCCCTTCGCCAGCCGCGTTGCGAGCACCGTAAATGAACTCATCGTTGCCTTCCGCGCGGATTTCGAGGTCATGGATGTTGTTGTATTTGTCGCCGAGGAACCGACGAATCACTTTGCCTTCTGGAGAGAACACAAAAACTCCCAAGCTGGAGCTGGTGTAGACGTTCCCCGCCTTGTCGACCACGACACCACCGTGAGTCGAACCCAGGACGGACTTGCCGTCTTCGAGTCCCCAACCGGGTACAGTGTCAAAGGTCATGATCCCACAGCCCATCCGCACCGGCTGAACCTTGTCTGCCGCGAACACCGGCAGAGCGAGACCGAACACGACCACGATCGAAAGCCAACAGCGCTTCATGATTTGGATTCCTGGTTGTTTCTGAGTGAGACGCATCAAGAGGGGCGGCAGTATCCGGTTCCCCCATCCGCATTTCAACCAGCGACACGGTCGTCGAACTGGTGCCTCAACGCGTACTCCTACTTCTTCCGCTCGTACTGAAAGTCCAGCGTCCCTTCGGCGAGCGTGATGTCCTTGATCGCTGCGAGCAGGTTGGCTCGCGTGGCTTTGTCGGGAGTGATCTTCAATTCGGCCGACAAGGCGAAGACGGTGACGTGGTACTGCTTCACGCCGGGGCCTTTGGATTTCATCGGGTCGTACTCGCGGCGGTTCTTGTCGTTGAGCCCCACGGTGCCGGTCGATTTGTCGTTCTTCGCGAGCTTCGTGACGTTGGCCGGGATGTTGTAAACCACCCAGTACGACTTGATGTCGCCGGGTCCGGGAATGTGCCACACGTTGATCGCGAAGGACTTCGTCCCCTTGGGAGCGTCCTTCCATTCGATCGGCGGCGACGCACTCGCTCCGTCGCCGGTGAATACGATCGGAATGCTTCCACCCGGTTCAAACGCGGGGCTGGTCACGACCAACTGCGGCAGGTTGCTGTCGCCGCGCCGGAGGATGGGCACTCCTGCCCGTCCTTCTGAGGGACGAGGATCAGGCCGACGCGGCGGTGGCGGCTCAGGCGGACGGGCAGGAGTGCCCATCCTACGCCCTCGCGGCGAGTACGTTTCATTCGTCGTCGAGCCGTTCGTATCGACGAACGTGAATTTCGCCGAGCCATCGTCGGCCAGGACGTAGCTCACCGAGCCTTTCTTGCCGCGAACGTCATACGTCAGGACGAAGCTGCCGGGCTTGGTCTCTTTGAAGTCAGTGATCTTGGCATCGCGAAGCGGTCGGAGATCAGGGCGGATCGGTTCGGCTCGCGGTTGCGGATCGACCTGGCCGCCGCGTTCGGTCACTTGGCCAAAGAAGCCGCCGTTGAGGTACGGGTACTTCTTCGTCGCGTGATAGTGGTAGTTGCCCTGCTTGTCCTTGTGCCCGTTGAAGGCATCCAGCCCGACAACCGGCGAACCGTCCGGCTCTTCGTAGCCGTAGATCGAATAGCCATCGAGCGCGTATGCAATCGGCAAACCCTTGCCGATGGTCTTCTCCAAATGCACCGGAGCGATGTGATAGTGGTAGTCGTCAGCTCGGCCACAGTGACCGCCGAACTCATCCAGTTCTCCGATCAGAAACGAGTCCTCGCCACGATTGTTGAGCGGGTTGAAAATCGGAACTCCATTCGCCGCGAGCGCGATGGCTCCGCGCAGGAAATTCCCTTTCGCCGACTGCGGCCTCTTCGCCGGCACCGGATGCCGCGGGATCTGCCAGGCGTTCTCGCCGAAGTACGACTGCGGCAACGGCACCTGCTGCTGCCACGCCGTGATGCCGACCATCATCCGATGATCGGGAATTCCCTTCGATTCGACGTAGAAGTATCGGTCGTCCCAGCGAGTCATAATCGCCTTGAGTTTGACGAACGCCTCAAACGCCTTTGCCATGTCGGGAACTTGCTCGCGTGTCACGGCGGAGCCTTTCGACTTGGATTCCAGTTGAGCCAGCAGTCGTTCCACATCGAAGTCGCTCTGAGCGTGGCTACGCGAAACTTGCTCGCCGGCCGCTGCCGAGTTCGCCGTCGGCTTCCGATGCGAATGACCCGGATGCGCGACCGTCAACGAACTCGTCCCAAGCGAGACCAGCAACGTGGCAAATAAGATCGTGATTCGGGACATGCAGAACTCCTGCGTAGAATCTTCGGTGAGCAGCACTTGGGTTCTTTCTCGCTGCTGAAGCCGCGAAACTTCAGACGCATCTCAAGTTCAATCCGCATGGAACCCAACGACCGCCGAGAGGTTTCGTTGTCCAGTCGTAATCACGACTGGCTGACCAGATAAGGGATTGGTTCGCCTTCTGGCAGGATTGGCATTGGTCGGCCGGAGAGGTCGGGGACGGTGACGTTCTTGGCGTCGATGCCCAGATCAGGAGATCGCTGCCGTTCTACAGCAACTCTTTGATCGGCGTGCCAGTGGTGATGGCGACCGGTCGGCCGATGCCGTCAGGGAAGTGAGTGTCGAGCGGGATTCCCAGGTGCTGGTACATCGTGGCCAACAAATCCTGGGGATCGATTGGTCGCTCGCGGGGATAGGCGGCGTGAGCGTCGGTCGCTCCGATGACTTGTCCCATGCGGCCGCCGCCGCCGGAGAGGAGGATCGATTGAGCTCCGGGCCAATGGTCGCGTCCCCACTGTAGTTTTCCCGTGGACGTACCCGGTTGCAGGGTGCCTTTCGGGGTGCGGCCGAATTCTCCGGCCGCGATGACCAGAACCTGCTTGTCGAGACCTCGGTCATAAATGTCGTTGATCAACGTGGTCACCACTTGATCGTACACGGGCAGCCGATGACGCATGATTGTCGGAAGATCGATGTTGACGGCGTGGTCATCCCATCCGGGGGCGTCCATCGCTTTCACTCCACCAGGAACACTGATGGTGACGAAACTGACGCCCGCTTCGACGAGCCGCCGAGCCATCAGCGCGTTCTGACCCCAGTCATTGCCGTATTGGGCCACCAGCCGAGGATCCTCGTGCGTGAGGTCGAAGGCTTTTCGGGCTTTGTCCGCAGTGAGGATCTCGACCGCCGTCCGCTGAAATTCATCCATCGAGTCCATCACGAATTTCTGATCGACCTCGCGGCGAATTCGATCGACTTGCCGCAGCAGGCCGACTCGGTTTTCGAGCCGCTCGCCCGCGACCGTGAGCGTCGAATTTGGCAATCCCGCTTTGCCGACGATCGGTGGCCGCCACGCGCTGCTCCAGTAACCTTCACCGATGCCCGGCAGGTATTCGCCATACGTACTGTTGTAGATGACCAACCCCATGCCGACCGCCGCAGGCAATCCGCGTGTCCGTGATTTCAACGCACGTCCGACGACGGCTCCCATTTGCGGATGCGTCGATTCAAACGTCCCCGGTTTCAGCCCCGGGTTGCCGGACATGAATCGGCCGTGCGCCTCAAAGTGTCCCCCGTCACCGTGCGTGCAAGAACGAATGAGCGTGAAACGATGCGCCGTTTGAGCATGCAACGGCAACAATTCGCACACGTCGATGCCAGCCACGTTCGTCTTGATGGGCTGACACGGACCACGAACTTCCGACGGAGCCTGCGGCTTCAAATCGTACGTTTCGAGCTGGCTTGGTCCGCCGTGAAGAAAGAGAAAAATCACCGACGTGTTGCGAGTTGCTGTCTCAGGACTCGCGGCCGCGCGGTGCCGAAACAACTCGGCCAAGTTCAGACCTCCGAATCCCAGCACGCCAGCACGCAAAATTCCGCGGCGGTTGGTCCGCAATTGCGAACCAGTCGGAATCGGTTGCGGAAAGGACATGGAGAAATTCCTCGGATCGTCAGGCAGATCACACGGTCACGGATTCGTCTCGGACACGCGGGCTGAAGTCGAGGGTAACGGATTCGATGCGCAGAGCAGCACGGTGAGATTCGTTCTTCGGCAGCATGAGTTGGCCGGGCGTCTTCTTCTCGACAAGGATGGCGACTCCCAGACCGTTGCCGATGCCGAAGTTCGCGCCTGGTGTCGTCGAGCCGAGGAAGCGATCCAGCTTGAAGGTCTCGGTCTTGCCGAACGACGGCCGGAATTCGGCGGAGGCCAGTTCGCCGACCGTGCGGGGATCCTTGTTGATGTTCTGAAATCGGAACAGGATGAGGCGAAACGTCATATTCGCCAAGAATGTCTTGTCGAATTCATCGGCGGACGACGCAACGCCAGTCACTTTGACGGTCAACGTGTATTGCCCGCCACGAGCGTTGCGGATCTCTTGCGCGAGCAGTGCTCGCGAACTTTGTTCGATGACGAATCCCGCCGTGTCATCCTCCAGACCGTAGCCCATGCAGACGGTAGGTTGGGACTCCGTCCCGACCGCAGCGGCTTTTTTGCGGACGGAGAAACCAGCCGCGCTCTCTTTGGTCCAGATGGGAAAGGCTCGCCAACCTTTGTCGCGTGAAGGCGGTGCGGGAGGCACCAAGGGAAGGTCTGTTTTGAACGTCGTGTCCAGCAGCAAGCTGGTATCGAACGGTGGGACGAGGGACGGATCGCCTTCGGACTTGCACAGTTCAATCTTGGCCGGCGAGTTGGCCAGCATCGCCGCGATCGGTTCCCCCTTCGTGACCGGATGCGGTCGATTCAAGTTGTCGAGGAAGAAACCATTCGGGTCGATGCCCAGCAGATGAAACATCGTGGCCGTCAGATCGCCGCCAGTACACGGAGCGGTCGCCGGATATGCTCCGTTCTTGTCGCTGGAGCCGATGACTTGTCCGCCGCGAATGCCGGCACCGGCCATCGCGAAGCTGAAGACGTGCCCCCAGTGATCGCGGCCTCCGTTGGCGTTGATCTTGGGTGTCCGCCCGAATTCGCCGATCACGACGACGAGCGTTTCATCGAGCAAACCGCGCTCGGTCAGATCATCCATCAGCGCGGCGAACGTGACGTCGAACTGCGGGCAAAGGTTGTCTTGCAGTCGGTCGGCGTTTAGCGCGTGCGTGTCCCACAACGGATTATCGACGGCGTTGTCTCCGGGATCTCTCGCCCAATTGACGTGGACCAGCCGCACGCCCGCCTCGATCAGTCGCCGAGCCAGCAGCACTGATTGTCCCCACGTGTACCGGCCATAGCGGTCGCGAGTCTTGTCCGATTCTTTGCTGAGATCGAAGGCCGCTCGCGCGCCGCCGTTGGTCACCAACTCGAATGCCTGCTGCGAGAGTCGATCCCAGGCCGCGACCGATCCGCCGCGCAGCGTTTCGTCGAAGCGGCTTTCCAGTTGCTTCAAGACATCACGACGGCGATCGACTCGGATCTTGGTCACGTCGCCGATGAGTCGCAGACCCTCGATCTCGTAATCGGGCAACGCGGGGTCGCCGACGAATCGCTCCGGCTCCCACAGCTTGCCGAGGAACCCCGCCGTCTGCCCGGCCGGAGTCACGTTGTCATTGAGCCGCATCATGTCCGGAATCCAGACGGACGTCAGAGCTGGCAACTTTTCGCTCGGCTTGAGCATCTTCACGACCGAGCCAAAGTACGGCCAATCGTTCGGCTTGATCTGCCTCGCACTGCCCGGTCCGTAGGGATACCCGGTCAGCAGCCAATAGCCGCTGACATCGTGGTTGTCGTCGCGCGTCGAGAGCGATCGCACGACAGCCAGCTTGTCGGCATAGAACGAGGTGCGAGGCAACAGTTCGCAGAATTGAATGCCGGGGACGTTGGTTGAGATCGGCTTGAACGGACCACGAATCTCAGCGGGAGCATCGGGCTTCGGATCGAAGGTCTCATGCTGCGGCGGACCTCCTTGCAGCCAGAGGAAGATCACGTTTTTTGCCTTGCCGAACGTCGAGCCCAACTCACCCGCCAACTTCGGTGCCACTCTGGGCTGTGACGTCGAAGTCTCGGCCGCTCGCAACAAATGCGGCAGCGAGACTCCCAACGCGCTCAAGCCCCCGACGCGCAGCCATTCGCGGCGAGCAACGCGATCGGTCGAGGGCAGTGATTGGTCAAGGATGGAAAACATGCGTGTCTCTCGTGCAATGATCGAACTCAGGCGAAACGGATCGGCTCGCCATGATAGATGTGGTTTGGCCGATCGACTTCATCTTTCCAGAAAGCGGTGTCGGGAATTCCTAAAGCGTGATAGATCGTGGCCGCGAGGTTCTCAGGGAGCTGCGAATCGGAGGCCGGGTAGGCTCCGTTCTTGTCGGAGGTGCCGATCACAACACCTCCTCGAATGCCGCCGCCGGCGATCAAGACGGATTGGACCGCTCCCCAATGATCGCGGCCGACGACTTTGCTTTCTCCGCCCCCGGCATTGATCTTCGGAGTGCGACCCATTTCGCCGCACATCACAATCAGCGTTTCGTCGAGCAGCCCCAGCGTTTGAAGGTCATCCAACAACGCCGAGAGGCCACGATCAGTGGGTGGCAGCAGGCAATCGCGCAGCAACGGGAAATTGTTTTCGTGTGTGTCCCACGACTCGTTGTTGCCGAGGTTCACTTGGATCAGATTCACTCCCGCTTGCACCAGTTGCCGAGCCATCAGCAGCGACCAGCCGAAGGCATTGCGTCCATAACGATCGAGCGATTGTGGGTCTGCGTTGTGAACATCGAACGCGCGTTGCACGCTGGTATCGGTCAGTAGTGAGATCGCAGCTTGGCGATGTCGATCAAATGACTCGATCGACGCGGCCTGTTCCAATTCGTGCCGCTGCTGATCGAGCAGCCCGCGCAGACTGTCGCGATCCGACAGACGCGAGCGGCTCAGTCCTTGCGGCAAGCTGAGATTGGGAGACTGAAACGTGAGTTTCGGATTTCGCTCGCGGCCGCGGACGAAGTGAAATTCGTAATCCGGATACGCCCCGTAGGATTTCGCGTTGTACGGCGAGGCTTCGATGAACCACGGATCGCGGTGGCTCCCCATCAGTCCGCCGAACTGACCGGGGAGGACTCGGCCGGTGTTGTGAATCAGCCGTTCGGGGAGCACGATTGCTGGCGGCAGATTGTTGTTGCGTCGCGGCAGTGCGTTGCCGACGACCGACGCGATCGACGGCCAGTCGGTCGATTGCGGTTTCACGGCGCTGTAACCGGGTGGCATCGGCGTGCGGCCGGTGAGAATCGACGTGTGCCCTTGCGAGTGCTCGTTGTACGGCGTCGTCAGCGAGCGAATCAGGCTCCACTTGTCGCTGCGAGCGGCCAGCATCGGCAGGTGCTCGCAGATCTGTGTTCCCGGCGTTCGCGTGGGGATCGGTGAGAACTCGCCACGAATCCCGGTGGGAGCATCCGGTTTCGGATCGAAGCTGTCATGCTGAGTCAGGCCGCCGGAGAGAAACACAAAGATGACGGACTTTGCGCTGCCGCCGCTCGGCGTCGTCAACTTTCCGTCGGCCGCACGCAATGCCGAGACGTGATTCATCCCCAGTCCGAGGAGACCGATGCTTCCCGCTTGAATCACCGTCCGCCGCGAGAGGTTTTCGTGAGCAATCTCGTTTTTCAACGGCATGTCATGTCTCTCGTAGGATGGGCACTCTTGCCCGTCGCCTGCGGTTTGACGGGCAAGAGTGCCCGTCCTACGAATTGTTTTCGGACAGATTCTAACTCAATAAGTCTCGAATTGGCTCCCCATCTGAGAGCAAACAGGGGCGACCGTCAGTGGTGTGGTAGGTGATGCCGTGGGGATCGTAGCCCAGCGCGGTGAAGACCGTAGCATGAATATCTGCGGGAGCAATCGGGCGGGATTTCGGCACGGCACCGATCTTGTCGGATTCGCCGATGACTTGGCCGCCGCGAATACCGCCGCCTGCCAGGATCATGGAATAGCATTGCGGCCAATGATCTCGGCCGGCGGCGGCGTTGATGATCGGCGTACGGCCGAAGTCCCCCATCCAGATCACCAGCGTTGAGTCGAGCAGGCCGCGCTCCGAAAGATCGTCCAGCAAGGTCGCGAAAGCTCGTTCCATCGGCGGCACGAGTGACTTTTCCAAGCGGCCGAAGTTGTCCGCGTGAGTGTCCCAGATGATGCTCTGGCCGTTGACTGTCGTGACGAAGCGAACGCCCGACTCGATCAAGCGCCGCGCCAACAGATGCGATTGGCCCCAGGTGTGCCGGCCGTATCGTTCGCGAACTTCGGCTGGTTCGCGTGTCAGATCGAATGCCTCGCGCACTGCGGCGGAACCGACCAGCGACAGAGCTTTCGATTGGTTGATGTCGAGGTCTTGCGAGCCGCTGGCCGTGATCGGCAGGCAGCGTTGCTGAATCTGATCCAGCAATAACCGACGGTCGTCTTGGCGTTGCGAAGTGATCCCTTCCACAGCGCCGAGATTCGGCACGCTGAAGTTGGCGGCGTTGGGATCGGCATTGAGCACGAAGGGATCGTGGCTTGCTCCCAAGCAGCCACCCAATTGTCCCGGCGTGAGATACACCGTGCTGTCGCAGTGCGGCGCGGGAGTGATCACATACGGCGGCAGCGCGCCGCTGTAGCCATCGCGCCGCGCCAGCCATCCGGTCAGCGTGCCGAAGCTGGGAATGTCGTTGCGGCTGGGATTGATCAGCGTGCTATCCATCGGATACGGCCGGCCGGCGATCGACCAATACATGCCGGAATTGTGTGAGCCATGCGAGTGATGCACGCTGCGCACGATCGAAAACCGGTGAGCGTGTTTCGCGAGTCGCGGCAGCAGTTCCGAAATCTCAATACCGGGAGTGCTGGTGGCGATCGGCTTGTACGGCCCGCGCACGGTGTCGGTGGCGTGAGGCTTCAAATCCCACAGGTCGATGTGGCTGGGTGCTCCGCAATTGAAAATCAAGATCACCGACTTGGCTTTGCTGTTCGTTGCCGCGACGACTCTCTGGCCAAGCGAGTTTGCCCAAAGCAGACCGAGTCCGCTCAGTCCGCTGCGGGACAGGAACTGGCGACGGTCTAGTGAGGTCGGCGGTGACGGAAACATTCGGCGGTCTCTGTGAGCAAGTGACCGAACGTGGCGGGAATGCGAGGAGAGTCAAATCAGGCGGGCAGTGTACTCATCGGCAAAAACCGATGCGTCGGGTCACATTGGACTGCCGAAATCGCTCGGAGTCAACGCGGCCATTCGTCAACTTCCGTTGAAGTCGGTCGGGTTGACCGGCCCAACCGGACAGTCGTGCTCAATTCGCCGCATGCCGCGTGACGCTCTTCAAAAACATGACCGGCGTTTGGAAGACCAGCCAGTGTTGTCGAGCACGTTACGGCGACACTCCCTACTCGAACTTCAAGTTGCCTTCGGCGCTCGTCGAGAAGTTCACAACCAGCGACTTGCCGATGAACGCAACTGGTGCGTGAGCATTTCGCTCGTATCGGCTCTGGCGCGGACCGAGGCGAAGCCGTCGGTGCGGAGCGTGGAGTGGCGGAGCGGCGTGGTGTCGATCGACATCTCCGGTCGAGACGACGTTGAGCGCCGCGTCGTTTGAGCGGTTGCCCCAACAAAAGACGCCGGGTGGGTCGCATTCATCGCCCCACCCGACGTCATTCAGAGACTCTTGTTGTTTTACCGTTCCACCAGTTCTTCATTTCGCAACGTTCAGCGGTAGCTGGGCTGCGGTGACATCTTTGATCGCGAGGTCGCCGTAGAACGCGCGGTACTTCGTTGAGTTGCGAAGCTTGTACCAGCCGACGAGCCGATCCGCCTCGCCCACTTTCACACCCGTGCCGACGTAGTGGAAACTGTTCGGCGCGGTCTGGTCTTCCTCAAACTGTTTGACCGGGGACCGGTAGATCTCTCGCAGCATGATCTTGTCGCGAATGTCGATCAGCGCTCGCTCGACGGCCGTGCGATCTGCGACTTTCTTTTCACTGACTGCATTGAACTTGTCACGGTCAAACGCGTTGTAGGCCGAATCGGGAAACTGGTTGTCGTTGAACCGAGCTGCGGCTCCCAGGTAGGCGATCATCTCGTCTTCGGTCACCGTTGGCTTGGCGATCTTCTCGAAAGCGTAGCCTGGAGGTGGATCCAGACTGAACTCGTTCGGATCGAGCTTGGGGTTGAGCACCATTTCGTGAGTCAGGCTGCCAACAGGTGCCATCCTGGACCACTGGACTTCCGCCGGGTTGTCCCGATCAGCCGCAGTTTCCGGATCAAAGTGCCTGCCGGGCTGCCCACTACTGATGCCAACGAGTCGCTTGGAGGCCACGTCAAAAAAGAAGTCCTGGCGAAGTTCAGCCTGATCTTCGATCTGAATCATCGCCCGCACGACACTGGCCTGGGTCTTGTCGATCTCTTTCTGTCCCTGCAATGAGACTGATTTCACGCGGTTCCCGTCGCCGAATTTTCGTTCCCGGATAACGTCGCCGACCCAGGCAAACGGCGAACGTTCACCGCGCTGATGAAGAGGTGCCTTCAAGACGGCCTGCTTTTCTTTGACGTTGATCGCCAGCATCCGTCCCGCGCGATTGTCGGTAATGTGAACGCCAATGGTCTCGCCCTTTTCGTTCAGCATGGTTTCTCGATACTGACCCGGATGGCGATAGGAGTGCAGCCGACGTTCTTTTTGAATCCAAGTTTTCTTGCCGTCCTCGCTCGTCATGCGAATGTAATAGGTGTCGGTCCACGTCATCGTCTGGACGTCGTCGACTCCGGGAATAGCGTCGGCAAAGGCACTTGGGCTGAGCGATCCGGTGCCGGAACCCAGCCACATGAGTCCGCCCACGATGAGCAGTGACGCTGTGGCCCACTTGAATATTGTCATCACAGTTCTCCTGTTGAGGTTTGTTTGAAGCGAGAGGGGTTGAACTGGCGGGACCACCGGCCTGAGAGCATCCAGTGCATCGGGGTGTTGTTCGCACCAGGCATCGAAATCCGGCGCGGGTGCAGCACCAAGGCCCGCCCGCAATCGCTCGTCCTGATCTTGATCCTGACGTGAAGTGTTCATCCTTTGGCTCCTGTGGGGTCGAGGATTTCGGCCAGCTTGTGTCGTGCTCGTTGCAGGCGACCATGAATCGCCGGCGTCGATAGATCAACCACTTTGGCGATGTCTTCGTAGGACAGCCCGCTGAAGTAATGGAGCAGGACAATCTCGCGCGAGGTCTCGTCCAGTTGTCCCAGTGCTTCGTGAACTTGCTGACGCAACATCGCCAACGCGAAATCGCTGGCCGGCTCCCGATCTTCAGACAACGGCTCGTGCATCGGCTGGCCCTTTGCCAACCGCGAAGCCGTGCGACGACAGATTGTCCCCAACCACTGCGGAAAGCTGTCACCATCCTGCAACGCAGACAAAGTGCGGCACGCGACGGCAAACGCCTCTTGCGCGGCATCCTCCGACAGATGACCATCGGACAACCGGCTGCGAGCGATCCCCACCGCCATCCGATAGTGCCGCTCGTACAATTGGCCAAAGCTCGCCAGGTCTCCCTGGCAAGCTGCCGCGACGAGTTCCGCATCAGAACGTTGCAACGGAAAGTCTCTTCCCTCAGAAGTTGAAAGGACGCTCATTCGTCATCAGGTTAGTGCCTGCGGCACGACAGAAATGAGCGCACCACCGTCCAATTTGTCCCAGGAAGCTACGGGGCACTCGGAACCGGCATCGTCATGGTACTGATGAGATCGTTGAGTTCGTCCTGCACCTCAACGGGATCATCAACAGTGGTGGCGACGCAATCGACGACGACGACATGGCGGAACCGCTTCCGCGCAGCCGGGATCATGCGGCCTATGCCTTTTGAGCTTGCACAAGCGAATTACTTCGCTACTCTGTGGCGAATCAATTCGCTTGTTGGTTTGTCTGGAAGGAGATGACTCATGGCGAGACCTGCATCGACGCAGCCGACGGAGGTCGAGTTGCGGATACTGCGGAAGCTCTGGGAGTCCGGACCGTCGACCGCTCGCGAGGTGCATAACGCATTGAACGAGGACAAGGGGACGAACTACTCGACCACCGTCAAAATGCTGGCGGTCATGTTCGAGAAGGGTTTGGTCGAACGGGACGACTCCGCATTTCCGATGACGTTCACGGCAGCGACCGGTCAGGAGGAAACTCGGCGGAATGTGATGTCCGAGGTGATTCAGAAACTCTACGACGGCTCCGCGAAATCGCTGGTGTTGCAGGTGCTCTCGTCGCAAGAGGCGACGCGGGCGGACCTCGATGAGATTCGGCAGTTGATCGAACAACTCGACACGCGGAAGCGAGCAGCGAAACGTCGCGGACCGTAGCCGTCACGTTTTGTAGCCACGCTCGCCAGAGCGTGGGTGTTGCGTGCGTTCGCCCACGTTCTGGCGAACGTGGCTACGGGTGGAAGCGATGCTCTCTGGAACGTGGTGGTGCTCAATACGGGAGATGTCACATGCCAAGCTCGAATGCGTGGGTTGAGTCGCTCGGTTGGATGTTGATTCATAGCGTGTGGTTGATCTCGGTGATTGTTGGAACTGCGGCGCTGGTAGCGGCTTGTCTGCGGCGACGCTCGGCTGCAGCGAGGCATCTGGCGGGGTGCGTCGCACTCGCGTTGTCGCTGGCGACGCTGCCGGCGACGTTGGTGTGGGTGGTCGCGAATTGGGATGACACGCCGGTTGCGAGGATGCCTATGGTCAATGAGTCTCTCGCGCCGTCCAACGAAGGCAGTATCGGCAACCGAATCGACAACGACGCTGAAGCCAATCAGCCGAATCATTTGGCCGAGGTCCGAAGTCTCTCGACTTCGGCTACGGCGCGGCTGGAGGGTGTCGGTTCGATGTCGATCACCGACGCTTCTCGTTCGTTGACCGGCTTCGGTGCGAGCCAACTGGAGACGACGTTTTGGCAACGCACCGAATCGCGATTGAGGCCGTACCTGCCAGTTGTCGTCGTGGTGTGGCTTGTGGGAGTTGTGCTGTTGTCGGTCCGGCCGTTGATTGGCTGGCACTCGGCGAGGCGGTTGCAGCGAGTCGGATTGTTGGAGGTTTCGGATTCGCTCAAAGAGATGCTGAGGCGGTTGAGTGACCGGCTTGGTTTGAGACGCGCAGTCAGGCTCTTTCAATCGAGTCTGGTTCAGATCCCGTGCGTGGTCGGAGCGCTGAAGCCGGTCATCTTGTTACCGGCGAGCGCGATCATCGGATTGTCTCCGGAACAGTTGGAAGCGTTGCTCGCGCACGAGCTGGCTCACATTCGGCGACATGACTTCGCGGTCAACGTCGTGCAGACGTTGGTCGAAACGCTGCTCTTTTATCATCCGGCGATTTGGTGGCTGTCTCGTCGAGTTCGCCAAGAGCGCGAGCACTGCTGCGATGACTTGGCGATCTCGGTCTGCGGCGACGTGGCTGGCTATGCCCGGATGCTGGTCTCGGTCGAGGGACTGCGCGGTCGTATGCCCCAAACATCGGTCGCGGCGAGCGGCGGTTCGCTCGTCGAACGCATTCGCCGACTGCTGCCATCACCGCACGAGCAGCCGCG
>CAMDPK010000082.1 GCA_945904015.1 Candidatus Kuenenia stuttgartensis | reverse complement strand
TGCGATCCGCTTGGGCATCGGGCGACAGGGCGATCGGGGCGGCTTCATCGTCTGGCTCGCCGATGACCTTCGCCAGTCCCCAATCGAGCACGATCACTTCGCCAGACTCGCCCAAGACGATGTTCTGCGGCTTGAGGTCGCGGTGAATCACGCCTCGCGAGTGCGCGTCGGCCAACGCTTCGCAAAGACTGACGAAGGCCTTGAGCAGACGCGGCAACGACAGCAGATCGGCCTGACCGGCTCGACGCTGGGCGTGATGCCGCTGAATCGCCTCGGACAGCGTTTCGCCCTTCACCAATTTCATCGCCTAGAACGGTCGCCCGCCGCGATTCACTTCGTACACCGGCACAATGTTGGGATGCTGGAGTTGCCCGGTGATCTGTGCCTCGCGAATCAATCGCTCAGATCGAGGATTAGCGCACGATCGACTTCAACGATTCGGCTAGGCGATATCCCGCGAGCGTGACTCGGCGGCGAGCGATCTGATGCGACTGAGCGGACTGTTGCTCGGACAGCGCGGGAACTTTGTCGGCCGACACCTTGCGAGATTCGACATCCTCATATCTGACGTGCGGGAACTGGCCGTCGCGGTAAATGTGAGTCTTCGCCAGCGAAAAACTCTCGGCCGCCCAGTCACGGACTTGGCGATGCTCAGCCAGTTCGGGAAATTTCTCCGGCGAGAGAGACGGATCGTGAGTCAGCTCGTCGGCCAACTTGCAGACGGAATCGAATCGCGAATCGGAACTCAGCATGCCGTCCCAGCAAGCGTGCAAACGCATCGGCTTGTCGGATTCGGAACGGCGAATCGCCAACAGGTTGCCACCTTGGTCGCCGTGGTCTCCTTGCGGAAACAACTTCGCATCGACGAGGGCGACGGCGTGCATCGGCTGGTGCAGATCGCCGACCAGATGGAACAGCCAGCAGAATCGCACGGCCTCATTGGCCTCGGCCGACAGACCGGCGACGGCTCCGGGGTCATGCTTGGTCTTGCCGCGCAGCACGTCGAGGCTTTGCTCAATCTGAGTGACGATGTTGGTCTCGTTCGGCAGCGCTTCGCGAGGCAACGCCGACTCTTGCTGTCCGGAGTGGTACGGAAAATTGACGTAGTGCCACACACCCCGATGAAACTTGTGCTTCGGATGCGCGGCGACAGTTTCTTTCGACATCGACTTCGGCGGACGGATGTAGTCGGACCAGGTGGAGGCTCGCAGGAATGCCCACTCGGCATCGGTCGCGTGCTGCGGGCGATTGGAGATCAGCGAGGTCTCGAAATGCGGATGTGCCTTCATCCGTGCGAAGACTGCCTGCCGTTGCGGATCCGTCAGCCGCAACCAGGCGATGCGAGCGACGACCATGTGGCCAGCGTCGTTCCAAGCTCGCGCGGGTTCGCACAGCGCGATCAACAAGGCGACTCCGGCCGACAACAGCGTGAGACCCCTTTGCCAAGATCGAAAACTCATCATTGAAGCCCCCACAACCTGAATGCCGGCCGAAAGCAGATCGCCGTTGGCCGACAGTCGTGATACCGTTTTTCAAGAACCAAAAACGGTATCACGGCCATCGGCTTTCGGCGGACGGCAATCGGCCGGAGAAAACATTCTCGGCAGACTCTATACTCCGCCATCTCATTCAGGAACCAGCATGTCTCAGCAATATCCGTTCTTTGAAGCTCACGGCGAACCGTGCGAACTCGGCCGGCAACACGGCGAGCAAGCCGCCGGACAGATCCGCGGCTATCTGGATTTCCTTGCCGAGTCGCTGCACGTCTCTCGCGAGCAACTGCGGCAACGAGCGTTGCGCTTCCAACCGCTGTTCGAGCAGTCCTGTCCCGAACTTTTGGCGGAAGCGGGTGGACTCGCGGAGGGAGCAAAGCTGACGTTGGCCGACGCACTGGTCGCTCAAATGCGAGGCGAGTTGGCTCAGGTCGAGGACGGAGCTTGTACGACATTCGCGATCGGCCCACGCGGGACCGCCGCAAAGACGACCTTCGTGGGCCAGACGAGCGACAATCCGCCGGAACTGGAACGCTTCGGATATGTGTTGAAGTTGAGGCCGACGAACAAGCCCGCCGTGTTGATGTGGACGTTCGGCGGAATGCTGGGCTATCACGGCATCAACGAGCACGGCGTCTCACACTTCGCGAATGCACTCGGAGGCGGCCCGGCTTGGAAGTTCGCGTTGTCGCACTACCCGCTCAAGCGGCTGATCCTCGAACAGCGTTCGTTGCGCGACGTGTTGCGGTTGATGCGCGAGTTTCCGGTTTGCTCGAACGGCAATTACATGCTGGCGGATGGCAGCGGAGCGATCCTCGACGTCGAACTGACCAGCGACGGACCGTTCGTGCCGGAGTTGCAGGAACGATTTCTGGTTCACTCGAATCACTACCTCTGTTCCGAACACGCTTGCGACTCCAATTTTCAGCTCAGCTTGTCCGATTCGTTTCCGCGACTGGAACGGATGCGGGCGCTGATCGACGAGAAGTTCGGTTCCATCGAACTGGCGGACATGCAACGCTTCCTCGCCGATCACGACGGGCATCCGGTCAGCATCTGCCGACACTCGCACGCAGGGCCGGAAGGACCGATGCTCGGCCCGTCCGGCAAGACCGTCGCCGCGCTGATCGCCGAACCGGAACAGCGTCGCTTGCACGTTTCGCTCGGCAATCCTTGCGAAAATCCATTCGTGACGTACTCGATGGAATGACTCCACATTCTTTCCGGCCGAATGCTGAAAGCCGACTGCCGATGGCCGCGATAACGTTATTGAAAGCATCACTCAGGACGCAAAAAGATGTCACTGGCCGACCCTCAGTCACCCGATCGACGGCGCTGGTTCATCGTGGCGATCGCGATGATGCTCGCCGGGCAAACGATCGTGATGACGCTGACGGCCGCTCGGTTGACGGTCACGCACGATGAATACTGGCACATCCCGGTTGGCCTGCTGAATTGGAAGACCGGCCGCTTCGATGTCGAGCCGCTCAACCCACCGCTGTTGCGAATGTGGGCGACATGGCCGCTGCTCTTCACGTCTGCCGAATCACCGCGCACCGAACCGAAGAGCGATCTGACTCGCATCGGCGACGAATTTCTGGCAGCAAATCACTCGAACATCGACCGTTTCGTCGTGATTGCTCGGCTGCCAATCATTCTGCTGACGATCACGGCGGGGGCCTTGCTCGCACGGTGGGCGTGGGAGTGGCACGGGGCGTGGGCCGCGTGTCTCGTGACTTGGTTGTGGTCACGCGAGCCAACCGTGCTCGCACACGGATCGCTCGTGACAACCGATGCCGGCGGTGCGGCGTTTTGGATCGCGACACTGTTCACCGCGTGGCGATTCGCACAGCGACCGACCGCTCGAAATGCGGTCGTGGCCGGTGTGCTATTGGGACTGGCTCAAGCCGCGAAGTTCACGAACGTGCTGCTCGTGCCGCTGGTCATCGGTCTGTGGTGCGTCGAACGCTGGCGGAATGAGTCGGTTCAACCGCTCGCTCGCCGCGCGGCATTACAGCGTTGGGGCGTGTTGTTGCTCTCGGCGTGGCTGTGCCTGAACCTCGCGTACTTGTTCCGAGGAACCGGCACGTCGCTGCGCGATTTCCAATTCGCCAGCCAATCGGCGCGCGCGTGGCAACAACGTCTCGGATCGCTGCCGGTGCCGCTCCCTCGCGATTACGTCACCGGCATCGACCGGCAGAAAGCGGTCATGGAATCGGACCATGCGGTGTTCTTGGACGGTGAATTGAGCACGACCGGCTTCGGGCATTACTACTTGATGACGCTGCTCTACAAGTGGCCGCACTCGATCCATGTGTTGTGGCTGTGGGCTGTGATCCAGTCGCTTTGGTCGCGGACCGCGTCCGCTTGGCGTCGGCGAATGTGGTGTGTGGTGCCCGCCGTACTGATGCTCGCCGTCGCGAGTTCGTCCGGGATGCAATTGGGAATTCGATATGTGCTCCCGGTGATTCCGTTGCTGCTGTTATTCGCCAGCGAGATCGCGGCGAAGTGGTCGCAGGCTCGTTGGCAGCCGCTCGCGGTGGGCGTCTTGTTGTTGATTTGCGATCCGTGGCATTCGCATCCCGAATACCTGGCGTACTTCAACGAGTTCGCCGGCGGCACCGAGGGGGGCCGATTTCATCTGCTCGATTCCAATCTCGACTGGGGCCAAGACCTGCACGAGTTGCGGCGGTTCGTCGCCGAGCATCCGGAAATCGAACCGCTGAGCCTCGCGTACTTCGGCACGCTGCCACCGGAATCGCTCGGCCTGAGTTATGAGAACCCGCCGACTCGGCAACCGCGTGCAGGCTGGCATGCGGTGAGCGTGAACTTCGTGATGGGCCGACCGCATTGGACTCGCGACGGTCACGGTGCCACGCAGGCACTTTATCCGAGCAACGATTTCTCGTACTTCCGCGCCTTCCAGCCCAAGCACCGCGTCGGAGCGTCGATCGACGTGTACCACCTGACCGATGAAGACCTGCGCCGCTGGAAGTCCGCCGTCACGCGATGAGAACACGATCGCTCAAACGGTCGGCGGTAACTTGTGGCCCATCTTGTCGCGCTTCGTCTCCATGTACTTTTGCCGGTGCTCGTGAGGCGGCGCGATGATGGGGACTTGTTCGACGACGTGCAGATCCCAGGTTTGCTCGAACGATTCGAGCTTCTTGGGATTATTGGTCAGGATGCGAATTTCGCTCAGGCCGAGATCCTTGAGGATTTGTAGACCGATCATGTAGTCCCGCTGGTCCGCCTTGAAGCCGAGCTTGTGGTTGGCTTCGACAGTGTCCAATCCCTGATCTTGCAGTTGATACGCCTTGAGCTTCGCGACCAAGCCGATGCCGCGACCCTCTTGCGGCAGGTAGACGACGGCTCCGGTCCCAGCGCGCGAAATCATGTCCATCGCCAGACGCAATTGATCGCCGCAATCACAACGCAGGCTGTCGAGCACGTCGCCTGTGAAGCAACTGGAGTGCATCCGCACCAGCGGAGCCGGGACCGACTTCAAATCTCCCCAGACGAGAGCCAGCGGGGCTTGGTCTTCGTGCTCGACTTTGTAGGCGATGACGGTGACTTGGCCGTACTCGCGAAGCGGCATCGAGACTTCGACCTCGCGTGTGACGAGCCGTTCGCGCAGACGGCGGTGACGAATCAGGTCTTCGATGGTGATGATTGGGATGTTGTGTTGCTGCGCGATCTCATTCAATTCCGCGCGGTCGGCCATGCCGGCATGTTTTTGGCTGAGGATTTCGATCAGCACGCCGATGGGTTTGAGCCCGGCAATGCGCAGTAAATCGACGGTCGCCTCGGTGTGTCCGGCTCGGCGAAGCACTCCCCCTTCTTTCGCCAGGAGCGGGTTGAGATGTCCCGGCCGCACGAAATCGCTGGAAACGGAATCTGAATCAGCGAGTGCTTGCAGAGTCTTGCAGCGGGCGTCTGTGCTGACCCCGGTTCCCGCATCACGATGATCGACCGGAGTCAGAAACGGCGTGTGATTCGGCGAGGAATTCGATTCGGCGGCGACCAGCGGTGACAACCTCAAGCGATCCGCCACATCGCGTGTCAGCGGAGCACACATCACGCCACGACCGCGACTCAGCATGAAATCGACTTGCTCGGCCGTGATCGATTCGGCCGCGCCGACGAAATCCCCTTCGTTCTCGCGATCCGAGGCATCGACCACGATTACCAGCCGACCGGCTCGAAGAGCGGCCAGCGCGTCGTCGATCGAATTGGGCGGAGTTGTGGTCATTGATTTTTCTGAGTCCACATCGTCGAACGCGGCTTCTCGACCATCGCGACGACTGCTAGTTGCTGGTCATTGATTGCAGGAACTCGACCATCGCGGGATCGGTTTCCGCCTGCGGGATCTCTTCGAGCTGCTCGGACGTGCTTCCCGACGAAACCCAGTCGAGGAAACTGGGACGCACTTCGACCTCCGCCCACGCATTGATCTGGTCATCGACGTCCGGCACATCGCAGAAGGGCTCCAGTGCTGCCGCAACGAGCGACGCATCCACCGGACGATCGGCGGGCTTCTTCGCCAACATCTTCGCCACGAGCTCAACCACTTCGTTGGGCAATGACGAGTTGAATTCTCGAACGGACGGCGCTGGATCGCGAGCGTGACGAATCATTTTCCGCAAAGGATTCTTGTCCGCGAAGACGACTCGGCCGGCCAAACAGTGAAACGCCACACAGCCCAACGAGTAGATGTCGCTCCGACCGTCGAAGAGATCCTGGTCGTCGCCTTGTTCTGGCGAGACATAATCGAAATTCCAGCGCAGGTCGTCCGCCTGATCGGTCGGCACGGAATCAGCGTCGTCGAGGAAGTCGAGCGAATCGTGAGCAGCTCCGAACTCCATAATTTTGAGTTGCCGAGCGGGGGTCAGCCACAAGTTCGCGGGCTGAACGTCTCGCAAAACAACGCCCATGCCGTGCAGGTACGACATCCCCAACGCAGCCTCGCGAATCAAACGACAAGCCTCACCGAGCGGCAACGAGGGGGTCGCTGTTGACGACTCTCGTTTCAATCGAGTCGCCAGAGTCTCGCCCCGCAAATCTTCGATGGCCGCGAAGACCGCAACACCAGCTCGGCCAACTTGGAAGGTGCGGACCACATTGGGATGATCCACTTGGACGGCGATCCGAAGCTCGCGAGTCAATCTCGCCACTTGCTCACGGTCGCTGCACACCTCAAACGGAAATACTTTCAGAGCGACCGCCTGATCGAATTCTGGATGCCGCGCACGAAACACCATCCCCAATCGACCCGCAGCCACACGATCGAAGACCTCATACGGTCCCAGCCGATAAGGTCCAGGAAGTCCGGCCAGCAAGCCGCTTGCCTGGAACTCATTCAACAACTGCCGCTTGACCAATAACCGGATTAACCCTTCACCGTCGCTCATCGAATGGCTGGTTGCCAACCAATCCGACAGAGCCGCTTCAAATGCTTCGACTGGCATCAACCGAACATCGATGACGTTTTGACGAACCTGATCGCAGTGCATCCGCAAACCTTTACGACAGCTTGAAAACTCAGAGTCTTCTTTTCACGCGCGAGATACTGTATCGGCACGCAACGTTGCGGCGGAAGCGCTCGCATGACTCCTGGAACGCGAGGCGAATCAATCGTTCTGACCGACGCCACCAATCTGGACCTGTCACGGTCAGAAATCCAATCCGACTGGAAGTCAGAACGCCGATTGACAACCAAGTGGACGTTGATATGTTGTGCCCACTGTTTCCAACGCTTAAGCTCCCCCCAACTTGAATCTCCTGCCAAACTTCGACCTGCCTGCCTCTGACATTCAGACTCACCCGCTGTTGACGATCCTCGTTCACGTCGCAGCATGACTCCAACTGACAACTGCCTCGTTGCCGGGTCAATCCACGGTTCGAGGCTTTGAATGATTGTTTCGGTCTCACGCGGGATGACCTCCCGATGCCACTCCGTCATGAAGAGGAGCAGTCCATGAGGATGACGAACCGTTTGCTGTTTTCCGTGACCGTCGCGAGTGCTTTCGCGACCTTCAGCTCCGCGTTTGCGGAACCAGCCAAGCCCAAGGGATTGGGTGACCCCGGCCAACTGTCCGCCCTCAAGATTGAACCGACCGTCGATGGCAAGCCCATCGTGCTGCGAAGCCGAGACGCTCGCCAGCAGGTCTATGTCACCGGCAGTTACTCCAGCGGCCAGCTTCGAGACCACACCCGCAAGGTGCAGTACACCGCCGAGCCGGCTGGCATCGTCAACGTGGATGCCACCGGATTGGTCACGCCGATTAAGGACGGTGACGTCACGCTCAAAGTCACTGGCAACGGATTGAATGTCTCAACTCCAGTCCACGTCGAAGGGGTCGCGAACCAAATCCCGATCAACTTCAAAAACCAAATCGTCCCGATCTTCACCAAGCTCGGCTGCAACAGCGGTGGCTGTCACGGTAAAGCGTCAGGACAGAACGGCTTCAAGCTCTCTCTGCTCGGCTTTTATCCCGACGAAGACCATGAATTCCTCGTCAAAGAAAACCGTGGCCGACGTCTCTTCCCCTCGTCGCCCGCCGACAGTCTGTTGCTGCTGAAGGCTACCGGCCGCTCCCCGCATGGCGGCGGCAAGCGGATGGATGTCGATAGCTACGAGTTCCGCCTGATTTCACGCTGGGTGGAACAAGGCATGCCATACGGTTCCGACAAGGATGCGTATGTCGCAGGCATCAAGTGTCTGCCTGAAGGCCGCGTCATGGATCGCGGTGCCGATCAGCAGATCACGGTTATCGCCACCTACAGCGACGGCACGACCGAAGACGTGACTCGCATGGCGTTGTTCGAGGCCAACGACACCGAAATGGCCGAAGCGACCAACACCGGCATGATCAAAACACTCGACCTCGCTGGCGAAGTCGCGATCATGGCTCGCTATCAAGGCCAAGTCTCGACCTTCCGAGCGACCGTGCCGCTGGGTGCCGATGTCGCATCCGTCCCCGCCAGCAAGAACTTCATCGACGACGCAGTATTCGGCAAACTGAAAGTACTCGGCATTCCGCCGTCGCCGCTCGCCGACGACGCGACGTTCCTTCGCCGAGTTTCCATCGACGTCGCTGGCACGCTGCCCACCGAAGAGCAAGTCCGAGCGTTCCTCGCCGACACCGATCCGGCGAAACGCGACAAGCTCGTGGATCGCCTGCTCGACTCGCCCGACTACGCCGACTACTTCGCCAACAAGTGGAACCTCGTCTTGCGGAACAAGAACCGCGCTCCGGACGATTCCTCCGCGACCTACGGCTTCTATCAATGGATCTGGTCGAACCTCTATGAGAACAAGCCTTATGACCAGATCGTCCGCGAAGTCCTGACTGCGTCGGGCGACTCGGCGACGAATCCGGCGGTGGTATGGTTCCGCGAGGTTGATGAGAACAACGAACAAGTCGAAGACACGGCGCAGTTGTTCCTCGGCTTGCGGATTCAATGTGCTCGCTGCCACCACCATCCCTTCGAGAAGTGGAGCCAGAACGACTACTACGGGTTCAGCGCATTCTTCAGCCGCGTGGGCAAGAAAAACAATTTCGATCCGGGAATGAGCAAGGCGTCTCGTGACAAGCGTGTGTTCCACAACGACGGCTTGGCTGCCGCAACGAACCCACGCAACGGTCAGTCGCTCAAGCCTACGGGACTTGGATCGCCTGCCTTGGAAATCGCTCCCGAGCGCGATCCGCGGCACCTCCTCGCTGATTGGATGGCTGACAAGAACAATCCGTTCTTCGCCAAGTCGTTGGTCAATCGGTATTGGAAGCACTTCTTCGATCGAGGCATCGTCGAACCCGAAGACGACATGCGTGAGACGAATCCGCCGTCGAACCCGGAACTCATCAACAAGCTGGCTCAAGGCTTCATCGACAGTGGTTTCAACCTGAAGTGGCTGGTCAAGACGATCACTTCGTCGAGCACCTACCAGCTCAGTTCGCTGCCGAACGACTACAACTTGAAGGACAAGCAAAACTTCTCCCGCTACTACCCGAAGCGACTCACGGCCGAGGTGCTCTACGATGGTTTCCATCGCGTGACGAATACCACGCAGAACTTCGGCTCACTACCGCCCGGCACGAAAGCAGTGCAACTGCCGGACGCCAGCATCGGCCCGTACTTCTTGAAGGTCTTCGGTCAGCCACAGGGAGACACCGCTTGCGAATGTGAACGCTCACAAGAGGCGAACCTTGCTCAGAGTCTGCACCTACTCAACAGCAGCGAAGTCCAAGACAAAATCGCCAACGCCTCTGGCCGAGCCACTGCGATGGCCAACGACAAAGTCCGAACGCATGAAGAGAAGGTCAAGGAACTTTACCGTTGGGTCTACTCCCGCGAACCGAACGCTGACGAACAGAAGATCGCGTTGGCTCACCTCGCCAAACACGAAGCCGCTCCGAAGATCGCCTACGAGGACATTCTCTGGGCATTGATCAACACGAAGGAGTTCTTGTTCAACCACTAATTCGTTCGTCGTTCCGGCTGCGGCCGGAATCCGAATCGTGGACGACCTTGGCTGAGGAATGGAGGCACAGGAATGAATCGACCTTCATCAAGTCCATTCCGCCGTCTTCATTCCTCTGTCTTTTTGGGGTGAACAACAGGGTATGGAGTGAAAAATGTCGCAACCGAATGACGCCAACTCAACCGACGAACAAATTCGGCATCTTGAAGCGCGCGTCTCCTGGTTGGAGTCGATGGTTTTCGCACAATTCGCGACTTTGACCATTTGCTTTTGGTGGGTCTTACCTGCGATGTTTGTGTTACTGATCGTCTTGTTGCCGGTATTGGTTTTCGTGCATCGTTACATCCCGACTGTTGCTCGTTGGGCCGGTCGGATGTTGTCCCCAATTGCCGACTTGTTTGTCCTGTTACGCAGCTAAACAGAAGTTTGCCCTCCATTTTGCCTGCCGATTTCACACCCTTCGGTGAGACCAGTCTCCTTTTTGGGATGAGAGTAGCCATGACTCGCACATTCTCGCTCGTTGCCGCCACGGCCTTGATCGGATCGACTTGGTTCGGATCGACCTCCGCGTTCGCTCAGCTTCCGCAGGCGAAATTGTTCTCGGTGTTTCCGCCCGGAGCACAGGTCGGCGTCGCCACCGACATCGCGATCGCCAATGGCGTCGAGATGGATGAAGCCAATCGGTTGATCTTCAATCATCCGGGAATCACCGCCGCGCAGAAGGTCACTGATGCGAACGGCGTGAAAACTCCGGTTGCCAACACGTTTGTCGTCAACGTCGCGACTGGTGTTCCGGATGGAATTTATGAAGTGCGATTCAGCGGTCGGTTCGGCGTCAGCAATCCGCGCAGCTTCGTCGTCGGATCACGCAAAGAGATCAATGAAGTCGAACCGAACAACGCGCGTGAACAGGCCACGGCGGTCGAACTGAATTCGACGGTCAACGGCCGAACCGACGGCAGCGCCTACGACTACTTCAAGTTCACTGGCAAAGCGGGGCAGCGAGTCTTGTGCCTGTGCCAAGCGGGACGAATCGACTCGAAGCTCAAAGCACAAATCGAACTTCTTGACGCGACTGGCGTCATTCCTCCCCCAGTGGCCGGTGCGGCCGCCGTTCCAAGTCCGCAAGCCACGCAAATCGGTCGTCGCTTGGCATCTGCTCGGAGTGCCGGCAAACGTGAGGCGTTGCTCGACGTGACGCTTCCGGCCGACGGCGATTACTTCGTGCGAGTCATCGACCATGTCTACGGCGGCAGCGTCGATCACTTCTATCGGCTGACGATCACGACCGGCCCCTACATCGACTTCGCGTTGCCCCCCGCCGGAATGGCCGGAGCGAATACGCAAATCACGCTTTTCGGACGCAATCTTCCGGGTGGGCAACCGGCCGGCGTGAATGTGGATGGCCGTCCGCTGGAGAAAGTCGCAGTGTCAGTCACGGTTCCTGGCGATGTCGAAAACACACAGGCCGCGGATAACCTCGGGGCAATCCAAGGTGGCGTCGATGCTTTCAGCTACGTCTGGAACACACCGACCGGCAACGCGAATCCAATGACGTTGTTCGTATCCTCCGCGCCGGTTGGCTTGGAACAAGAACCGAATGACACACCCGCCCAAGCGAACAAGTTGACGGTTCCGGCCGAAGTCGCCGGTCAGTTTCAGGTTCGCGGTGACGTGGACTTCTTCACGTTCGATGCAAAGGCTCAAGAAGTCTATTGGATCGAAGCCTTTGGCGACCGCCATGATTCGTCCGCCGACCCGTATGTCACGCTCGACCGAGTCACCAAGGACGACAAGGGAGTCGAGACGGTTCAGCGGATCACGGCTCAAGACGATACCGGTGTGAACTTGATTCCGAATGTCTTCGAAACGCTCAGTGACGACCCAGCGTTTCAGTTCGTCGTGCCAGCCGACGGCAGCTACCGTTTGACGATCCGCGACAGGTATTACGAGTCGCGCGGTAACGCTCGCATGGTTTACAGGCTGGCGATTCGAAAAGAAGCTCCCGACTTCAAAGTCGTCGTGCTGCCGGAATCTCCGCTAGCGGACAACAACACGACCGCTGCCACCTATCCCGCGAATCTCCGCAAGGGCGAGAACTACTCGTGCCGAGTCATCGCGTTTCGTCGCGATGGATTTAACGGTGCGATTGACGTCACCGTCGAGAATCTGCCGCCGGGTATCACCAGCAAAGGGACGAGCATCGGTCCCGGCCAGACGAACTCGACGATCGTCTTCTCCGCAACCGAGGACGCTGCCGATGGAACATTTGGCTTCGCGAAAATCGTGGCGAAGGCTCGCATTGAAGACAACGCGAAGGTCAAAGCCGTCGCGGACGCGAAGGCGGCCGTGAAGCCGGCGGTCGATGCGTTGCCGAAGACTCAGCAGGATGCCGCGAAGGCCGCCGAAGACGAGAAGAAATTCCTGGCCACTCGGCAAGCCGCCGAAACGAAGTTCACCGCGGATGCCGATGTCGCCAAGAAGGCCACTGACGCGAAGGTCGTCTCCGATAAGAAAGCGACTGACATGGCCGCGGCTCACAAGGCCGCGACCGACAAGCTCGCTGTGGCGAAGACGGAACTCGACAAGAACAAGGATAACCAAGACCTCAAGAACGCCGTCTCTGCTGCGGAGAAAGCCGTCGCCGACGCCGACACCGCCGCGAAAGCCGCCGTCCAAGAAAAGACCGTCGCCGACAAAGCGGCGACCGACACTGCAAACGTTCTCAAGACCACCGAGCAAGCCAAGACGAAAGCCGTCACGGAACACGATCAGTCCGTCGCGAAACTCAAAGTGGCGACAGACGCCCAAGCCGCCGCCGAGAAGCGAATTGCCGATGCCAACACGGCCGTGACCGCCGCGATCGCAGCACAAAAGGCGGCGGCTCGCGAAGTCGCTCACGTCGGCCGAGCGGCCACGACCGTTTGGGACGGCAACGCGGCGGTGGCAGGACCAATCTCGCGACTCTCGCGAGAACTGTGCCTGGCAATCACTCCCGAAGCCTATCCGTTCCAAGTCAGCACTGATGTCTTCCGAGTCGAAGCCAATCACAACCGGCAGATCCTCGTCCCGGTGAAACTCATCAAGCGAAACGGCTTCGATGAGAACGTGACGCTGACGTTTGTCGGCACGCCGCAAAACGCTCAGGTCGAGAACAAGCCGATCAACAAAGGCGCGGCCGATGGGGTCTATCGCATCTTCCTGCCGAACAACGTACCGGTCGGAACCTACACGCTCTACATGAAGGCGACCGCCGCTGTGCAATACCGTCGCCGGCCGGAACTCGCTGACAAGGCCAAGGCCGTGCTCGACCTGTCTGTCGCCGCCGCGACTCAAGCGACCGAAGCGTTGACGAAGGCCAACGCCGACAAAGACGCCGCCATCAAGAAGGCGACCGAGACGGATGCCGCGTTCAAGAAGGCGACTACCGACAAAGACGCAACCGCCAAGAAAGTGACCGAAACGACCGAGGCCGTGAAGAAAGCGACCGAAGCCAAAGACAAAGCCACGACCGACGCCGACAAGGAAGCCACCGCGAAGGCGTTGACCGCTGCTCAAGAAGACGCCAAGAAGGCGACTGAAGCACTGGCGGTTGCCGACAAAGCTCTCGCCGATTCCGACGCCGCGAACAAGGCCGCCATCGCCGCCAAGACGAAGGCCGAAGCGGACGCGAAAGCCGCCGATGACAAGAATAAAGCGGCTCTGGCCGACAAGGTCGCCAAAGAAAAGGTGCTCACCGACACCAACAATGCCACGAAGGCGAACGCCGTCAACGTCTTCACTCCCTCGACTCCCATCGTCATCACCGTGAAGCCGAATGCGGTGAACGTCACGACGGCTCCCGCCAATGCCGGTGCCATCAAACGTGGCGACAAAGTTGAAGTGAAAATCACGATTCAACGAGTCAACGGATTCGCGGGACCAGTGACCCTCGAACTCGTTCCGCCTCCAGGCATCGTTGGCCTCGCTGCTGAGAAAGTCACGATTCCCGCCGACAAGGCCGAAGGGGCGATCATCGTCACTGCAACCGCAGATGCCACGGAAGGTGCGATTGCCAACGCCGTCATCCGCGCGTCCGCTGACTTTGACGGAGCCGTCGCAGCCTCGGATGGAGCGGTGGCCATCAACGTCTCGAAATAGTTTTGGAGTGCGGTGTGTCAGCACCGCTTGGCATCGCTCAGTTGAAAACGGTGCTGACACGCCGCACACCAAATTTGTCACCCCGCCTCAAGAGACCTGCCATGCCTCGCCTCACCATTCTGACGCTGACTCTGGCCCTGATGGGATCAACCGCCGTCGCTCAAGAGACCAAACCGCTCGCCGGTGCGATCACGCCCGAAGCGGTCAACCTCGGACGGCCGGTCGATTTCGACAAGGACATTCTGCCAATCCTCGAAAACAACTGCATCGCCTGCCACAACCTCGGCCAGCAAGAGAGCAAGCTCAACCTGGAGAAGCTCGATGCGATGATCAAGGGGGGCAAGCGTGGCCCGTCGATCGTGCCGAAGGATCCGGACAAGAGCTTACTGTATCTCGTGGCCTCTCGCGGCAAAGGCCCGGCGATGCCGCCGTTGCCGAACAAGGTTGATGCCAAGGCACTCACGCCGAAGGAACTCGGTACGTTGAAGCAATGGATCCTCGAAGGTGCCTCCGGCGGCATGGGAGGTATGAAGGACCAAGTCAATTGGCAGCCGGTGCCGACGACTGCGAAGGCCATTTACTCCGTAGCGATGGCTCCGTGGGGGCGCTACGTCGCGGCGGGCCGAGCCAATCAAGTGCTACTTCTCGATGTCGAGACCGGTGATGAAATCGGACGGCTGATCGATCCGAATCTCAACGCGATCCAGCACAACGGCAAACCGATGTACCCGACCGGAGCCGCGCATCGCGATTTCGTCCACTCTCTGGCCTTCAGCCCCGACGGACGCACGATTGCGTCGGGCGGATACCGCACGGTGAAGTTGTGGCAGCGTCCAGCCACGAATCGCACTCGCGAGATCGCCGTCGGCGCGGTCGTGACGGCAGTGGCCGTAAGCCCGAACGGACAAACGCTAGCGACGGCCGGAGCCGACAACGCGATCAAGTTTTGGAACCTCGCCGATGGAGCTGCTGGCAAAGTTTTGGCCGGTCATGCGGCGGCAATTCACAGCCTCGCGTTCAGCGCAGATGGAGCAAAGCTGGCATCGGCGTCCGAGGACAAAACGATCCGAGTTTGGAACCTCGCCGACGGCACCGAAGCGAACAAGATTGAATCTCCCGCGCCGGCCAAAGCGGTGGTCTTCACCGCCGATGGAGCGAAAGTCATCGTCGGCCAAGCGGACAACATCATTCGCATCTGGCCGATTCCGGCGGTGGCTCCGTTCACGCCGGAGAAAGAGATCAAAGGGCACACTGGTCCGATCAATTCGATCGCGCTGATCGCCCCCGGCGCTCAAATCTTGTCTGGCAGCGAAGACCAAACGGCCCGCGTTTGGGATCTCGCCGCCGGTACACAAGTTCGGCAGTTCGCGCACGGCGGCCCGGTCAATTCGGTCGCGGTTCGGGTCGACGGACTGTTCGTCGCGACCGGCAGCCCGAACAACATCGCCAAGCTATGGAACAATCAGACTGGTGCGCAGGTCGCGGAACTCAAGGGTGACATCGCGTTGAACCGCGGGGTCGTTGAACGAACCGAGGACCAGAAGGTCGCACAACAATTCAAGGCTCTGGCAGAGGCCGCGTTCAAAGCGGCCGAAACCAATCAAAAGGAACGGGACGAAGCGGTCAAGAAGGCGAACGAAGCTAAGACCAACGCCGACAAGGCAGTTGTCGAGCAAGACCCGAAAGTGAAAGAGGCCGTGACGAAAGCGGAAGCCGCCAAGAAAGCGGCCGACGAAAAGAAGGATGACGCGGCTCTCGCGAAGGTCTCGACCGACGCCGCAGCCGAAGTCACGAAGCAAATGGACGAACTGAAGAAGCGGCAGGACACCGTCGCCTCGGCGATGCGAGCCATCACGCTGGCCGAAACAGCCGCGAAGTCGGCCGTCGAACAAGTCACCGCCGCGAAGGCTCAGCAAGATGCGATGACCGCCGGAGTCACGAAATCCGATGCCGACTTGAAAACTGCGACCGATGCCGACGCTGCCGGATTAAAGCCGGTGAAAGGTGTCGCGTTCTCCGTCGATGGCAAGCGGTTGCTCACGTCATCCGACGACAATTTGATTCACGTTTGGGACAGCTCCACCGGCAAAGCGATCGAAACATTCGCGGGTCACAAAGCTGCGGTCGGAGCGATCGCGACGGGACCGAACGGTCTCGTGGTCAGCGGCTCGGCCGATCAAACAGCGGCCGTGTGGACGACGAATCCCGCTTGGTCGCTGATCGGGCAACTCGGCCCGAAGAAGGAGACGCCACTCGATTTCGCCGGTTCGCCGTTCGCCGCACGCGTGCTGAGCCTCGCGTTCAGCCGCGACGGAAAATGGCTCGCGACCGGCGGCGGCGAAGCATCACGCAGCGGTGAACTCTTCATCTGGGACGTGACCGCGCAAACGATGGCCAAGGAGTTCAAAGACGCGCACAGCGATACCGTCATGAGCATCGAGTTCAGCCGCGACGGCAAGTTTCTCGTCACCGGGGCGGCGGACAAGTTCGTCAAGCTGTGGGAAATCGCCGCAGGCAAGCTGGTCAAAGCCTTTGAAGGCCACACGCATCACGTCCTGGGGGTGTCGATCAAAGCCGATAACAGCCTGATCGCCAGCGCTGGGGCCGACAACGCCATCAAAATTTGGAACGTCGAAACCGGCGAACAATCCCGCACGATTCCCGGCTACAGCAAGCAAGTTACGTCAATCCGCTTCCTGGGTGTCACCGAGAACGTGATTAGCTCTGGTGGCGACAAGACCGTTCGCTACCACAACGCGGCCAATGGCTCACAGCCACGAGCATTCGCCGGAGGGACCGACTTCATGTACTGCGCCGCCGCGAGCCGGGACGAGCAGATCGTCGTCGCCGCGGGCGAAGACGGAGTCCTTCGCGTCTGGAACGGCACAAACGCTCAATTGATTCGCCAATTCGATCCACCAAAGCCACCGGAAGCCAACGCTCAAGCGGCGGCCAAGTGAGAACGATCCCTAGAATTTCCCTTGTCAGTATGAACCGATCGAAGAAACAATCTCCGCCACTGTTGGATTTCCCAGGCGGACTGCCGCTGGCACAAAGGAGCTTGATCATGAAAACGCTTTCTCTCCTGACGATGTTGTTGATGATCTCCGCCGACGCGGCGTTCGCCGGTACGATCACCGGTGAATATCTGGAGGCTCGGACCTGCGATGCCTACACCGGCCCCTGCTTCGCGAATGCCGAGATGGCCCTCGCCGGCAAAGAGGCCGTGATGGCGTGGAAGATCGAAAAGGGAACTTGGAAGGACGTGACGATCGACGGCCTGGGTGTCGCCTTGGTCGTCAAAGCCGAAGGAACACTCGGTACCGACGGCGTCTTCCCGATGAAGCCGGGCAAGACCGCCGCGGTGATCATCGTCGATGAAAATGCCTCGGCCGAACAACGGGACGCGCTGGTCGCCTTCGTGAAAAGCTCCGCAAAGGAACTGACCAAGAACGTGCTCAACGTCGTCGCCGCTCCGATCAAGCTGGAGAATGATCACCTGGAAGGCAAAGGGGTGTTCTCCGCCGGCAAGCTGGCGTCAATCGAGACTCGGAAAATGAAGAAGAGCGACTGCGTCTGCACCAACGAATTGATCTTCTACCAGCCGCTGACGAAGGTCGAGAATTTTTCTCCCGCCTACACGTTGCGTCAGTCGTTCCAAGGCGAGAGCCTGAACGGCAAATGGACGAACAACAACACGCGCAGCGCTTTCCTGGCGACGTTTCGCGTGAAGTCGTAGCACAGGCGGCTCGCCCGTGCGTGAGATTTCAAATTCCAGCCCGGCTGTTTCTAAACAGCCGGGCTGTTGTGTTTGATGAATTCAGACAGCAGCGCGAGTACCATTGATGCCAATGGTTTTGCCTGCCAACATTGCGGCCACATTGCCGCTCGTCCGGTTCACCGAGGAGACTCATCCGATGCGTTTGCAAAAGTTGTTTGTGGCTCTCATTTCCGCCGTGCTGTGGTCTTCGACCGGTTCCGTTCGAGCGGATGGAAAACTTGAAGAAGTCGCGGGGTTGCCGGAGGGGCTGTCGAAAGAGGTGGCCGCCCTCGTGGGTGCGAACGGCCAGCGAGTCATTGAGAAAGGTAGCGCGGTGTGCGCAGTGTGGTTAGTCAAAGAGGTGCCGACGAAGGCCAACTTCAAACCCACGCTGAGTGTGAAATATCCGTTTGCTCCCGGCGAGTTGCTTGGCGTGTTGCAGGTGCAGGCGAAGTCGAAATACACGGACTTCCGCGGCCAGGAGATCAAAGCTGGCGTCTACACGCTGCGATACGGCCAGCAGCCGGAGGACGGCAATCATGTCGGCACCAGCGATCTGGCGGATTTTCTCTTGGCGATCCCGGCCGCGGTGGACACCGATCCAAAGCCGATCGCCGTGTTTAAGGCGTTGTCGGAGAGAAGCGCCAAGACCGCCGGTTCAACACATCCAGCGATCTTCTCGCTGTTGCCCTCCGAGAAACCGGTCGAGAAACCGACGCTGACTCACAACGCCGCGAAAGAACACACGATGCTGAGCACGACGATCTCCGCCAAGGGCGGAACGAAAGTCGCGCTGCGGATGGTCGTCATCGGCAAGTCAGGCGAGTAGCCATGTGGAGTCGTTGGATTGTTGGTCTGTCAGTCGCGCTGCTCGCTCTGGCGTGGTGCCTCGCGCAAGAGCCGGTGTCGTCGCCGATCGCCGACAAGACTTCCTCGAAGACCAAACCCGTTGCGAAGGACAAGGACGATTCTCCGAAAGAACTCTTCAGCGGCAAAGTCGTGATCTTGCAAGACGCCTTGAAACGTCGCGGCGTGAAGTCGTCTGACGAATTCAAAACGCAAGTGGTCTTGGAAACCGCTGACGGCGAGCTGATCCCGATTGTCCCGGATTGGCGCGGCCGAGCGTTTTTCCAGGATGAGCGATTGCGAGAACGGCGAGTTGATCTCGTCGGATCACGGCAGAAAGCCGCTCCGTATTTGCAGGTGCAGATGGTGTTCGTGTTCGACGAGAAGGGGATTCGGCAATACATGGATTACTGGTGCGACATCTGCTCGATCGCGATGTACGAACTCAAGCCGTGCGACTGCTGCCAAGAAGAGATTCGCTTGCGATTTCAGCCACAGGGGCTGCCGGAGTTCGTGAAGAAGAAGGTGTCAAAATAACCCGAAGCGTCAGCGAGGGCGGGCGCTCCGAGCAACGATGATGGAAGGCGTGTGAAGCGTTCGCCCTCGCTGACGCTTCGGGTTACTTTGGTCGGCGTGGTCGCACGCCAAGAAAGAACGACCGATGTCGGTGATGCTCAACAAACGAGCGAATGAACTGGTCGAGCCGATGTTGCCGCTGGTCGCCGATCTGCGCGGGACGTTGTTGAAACTCGATAACGGCGGACAAATCGTCGATCTCGGCGTGAAGGCGGAAGGGAGTCTCGAAGCGGGTCGATTCCTGGCCGAGGTGTGTCTGTCGGGACTCGGCGACGTGCGAATCGTGCCGGGTTTGATTGGCGAAGTCGCGTGGCCTCACGTTCAAGTCGTCATCGACTGGCCGGTCGAGGCCTGTCTGCTGAGCCAGTATGCGGGTTGGCAAATCAGCGTCGGGAAGTTTTTCGCGATGGGGTCGGGGCCGATGCGAGCGGCCGCGGCTCGTGAAGCAGTGTTCGCGAAACTGAATTACCGCGAGTCGGCGTCGCACGCGATCGGAGTACTCGAAACCGGCAAGCTACCGACGGCCGAAGTTTTTGAGACCATCGCGGAGAAAACCGGAGTTCCAGCCGACCGAACAATCTTGCTGGCGGCTCGCACGGCCAGCATCGCCGGCAACTTTCAGGTGGTGGCTCGGTCGGTCGAGACGGCGCTGCACAAACTGTTGGAGTTGGGCTTCGACGTCTGGCGAGTGCGCTCGGCCGTCGGAATCGCGCCGCTGCCGCCCGTCGCGAAGGATGACTTCGCAGGGATCGGGCGCACGAATGACGCGATCTTGTACGGCGGCCGAGTCACCTTGATGGTGCGCGGCGACGACGACTCGATTGCGGCGATCGGACCGCAAGTGCCATCGAGTGGATCGGCGGCGCACGGCAAACCGTTCGCCGAAATCTTCGAGGACGCGGGGCGAGACTTCTACAAGATCGACCCGCATCTCTTCAGCCCTGCGGAGGTCGTGTTTCAGAATCTCGACACCGGGCGAGTGCATTGCTTCGGACAGGTCGCGCCGGATGTCTTGCGGCGATCGTTCGGCCTCTAAATTTGGGAGGCGAAACAATGCAGATCGGCGTACTCGGCAACTCGGACAGTTGGTATGTGCGCGAGTTGCAGCGGGCCGGGGGCGAGCTTGGGCACGAGGTCGTGCGGCTGGAGTTTCCACGAATCGTCGCGGCGTGCGGGATGCAGGCGGTGGATGACGGCGGGAGTCAAACGACACTTGGTTCCCTCACCCTAGCCCTCTCCCAGGGGGAGAGGGGACCGGACAAGAGCCCCTCTCAAGACGTGGACCTCACGACGTTTGATGCGGTCATCATTCGGACGATGCCGCCGGGGTCGTTGGAGCAGGTTGTCTATCGAATGGACGTACTCGCGCGGCTGGAGGCGCGCGGCGTGACGGTGCTTAATTCGCCGAAGTCGGTCGAGTGCGCGGTCGACAAGTACCTGACGACAGCGAAGCTCGAAGCGGCTGGCTTACCGGTGCCAGCAACGGTCGCGTGCGAGAACTCCGACGATGCGCTCGTGGCGTTTGAGCGGCTCGGTGGTGACGTCGTCGTGAAGCCGATCTTCGGGTCGGAAGGCCGCGGCATTTTGCGAGTCAGCGATCCGGACCTCGCGCTGCGGACGTTTCGGACGCTCGAGCGATTGGATGCCGTGCTGTACTTGCAGCGGTTCGTCGAGCATCGCGGGTTCGATATTCGCGTGCTGGTGCTCGACGGCCGAGTGCTCGGCGGGATGCGACGTGTGTCGGACGGCGACTTTCGGACGAACGTGTCTCGCGAGGGACGCGGCGAAGCTCACGTCGTCACGGACCTGGAAGCCGAGTGGGCCTTGCGAGCGGCTGCGGCGACCGGCGCACGCTTCGCCGGCATCGACATCTTGTACGATCACGACGGCCAGGGCTTCGTAATCGAAGTCAACGCGGTCCCCGGCTGGCGAGCGTTCGAGAAGGTGACGGGGATGGACGTCGCGCGAGTCGTGATCGAAGCAGTCGTAGCACACGCGGCTCGCGTGTGATTTCGGGGTGGCACAGCTTGCTTCAAGCTGTGTGCCAGAGGCATTGGAAACCTTCAGCGGACGTCATTTCCAAAATGACAGTCAGCCTGTCATTGGGCGCAGTTTGAATGGTTTCCGATGCTGCGCACACAGCATGAAGCATGCTGTGCCACCCATCACGCGAGCCGCGTGCGCCACATGGCATGGCTCAATCCCACCACCAGCGTTTGGTGTCGAGATCGTTGGGGGGCGTCTCGGATTTTCGCCGAGCGACGACTTCTTCGGAGGTCTTGCGCTCCTGCGACACAACCTGCTGGCTGTCGATGATGACTCCGCCGCTGAGCAGGCCGATGGCGACACCTCCCGCCATCTTCATGTTGAGCAGAGATTTCGTGTGCTTGGGGACGGGGCCGCGCAGGACCGGCACCTTCGCGTCGTCCAGCAACAGGCCGGGTTGCCAGTTGGCTTTTTGCGGAAGCTGTTCCCGTTTCATCAGCGCGACGAGCACCGAGATGTCGAACAGGTTTTGTAGTTCGGCGAAGATCGGCATCCGTTTGGTCAGCTCCGGGAATTTCTCGGTGAAGCCTTTCGCGAAGATCTGCGTGCTCAGCCGCGTGAACGGTGCGTCGGAGCGTTTGCCGAAGGCGTCGGCTTGTTCCTCTTGCGACATCAATTGGCAGCGTTGACCGGAGAACTCGAAGGCGAGTCCGTCGCCGCTGGTCTTGAACGAGTCGTACAGCGGCAGGAACCACCAACGCTTGAGCGTATTCGTGCCCGGCTGCACGAGAGCCAGATGACTCCTCAGGCCGGGCGCCTTCGGGTCTTCGAGGCCGATGGCGATGAGCTTCATGTGATAATCGGCCTCGACCAAGGCACGCGCGAAGTGCGTGTCGTCGGGGACGCCGAAGACTTTCACATCCTGATCGCCGAGAATCTTTTGCATCTGCTGGAACCGCTGCTGAGCCAAGTTGGCGGAGCCGGGACTCGAATTGGATTTCACGAAACGCTGCAACTCGGCGACTCGTTCATCGACTGGATCAATTGAGCAACCGAATTGCGAAGTCCGTTCCGCCGTGCGTAACGCGACCAGCAAGTCGTCCAGTCGCAGCACCGGCCGGCCGCTGCCGACGCTGACCACTCGGCCGCTCGCGTCGGGAGCAAACGCCTCGGCGGGGCCGGCGATAACGAGGTCATTCGTCTCCGGAAAAACGAAGACGAAGTCGATGCGTTGCAAGCCGGCGAGATACTGCATCGACTCCGGGATCGGTTTGTCGGACTCCAGCAACTCGGCGATCGCTCGCTCCAATCGGACGAGCGACACCTTTCGCAACGAACTGTTGCGGCTGATGTCTTCGGGCAAGTACTGCTTCGCAAGTTCTTGCATTCGCTTCTTCGTGACGTCCGCCGAGATCGTCTTCGCCTTCGGAGCCGACAGGACGCCATCGCCGTCGATCGTGATACCGCCGGCCGATTGGAATCCGCCCCCCTGATTTCCTTGGCCTCCTTGTCCTCCGCCCTGCCCGCCACCGAAGCCGCCGCCACCGGCACCGCCGCCTCCACCGAACTGGGCGTTTGCTGGCGAGGTCAGCAGCGAGCCAAGCATCATCACGAGGGTCAGGGAAGCGAGGTGACGTGACATGGTGAATTCCGAACTGAAATGAAAAAAACGGTATCACGGCTGTCGGCCATCGGCGATCAGCTATCGGCCGGAAGTTCGCAGATCGCCCATTGGCCGAAGTTCTCTTCGACTTCGACTTGGATTGTGCTGATGTTCGCGCCTGGTTGTGCCGCGACAACGCTGCGCAGTCGAGTCGCGATCCACGCGGCGATCTCTTCGGCGGTCGTGTTCTCGACGGGGAGCAGAACACAGTCCTCGCGTGGGAAGACCCAGCGGCGTTCCTCGAAGGTGGCGGTGACTTCACGCTCGTCGGATTGAACTCGAATCTGAAGATGTTGCGTCGGCAATAGGACTCGATGGTCCAACTCGTTGACGATCTTTTGCATCGCATCGCGGAGGGCGATGAAGTCGAAGACGTACCGATTCTCATCGAGCGGCCCGATCAGTTCGACGGCGGTGCGCCAGTTGTGTCCGTGCAGCCGCTCGCAGATGTTGCCGTTGAACGTGATGAAGTGCGCGGCACTGAAGACGAGATGGTCTTTGGTGACTCGCACACGAAAACTGGCATCGCTCATGATCGCCTCCGATTTGCTGCGAGATTGTCACGACGACGACGGGGTCCGAGCAAGCGCGGCCGCTCACGGAAAAACGCCGTCAGGGGGAACGGCGTTTGTCTCAACGGTCGGCAACTCCACACCGCCGCGAGCAAACAGCGAGCATTGCGTATCGCGATAAACTCGCCGCCAACCCTTCACTGAATCGATGACGAGGGAAACTCTCGTCTTGTTTGGTGCCAGCACCAAGTCGGTCGGGTACTTCGACAAGACCTGCTGCCAGTCACCACGAGCGTCAAAAAAATCTTCATCTTCCTCCATACGCCAGTCGGGATACGCGACTTCGTAGCGGCTGTCGAACGAGATCTGCACTTCGGGCTCCAGTTTCCACATGACATAGGATCCCCAGCCAAATGGGACGAAAACGTTGCCCTGGAAGTGATTCTCCGCGAGATAATTCACAGCGCCAACCGGAAAAATGACGTGTTGACCGAGCCTTGGAACTTGGTGACTTGGAATCCGCAGCTTCCACGGTTCGAGCAAGATTCCTTGCCCGACCAGTATCACGCTCGCCGCAGCGAACACAGCCACAAGCGCCTTTTGGTGCTTCCACCAAAAACGCTGTAGCGCTTGGCCGAATTCCGTTTGGCGGAGCATGCCTGGCAAATAGCAGGCATAGACGATCGCATAGAACACGAGGAATCGTTGACTTTTCACACCGGCCAAGGCGGTCGCGACGAGCAACAGGATTCCAGGAAACTTTCGCCAACGGCCTTCGTGCAGCACGAGCCACATGAATAGGACCGATCCGCCGAATGCCAGTAGGTGATGGAGTTCTCCTTCGGCCCACAGTGGAGACCACTCGGCGATGTGCGGCCGCTTCATCGTGATCGCGCGAGCCAAGTAAGCGTGATAGTGCCAACCCCAGGGATTCAATAGCGCGAGCGGAATCAGCGAAAACCCCGCCGCCAACAAATGCCGATGTGGCTGCCCACGGAGGAGTTGTTCGAGCCAGTGCGCTCCGAGCAAGCCCGCACCGACCAAGCATCCGCCGTGCAGATTGACCCACAGCGGAAAGAGCACCAGCAGCCCGATCAACCAGCGACGATCACTGGCACGGTCTCGGTCAAATCCCCACAGCAGCAACCCGGTCAGCAGATACGAGTACATCTGCGCTCGAATTGTCGCGAAGCTGTGATCTCCTAGAATGATCGCCGCAAAGGCGACGATGCCGGTGGCTAAGACACCGGCTCCGCGCTGTCTCGCCACGCACCAGCAAATGCTCGCGAGTCCAAAAATCAACGCGAACTTCGCAGTGAGGATTCCAGCGGACCCAAACATTCGCATCAACCAATAGGCAATCATCCCCGCGCCCCATTCATGATGGACGACGATGTCGAGCTTCGGGGTGTAAGCGAAGTGATCCTGCCACGGAACACTCCCGGTCTGCACGACTTCCTGGGCTAGCGCCAGTTCGTGCCACAGGTCGAGATCGACGACGGCATTCGCCGTGCGTGAGAACAGGAACGACAACAAGCTGCCGATCAGCAGCCACTTCGCGAGCCGGTGCATTCGAAGTCACTCCATTTTATTCGGCACCAAAAACACCCACTTGGCAGATGTCATCGAAGTCGCGGAACAGACTCGGCACGGGTGACGTCGGAGGCCAGAACTCGCGGCGAGCGATCCGGAGCGCGACTTGCTTGGCCTGCTCATCCGCATCCGCCAAATCGTTCGGCGACCATTCGGCCAGCGAGTGACCGACTCCCGCCAAATCCTTCGGCAGGTTTATGTAGCCCAAGAGCGGCTCGTCCGACAACGTGAGACTCCGAGCCAAATGCCGATACAACGGCAGTTGCAGGTCGATCCAGGCTCCCTTCTTGCGATGACTCTCTTCCGGTGAATCTCCTCGGTCACCCGACTTGTAGTCGAAGATCGCGCAGGCACCGGTCGACTCGTTGCGGTCGACGCGATCGAGCCGGCCGTGCAGCCAGACGGAGACGTCGTCGACCACAAACGACGCGGGCGAGTCGTGCGGTTCGGGGCGGATCGAGCGTTCGACGTGCTCGATCTTCCAGCCCTCACGACGCCACTTTGCCTGCCAAGTCGCGAAGACTTCCAGCCGCGACTCCATCTGCTTGAGCTGCACATTGACCGCCGCTCGACGTCGCGGCCCGAACCGTTCGTTCGCAACGTCGCCGAGCAATTCCAGCAGACAGCGCCGCAATCGGTTCTCGTCGTAGGAGTCGCGAGCGTCCGACTCGCCGAACAACCGCAACACGTCGTGCAACACGTTGCCGAACGCCAACCCGTCCAGTTCGACCGCGCGATCGTTGACCGATCCCAATCCCAGTTCATGCCGCAGGAAGTACCGATACGGACACGCGAGATACGACTTGAACGCGGTCACGCTCAGCGTCAATTCGCGAGCCGGCTTCAGCAACTCGGTCAAGCCAAACGACTCGGCAACGAATTCGGGACGAGGGACTTGTAGCCCGACCCCTTGTGGGCCGGACGATTCCACTCTCGGAATTGAATCATCCAGGCCACAATAGCCTGGGCTACAGGGAGCCTCGCCGTCCCGGTTCATCAACCGCAAGACGCGCTCCGGCAACTGTTCGGGATCGACCGCGAACAGCAGACGGCTGGGGATCAGCGGACTGCCTCCGGCATCACGACGACCGACGAGCCACACGACCTCGCGCCGCGTCTGTTGCAGCAGCGTCACGGCGTAAGCATCGCGAGCGAATCGCCGAGCATTGTCGTACAGACCAAGCCGACGTCGCAGATCGTTCGGGAGGAACAGATCGGAATTCAAACTGGTCGGTACGAAGCCCTCGTTGAACGACGTCACGATCGCGGCCGGCGTGTCATCCAGCGGCAACTCCAACCAACCGAGCAACTCGACCGCATCGGACGCAGCCTCCGGCGGCACTGGCTCGTCGGACATGCGTCGCACAGCGCAGCGAATCGCATCCGCCGCCGCGACCGATGGCGCGACTGACGGCGGAACATTCGCCATTTCGTCGATGACCTTGTTGAGCTCCTTGATCGCGGCGAACAAGACTCGGCCTTCTCGCGACGAGTCGTCGATCCCGCGACCGCCATAGACCGATGACACCCACACTCGCAGCGGCTCCGCCCAAGCGTTCAACGGCCGCTCGGCAATTCGCAAAGGCGCGAGCAGTTCGCGCACACTGCAGAGCACTTCGTGGGGCAGGTTTTCAACCTGCCCGTCACCCCTCGATTGGGCGGGCAGGTTGGAAACCTGCCCCACGAACTTACGACCCTTGCGCCGTAGCCGCATTTGTGTCGCCTTGGGCTGTTCGAGAATCGACAACAACGTGTCCGGCCCGAGCGGCAAGTGGTCACAGAACGATTCATCCAACGCCGCCAGATTCACTCGCCCGCTCAAACAGACATCGAGATCCGGATGCCGAACGAGCGATGCAAAGCCTTCGAATCGACCGCGTTCCAAAACTTCCGCGACCGCTAGCAGCAGCCGGCATGGACCGGAGTCCGACAACTTCGTCCCCTCGATCCAGCGAGTTGCCACGCCGCATGCCGCGAGTTGCCGCTCGACGAACGGCCCCTGACGTTCGTCGGCTAAACCGACGACAATTTCGTCGGCTCGGAATCGCGCACCGAAGGCGGACAACTCACGGGCAACCTGCTCGGCCTGCTCGGCCGGCCCTTCAAAGACGCGAATCCGCTCCGACGGGATGTCGATCGGAGCTTCGCACCACAGACTCGGAACCAAGCACCCGTGCGAGTCGAACCACTCCGCCCGATCTTGTGGCGAGGCGATCAGCGCCGTGACACGTTCCGCGACGAGATCGAGGATCTGCCGCGTCGCCTGATTCATGTCCACGGTGCCGACAAGCACGAGATCATGATCCGTGTGCGGCTCGCGACGTTCAATCGCCACCAGCCGAGCCGTCTGAGCGTCCCACAAACTCAACCCGTCGAGCATCCGCAAGTACGCCGTCTGGACTTGATGCAGTGCCTTCCAGCGAATCGCTTCGACACTCCCCTGCTCGTCGCGGCCGAGCTTGACCACATCGCCAAAATCGCGTCCGTCCGCAGCCAGCTCACCGTGCTGTTTCCACAACAACGTTCCCATCGCCCACCACGCCAGCGCATCATCGTCAGCGGGAGGTCGCGGGACGATCTTCTTTAACAAGTCCTGCTTCGATTCGCGGAGCACCTTCGCCCAGGTCAGTTGTTGAACGAGGTCGCTCGCAAGCGGTCGCTGCAACGGATAGAGGTGCTCCGGCAAAGCCCCCAGCGTTTCGATCCGCGGCGGCGTCAGCCTTTGACGTTCGCTTTCCGCCCGCAGCACCAGCAGTTCGAGCAGCCGTCGTCCTGCGCGTCGTCCCGGCACAACAACGATCACGCCGCTGAGATCAAGCTCGCCGCACCCCGCATATTTTCGACTGAGCCATTCCACCGCTGACTCCAGCAGCGATCGCTCCCAGCCCAGAAACTCGCGTGCAATCGACGTCGTCATGGCGGCGAATTGTGGAGCCGAAACGTCACGATTGCCAGCCGTGCTCGGCCACGCCGTCGTCTTGCGATGGCCAGATCAAGACGAAGCTTTTGCTCGGCCGGGAAAGGCGGACGGCGACCAGCCCATCACTCGCTTAAACGTCGTCGAGAAGACGAACGGATTCTGATAGCCGACGTCCCGCGCGATCGTGTCGATCTTCGCATGGGTTTGCAGCAACTCGGCCGCGCGGCGCATCCGTAGCCAGATCAATTGCTGTCGCGGGCTGCGGCCGAGTTCTCGGAGGCACAGGCGTTGGAGTTGCTTGTCGCTCAGATGCACTCGGCGAGCCATCTCGGTGATTGTCCAGGGATCGGCCAGCGACGCCGCGACTTCTTCCCACAATTGCCACAATCGCGAATCCATCGCGGCGGGTTGAGCGAACTGTCTGACATAGGAATGAATTAACTCGGCCCATCGTTCGGCCAGCGAACCGTGGTTCGAGCACTCGCGATGCAGGCCGAGGATCGCGAGTCGCAACGGCTCCGCGTCAAACTCGGCGACGACGGGAGTGCGAGCCGATGCCAGCGGCTTCTGACCGGCTCTCTCTTGATACCGCACCCAACAAAAATCCCAACGCTTGCCAGTCAGAGTTTGAAACGCTTGCAGCGTGTTCGGCGGGAGCAACATCGCTCGACCGGAAGGACAACGAGCCCAGCGGCCGTCGATCAGCACACGCCCTTCGCCGCTGAAGCTCGCCAAGAAATAGCTGCCGCTCAATCGTGTGCGAACGATCTCGAACGGAGCTGGCATGTGGGCCACCGCCAAATGTCGGATTTGAGAATTGGCCAGTGCTCGGCAGACCGGAGAATCTTGCAACCAGCCGCGGGAATCCTCAGCATCCGACCGCACGATCCAGACTTCCGCTTTCGATGAGCGGATGTCGGTTTCAGAGAGATTGAGGTCGCGTCTGAGCATGGCGAGAAGGTAGCCACGCGATACATTGCCGACCATCAACAACACGGCCACTGATCCGAACAAGGCATCCGCATGACCCCGACTTTGATCCGTCTCTTCAGCCTCGGATTGACGCTCAGCGCATTGATGGCGACCGGTCTTCGCGCCGAGTCTCCGACGGCTGCCGACGTGACTTTTTTCGAGAAGGACGTGTTGCCGATCCTCAAGGCCAACTGCTTCGCGTGTCATGGATCGGAAAAGAAGCTGCAAGGTGGCCTGAAGCTGACCAGCCGCGAAGACATTCTCAAAGGAGGTGAGAGCGGACCAGCCGTCGATCTGAAGAAGCCGGACGATAGTCTGATTCTGCAAGCGATCAACTACGACGGCATCATGATGCCGCCGAAAGGCAAGTTGTCGAAGGCACAAATCGACACGCTGACGAAGTGGGTCACGCGCGGCCTGGCGTGGTCCGAGAAAGCGGCATCAGCGGCGACGAAAGCTCATGGAGCACCGGTCGTCGATGACGAGGCTCGCAACTTCTGGGCATTCCGGCCTGTTGTGCGACCGCCAGTTCCGCAAATCAAAAATCAAAAATCAAAAATTGAAAATCCTATCGACGCTTTCGTGCTCGCGAAGCTCGAAGCGAATAACGCTCGCCCCGCGCCGATGGCCTCGAAAGAGACGCTGTTGCGGCGGCTGTCATACACGTTGACCGGCTTGCCCCCGTCGCCGAAAGAGGTCGCGGCATTCGTCGGCGATCAGTCGCCGGACGCCTACGAAAAGGTTGTCGATCGGCTGCTCGAAGCGCGGCAATACGGCGAACACTGGGGCCGTCATTGGCTGGACCTCGTCCGCTACGCCGAGTCGAACAGCTTTGAACGGGACAACCCGAAGCCGTTCGTCTGGCGGTATCGCGATTATGTGATCCGTTCGCTCAACGCCGACAAGCCGTATGACCAATTTACCCGCGAGCAACTGGCCGGCGACGAACTCGATGAGGTCACGCCAGATTCAATCATCGCGACCGGCTACTACCGGCTTGGCTTGTGGGACGACGAGCCGGCCGATCGGCCGCTGGCATTTTACGACGGGCTCGACGACATCGTGGGGACGACCTCACAGACGTTTCTCGGCCTGACCGCGAATTGTGCTCGCTGCCACGATCACAAGATCGACCCGTTCTCGCAACGCGACTATTACTCGCTGCTGGCGTTCTTTCACGGCGTCAAACCCTACGGTGGCGACAACGAGATTCTGCGGTTCATCGGCGATGATGCGGCGCGCCAGCGGCAAGCCGCCTCGACCGCCGAATGGGAAACCAAGTGGGCGGACGTGAAAATGAAACTCGTTGCCGTCGAAGACTCGATCAAAGACAAACTCCCCGGCGGTGAGATCGACGATTTCAAGTTCGACGGCAAACGCCGCGAGATTCTCCGCAAGCAGCGCGGCAAGCTGATCTCCACAGAGGATCACGACAAGTACGAAGCTCTGCATCGCGAACGAGGTCAGCTCGAACGTGATCGTCCGAGGTCGCTCGAACAGGCCCTCGCCGTGAAAGAAGAGGGCCGTCCGCGCGACACGTTTCTGTTGCTGCGAGGCAATCCGCAGTCGCAAGGCGATCGAGTCGAGCCGGCGTTTCCCTCGGTGCTACTCGCGGCGAACGCGAAGCCACCGGAGTTGCCCGCGCGCCGCGAAGGCTCGGAGTCCTCCGGCCGTCGCCGAGTCCTTGCCGATTGGATTGCCTCGCCAACGAATCCGTTGACCGCCCGCGTGATGGTCAATCGCGTTTGGCAATTCCACTTCGGCCGCGGCCTCGTGCGTTCGTCGAGCAACTTCGGCTACATGGGCTCACCCCCGACGCATCCCGAACTGCTCGACTGGCTCGCCAGCGAATTCGTTCGCGGCGGCTGGAAACTCAAGCCGCTCCACCGGCTGATTGTCACGTCGAATGCGTTTCGGATGTCGAGCCGGATTTCAGAATCTGAGATTTCAAATCTCAAATCTCAAATCTCAGACCCTGAAAATGATTGGCTGTCGCACTTCGACCTGCGCCGCCTCTCTGCCGAGGAAGTCCGCGATTCCATTCTCGCCGCTTGCGGGAATTTGAACCTCGCCAAAACGGACGGGCCGAGCATCTATCCGGTGATCCCGCGTGAGGTGCTCGCCGGCCAATCCCAGCCCGGAAGAAATTGGGAGAAATCGACTCCTGAAGAAGCGGCCTCGCGCAGCGTGTTCGTTCACATCAAGCGATCATTGGCTGTGCCGTTGCTGACGGCGTTTGATGCCGCCGATCCGGACTCCCCCTGCCCCGTACGTTTCACGACCACTCAACCCTCGCAAGCGCTCGCGCTCATCAACAGCACGTTCGCGAACGAACAAGCCGCTCTCTTCGCCAGCAACCTGCGACGCGAAGCCGGAAGCGACGTGGCCGCTTGCGTGAACACGGGACTGACTCGCGTGCTGCAACGCCAACCGACCGAGCGCGAGATCGCTCGCGGTGTGAAGTTTGTGAACGACAACATGCAGCAAGAGAAAGTCACCGCAGACGAGGCTCTGCGACGCTTCTGCCTGCTGGCAATCAACCTGAATGAGTTTGTGTACCTCGATTGAGTACAGAGTCGGAGAAGACACGATGACGGAAAACTTTTGCGGTCGAACTCGCCGAGAGTTCTTGTGGCAGACTGGAGCGGGCTTTACCGGCGTCGCCTTGGCTGGAATGCTCGATCAGCCGTTCTTTGGCCAATCCGTACTCGCGGCCGAAGGGGCGAAGAAGGTCTTCGCGAATCCGCTCGCGCCGAAGAAGCCGCACTTCGATGCACCGGCCAACAGTGTCATTTTCCTGTACATGTATGGCGGGCCGAGCCACATTGACACGTTCGATTACAAGCCCTCGATGATCGGCCGGGACAATCAGACGATCGCGGTCAAGACGTTTGGCCGAGGCGGGAAGAAAAACGAAGGGCGGATCGTCGAGCCGCGTTGGAAGTTCCAGCAGTATGGCCAGTGCGGACATTGGGTGAGCACGCTGTTTCCGAATCTCGCGAAGCATGTGGACGATATCGCGTTCCTGCACTCGATGACGGCCGACTCGCCGATTCACGGTTCGGCGATGTTGCAAATGAACACGGGCAAGGTGCAAAGCGGCTCGCCGTGTATTGGTTCATGGGTGAATTACGGCCTCGGCACCGAGAACGAGAATCTGCCCGGCTTCGTCGTGATGCTAGACCCGCGCGGCGGGCCGATCAGCGGCGCGAAGAATTGGAACAGCGGTTACATGCCGGCGCAATACGAGGGGACGATTTTCCGCTCGCAAGGGACGCCGATCCTCGATCTCGCGCGACCGGCGGAATTGAGCGAAGCGGGTCAGCGGCGGTTGCTCGACAGCTTGCGTGAATTCAACGACGACCACGCCGCGCGACTCGGAAACGACTCGAAGCTGGCCGCTCGCGTCGCCAGTTACGAGTTGGCGTTCAAAATGCAGTCGTCCGCACCGGAGGCCGTCGATTTCTCACAAGAACCACAGCACATCCAAGAGATGTACGGCCTCAACGACAAACGTTGCGGCACGGTCGCTCGGCAATGCTTGCTCGCGCGGCGACTCGTCGAGCGCGGCGTGCGCTTCGTACAGATTTACTCCGGCGGAGCACACAACGACGACAACTGGGACGCTCACGGAGATTTGAAAACCAATCACGATCTGCACGCGGGCGAGACCGATCAGCCGATCGCCGCATTGCTGACCGATTTGAAGGCGCGCGGTCTGCTCGAATCAACTCTGATCGTCTGGGGCGGCGAGTTCGGACGGCAGCCGACCGCCGAATACGAAAAAGGGACGGGGCGCGATCACAACGCCTACGGCTTCACGATGTGGGCCGCTGGCGGCGGCGTCAAAGGCGGCATCTCGGTCGGCACGACGGATGAGCTCGGCAGCGCGGCGGTTGAGAAGCCGTTCCACGTCAAACATCTGCACGCCACGATGCTGAATCAACTTGGACTCGATTCGGATCGTCTGACGTATTTTTATGGCGGTCTCGATCAAAAACTGGTCGGCGTCGAGGGGGCAGAACCGATCCGAGAGATCATGGCCTGAATCCCTGCGGTTTATCATTCTGCCTCAGAACTGTCCGGCTAACGATTCGGCCGGACGTTTGAAAATATTGTTTGTGAATGGATTACGTTGAATGACGAGCGCGCACGATTTGAACTCGGAACGCGAGAATCTTCCGACGACCGGCGATCCCGCTGGGCGTTGGAGGTTGCAAG
>CAMDPK010000081.1 GCA_945904015.1 Candidatus Kuenenia stuttgartensis | reverse complement strand
AGATGAAAATGGACGTGCAGGCCGCTGCCGGTGCGGTCGGAGAACGGCTTGGGCATGTGCGTGACGATCGCTCCGTACTTCTTGGCGATCTCGGTGCTCAACATGCGGAAGAAGGTGACTCGGTCGGCGGTGACGAGCGCGTCGGCGTAATTGAAATTGACTTCGTACTGCCCGTTCGCGTCCTCGTGATCGACCTGGTACGCGCCCCAGCCGAGCTGATTGAGCGCCGTCGTGACGTCTTGCAGATAGCCCATCGCGGCGGACATCGAGCGATAGTCGTAGCACGGTTTCGCGAGCGTATCGACTCCCATCGGATCCCACGGCCGAATCGAACCGTCCGCGCCGCGCGTCACCAGAAAGTGCTCCGGTTCCATGCCGACATTGAAGACGTAGCCCTTCGCCTTGGCCTCGTTCAACACGCGCTGCAAGTTGGTCCGCGAGCAAAACGGATGCGGCTGATTGTCCACAAACAGATTCGAGGCGAACCGAGCCGTATTCGGCATCCACGCCAGCGGAGTGCAGGTCGCCGGATCAATCCGAGCCATCACATCATGCCCATGCGGCCCCTGCCCGATCCCCCACATCGCCGCGCCCGCGAACCCCGCTCCGACATCCAGCGCGTCGTCGAGACATGACGCCGGCACCATCTTGCCTTTGGCCGCTCCGTGAACGTCCACGAATTGGACGAGGAGGAATTCAATCTTGTCCTGCTCCAGACGCTTGCGCAGAGCATTGCGGTCGTTCATGGTGTGTTCCTTTGGAGTGCGGCGACTTATCGCCGCTTTCAATTGCGGCGGAGCCGCTTTCTTTCAAAGTTATTGCCCCGGAATCCAGTTGGTTCCGGCGAGAGGGACTTTTGCCATCGCAGCGGCTTCGATTGTCAGGGCGACGAGGTCTTCGCGTTCCAGGTGATGCACGTTGGACTTGCCACAAGCTCGTGCCAGCGTCGTCAGCTCCATCGTCAGCACTTGCAGGTAATTCTTGAGCCGCTTGGCTCCCCATTCGGGAGTCATGCGGGTTTCGAGTTCGGGAGCTTGCGTCGTGATGCCGACCGGGCAGCGGCCGGTGTGGCAGTGATGGCAATAGCCGGGAGCCGTGTTGAGTTTCGCATAGTCGTCGGTCGCGTCGATGCGTTGACCGTCGTGCGAGTATGTCGAGCTGTTGCAGCCCAGAGCCATGAGCACCGCTTGGCCAATCGCGACCGCATCGGCTCCGAGAGCGAGAGCCTTCGCGACGTCGGCTCCGGAGCGGATGCCGCCGGAAATGATGAGTTGCACGGTGCCAAAGACGTCCATCTCTTCAAGCGCCTGAACCGCGAGCGGCAGCGCGGCGAGAGTTGGGATGCCGGCGTGCTCGATGAAGCACTGCTGAGTCGCCGCCGTACCTCCTTGCATCCCGTCAATGACGACGACGTCGGCTCCGGCTTTGACGGCGAGCTTCACGTCTTCGCGGACGCGAGTGGCTCCCATCTTCACATAGATCGGCACTTGCCAGTCGGTGATCTCGCGCAGTTCGTTGATCTTGATGGTGAGATCGTCCGGGCCGGTCCAGTCGGGATGTCGGCAGGCCGAGCGTTGGTCGATGCCCGCCGGGAGCGTTCTCATGCCGGCGACACGCTCGCTGACTTTCTGGCCGAGCAACATGCCGCCGCCGCCCGGCTTCGCGCCTTGGCCGATGACCAATTCGATCGCGTTCGCTTTGCGGAGATCGTCCGGGTTGAAGCCGTATCTCGACGGCAGGCATTGATAGACGAGCGTCTTCGACGACTGCCGCTCTTCGGGAGTCATGCCGCCGTCACCGGTCGTCGTCGAAGTTCCGACCTCCGTTGCCGCTCGACCCAGTGCTTCTTTCACGCTGGCCGAGAGCGATCCGAAGCTCATGCCGGCGATCGTGACGGGAGTTTCGAGTTCAATCGGCTTCTTGGCGAAGCGCGTGCCGAGCACCGTCTTCGAGACGCACTTCTCGCGATAGCCTTCCAGCGGGTATCGCGATGCGGAGGCCGTCAGGAAGACGAGATCGTCGAACGTCGGCAGCTTTCGTTTGGCTCCAAGGCCGCGGATGTCGTACAGCCCGTGCTCGGCCGCTTGCTGGATGTAATCCAAGACATGCCGGTCGAAGGTGAAGCTTTCTTCGCGATGGATTTGGTCGGACATCTGAACCTCAAGAAGCAGTGCAAAGTGACGAGTGCCGAGTGCAAAGTGCAAAATGGGAAGACAGATCTGCCGTTCCGACACTTTGCACTTTGCACTCGCCACTCTGCACTTTGCACTGTGTTTTGCAGTGACTCATCTCAGCATCAGTATTCTTGCCCCGCGTCGGAGTGCCAGTGGTAGAGGGATCGTTTCGAGGCGACTCGCTTGAACGATTTCGGATCGCGAGCGATGCCGGATTTCGTCAGCAGATCGCTGACGCGAGCGACATCGGCGGCGGTCATTGGTTCTTCTTGCGCGTCGGCTCCAAGGCTGTGAATCTTGCCGCCGACGTAGATTGTGGCTTCGTAGAGCGAATCACCGAGACTTGAGCCGGCGTCGCCGCAGACGACCAGCGTTCCGGCTTGAGCCATGAAGGCCGACATGTGTCCGACGCTGCCGCCGACGACGATGTCGCAGCCTTTCAGCGAGATGCCGCAGCGGGATGAAGCGTCTTCTTCGATGACCAGCAGGCCGCCGTGCGCGGAGGCTCCAGCACATTCGGACGCGCAGCCTTTCACGCGGACGGTGCCAGACATGATGTTCTCGGCGACGCTCCAGCCGACGTTGCCGTGGACGGTCACGTTGGCGCGCTTGTTCATGCCGGCAATGAAGTAGCCGGCGTGGCCGAGGATGTCGATGTCGGCGGGCGCGTCCAGGCCGACGGCGAGATTGTGCATGCCGTTGGGATTGAGAATCTGAACGTGGGGTAGGCTTCCAGCCTGCCGCTGCGGAGCTGACAGGCTAGAAGCCTGTCCCACGAGCGGCAGTTCGTGATGCAGATAGTGATTCAACTCCCGAACCGTCAGACGGGTCAGGTCAAGCTCGATGACACGGTCCATGAGTAGATCTGTTCCGGAACAGGTTCAAAGATGCGAGCGTTTTTCACACCGGGCAGGTGAGCGAGTGCGCGGTACTCCGACGAGATGGCGACGTACTCATCGGTTTCGACCGCGACAGCCGGTTTGCAGGCGAATGGGTCGCGAACCAGGATCAACTTGTCTGCGGTCGCCATCAGCAGCGTGAAGAACCCGTCGAGTTCCTCGAAACCTTTTTGGATCGCCGCTTCCAGTTGATCTCCTTCGCTCATCCGCCATTCGAGGAACCGGCAAGCGGCCTCGGTGTCGTTGTCGGTTTCAAAGCGAATCCCTTTTTTCTCCAGCTTGCGGCGGACGCTGTATGGGTTCGACAGCGAGCCGTTGTGGACCAGACAAAAATCCTCGCCCGCTGTGAAGGGGTGAGCGTGCGCGGGTGAGACCGCGGATTCCGTCGCCATGCGAGTGTGCCCAACGGCATGAGTCCCGCGGAACTGCGTGAAGTGATATCGCCGAGCGATGTCCGTCGGGTGGCCTTCGTCTTTGTAGACGTCGATCGCTCGGCCAGTCGAAAGCAGGTGCAGTGCGGGATACGTTTCGGACAGCCAGGCTTTGAAACGCACCGGGTTGACCGAGCCGATCAGGACCGCGTGATTTTCCAGCGCACTCACTTCGATTTCCCCGCCAAGGCGCGTGGCAAGTTGTTGCTCGAATGCACTCCAGTCGAAGCAACGTTCGGGAGCGTAGAGGTTGAATCGCCGCAGCGTTGAATCAACCGGCTCACCGAAGACCGCCAAACCGGCCGAGTCGGGGCCGCGGTCACCCATGCAGGTCAGCATCGGCACGACATGCTCGCCGAGCGATTGAACAAACTCCGGCTTCTTGGCCAGAAATCCCACGATGCCGCACATGAGTGACTCCGCGCGTTGCAATCTCAAAGAGTGCGTCGCAGTCTAAAACCAGTTCGGCCGGGATTCCATGCACTTGAAACGCGAGACCACGCCGTGTGTGATGGCCTCGCGAAATCCCCCGCAACGCGAGGCTGCTCATGAGCGAATCACTGCCGGAACCCAACGTGGTCATCGACGCCGCGACTTTGCGGCCGGAGGAGCGGCAATATCTCGATGAGCACTCGCTGAAGAAGCCGATGGGAACCGCGCAGATTTGGGCGCTCGGTGTCGGAGCGGTCATCACCGGCGAGTACTTCGGCTGGAACGGCGGGCTGGGAGTCGCTGGGCCGACCGGGATGTTGATCGCCTCGCTGTTTGTGTGCGTGCTCTACATGGCTTGGGTGTTGGCTCTGTCGGAGTTGTCGGTGGCGATGCCCTTCGCCGGCGGCCCGCTGGCCTACGGTCGCCGAGCGGTCGGGCCGTGGCTGGGCTTCGTCATGGGTTGGTCGATGTTTCTCGAAAGCCTGTTCGCGACGATCGGGACGGCAATCGCCACTGGGGCCTACACCTCGTTCATTCTCAACCTGCTATTCGATGGACTGCACCCAGGCTTGGTGACGACCGCCGCGGCGCTCGTCACGGTGGCTCTGTTCGCGCTGCTGCAATGGATCGGTGCCAAGGAGCAGGCCAAGATCATGGAGTGGATGACCTACGGAGCGATCATCGCACTCGTCTGGTTTTGGATCGCCTGCATTCCGGGGGTGAAGATCGAGCGAATTCTCACGGAACCGCTGCTGACCGACGGTTGGGCGGGGGTGCTCAAGGCGATCCCGTATGCGATCTGGTGGCTCGTAATCATTGAATCGGTGGCGCTCGCGGCGGAAGAGGCGCATGAACCGCACCGCTCGATCCCGCGCGGGCTGATGTACGCGCAGATCACGTTAATCGTCTTGGTTGTGCTGACGTGGTTCTTCGCCGTCACCGCCGGCAACGACTACAAGAAGACTGGCGATGCGACCGTTCTGTTCCCGTTGCCGATGGTTTACCGCGAGGTCTGGCCGGATGCGGCACATTCACCGCATCTGATCGCGTTTTCGGTGCTCGCGATTTGCGGCATGGTTGCCAGTTACAACGGGATGCTCTTCGCCGTGAGCCGGCAATCGTTCGCAATGGGGCGAGCGGGGTATTTGCCGTCGATCCTCGGCCATTTGCATCCGGTGCGACGCACGCCCGACGTGTCGATCGGTATCTGGAGCTTGGTCATCGCGGGCTTCGTGATCTGGGGCTACTTCAACGAAGCGGCCGTGCTGATCGCGGTCCTCACCTGCAATCTGACCGCGCTGATCTGGTACGTCCTGGCGATGGTCTGCCTGTTCGTGCTGCGGGTGAAAGAGCCGCACATGCCTCGGCCGTACAAAGTGCCGCTGTATCCGTTTTTGCCGGCCGCAGTCATCGTGATGAGCTTGTTTGCCGCGCTGGTCTACGGCTGGTTGAGTCAGCCGGTCGTGCTCTGGCTGACGCTGGCGATGTACGCGATTGGTCTGGCCTATTTCTTCGGCTATGCTCGCACGCGACTGGCGAAGGCCGCTCCCGAAGAATTGACTGCCCAACGAATTGATTGAGAGACCACCAATGATTCCGCTTCGCCGACTGCTCTGTGCCACGACCATCGGCCTCGTGTCGAGCGGCCTGATGTCTCTGGAGGCCGTCGCTCAAACGCCGAATCCCGAATTCACGCACGCCCTGCCGATGGCGATCCAGCGTGGAGCAACCACCGAGGTCACAGTCTTCACCTATCCGAACCAAAAGAAAGGTTTCGCCGGGACGTTCGCGGTGCTGTTTCAAGGCGAGGGCCTGCGGGCCGAAATCGTGCAGCACGGCGAAAAAGACTCGGTTGATCAGCTCAAGTTGAAGGTCACGGCTGAGGCGAGCGCCGCGCTCGGCTCGCGAGAATTTCGCATCGCAGCGGCGAACGGAGCTTCGACGTGCGGGCAGTTGCTGGTCGTCGATGGACCGGTTGTCTCTGAACAAAATGAGCCGCACGCCGATCGCGTGAAGGCTCAGCCGCTCGTCATTGGTCAGACCATCTCCGGGCAATTGACCGCGCGCGAGCAAGTCGATGTCTACAAAATCACGGCCGCCGCCGGTCAGTCGGTCACGTTCGCGATGCATTGCTTCCGATTCTTTTACAAGCGGCACAATCAGTTCGATCAACTTGACCCGATTCTGGTCATCAGCGACGCGACCGGCCGCGAGCTGTCATCGAACGACGACTTTTCGTTTGCCGACTCGTTGATCAATTACAAATTCGAGCAAGCCGGCGACTACTTCGTGACGGTTCGCGATGTGGACTTCAACGGGACAGCGTCGTTCACCTACGTTCTGCAAACGACCGACCGACCGTTCGTCACCGCCGCGTTTCCAATGGCGGTCTCGCCGAGCGGGCCGATGGCGTTTCAAATCGCGGGCTTCAACCTCGCGACGTCGATGGCTGAGTTGGTGCCGAACATGTCGCCGACTCCTTTGCCGGTCGGCAGGTACTCGGCACAGTTGTCGGCCGGTTCGCCGGCGTTCAATCCGGTGACGCTCGAAGTCACCGACTTGCCGCTGATCGCCGACACCGAGCCGAATGACAAGCCGGAGCAAGCTCAAGCGGTCTCGGTCCCGCAAGCGATCAACGGCCGCATGGACGTCCCGAACGACATCGACAATTACGCGTTGACGTTGAAGGCGGGACAAGCGGTGCGGTGCGAAGTGCGTTCGCGCCGCAACGGATCGAGCCTCGACTCGACGATCCGCGTGCTCAACGCAACGGGCGGAGTGCTTGCTGCGAACGACGACATTCATCCGAGTACGAAGGATTCGATGCTCGTCTTCTCGGCGTCGGTCGATGGGGTTTACACGATTCAGATTCGCGACCTGCTCAATCGCGGCGGCCCGACGTTTGGCTACATCTTGTCCGTGAAGCCGGAAGTCGCTGACTTCACCGCGCAATGCGACGAGGACCGCGCGGGACTCGGACCCGGCACGAATATGCCGTGGTATGTGAAGCTCACGAAGGTTGGAGGATTCAACGTGCCGGTCGAAATTCGTGTCGAGGGATTGCCGGCCGGAGTCACGTTTGCGCCGCTGACGATTCCAGCTCACGCGACGGATGGCGTGTTGATTCTGCAAGCTGCGCCCGATGCGAAGCCGGTCGCGTCGCTCGTGAAGGTGATTGCGAAGGCGACGATCCCCGGCCCGGAAGGCCAGCCGCCGCGAGTCATCGAGAAACTTGTCGAACCGCTCACCGAAATGGAGATGCCCGGCGGAGGACGCATGGCTTCGCCCGTCGAAACGCAGATGGTCTCGGTCTGCTCGGTGTTCGACATCGCCACCGTCCGAGTCACTCCGACCGAACTCATCCTCAAGCCCGGCGAGAAGGCCACACTCGAAGTCGAAATCCAACGCCGTGAAAACTACAAGGAACGACTGACGCTCGACGTGATGCTGCAACACCTCGGCCAAGTCTTCGGTACGCCGTTGCCGCCCGGAGTGAAGCTCGTCGATGCCGGAGCCAAAATGTCGCTCGACGCCAACGAGACAAAAGGGCGCGTTGTGATCGAAATCGCTCAAGATGCCAAACCGGTTGAGCGCTTACCGCTCAGTATCAACGCGAATGTTTCGATCAGCTTCACTCAAAAGCGACCGTATGCCAGCCCACCGATCTGGCTGACGATCAAAGCTCCCTGACGTCGTGGAAGCCAAGCCGAGTTCATTCGTTACGAGCGATTGCGATCGCCCAAGTGTCGGGCGGCCAGCGATGCCGTATGCCGCAGTTCCGGTCAGAGTTGCCGAATGACACGGCGAATTGCCTAAGAAATGCGGCAGATATTGCCTTTGGAATTCCCGCGACTGCTTCGTGGGGAAAAATACGGGTCGTCGATGGCCGGCACAGCTCCTGCGATTTTTCCGTGGAGAACCTTGGACCGGATTTTTCGAGTCCCATTTGCGAAGGAATGGATCATGATGAGGAACGTAATTCTCGCGGTGGCCGTCGTGTCGAGCCTTGTGGCCTCGACGGCTCAAGCCGATCACCGACGCGGAGGCTCGCGGGGTGGCTTTGGCGGCATCGGCATTGGCGGCAGCGGCTTTCAACTGAACATCGGCCGTGGTGGATACGGCTATGGTTCGGGCTATGGGGGCTACGGCTATGGTTCGGGCTACGGCGGCTACGGCTCGGGCTACGGTTACGGTTCGGGCTACTACTCCAGCCCGAACTACTACTACGGCCAATCGTACTCCACGCCGTACTACTACACTCCGAGCCAAGTCTATACCGGCACCACGATCGTGCCGTCCGGGCCGCAGGCACCCATGTTTGACGGCGGCTCCATCGTGTTGACGAATCCGGCCACAAACACCGAGACCGTCAATTATGCTCTGAACGGTCAGCAGTTCGTGATGAAGCCCGGTCAGTCGCAGCGGTTCACTCACGAGCGTGATTGGATCGTGGAGTTCAACCGCGGCGGCGACAGCAACGTCGCGACGTACAGCCTCAAGTCAGCCACCTACAAGTTCAAACCGACGGCCCGTGGATGGGAACTGTTTGAGCAAGCGGACTCACAACCGTCCGTCGGTGCATTGCCTCCGCCCCCTGCCAACGATGCCGCTCCCGTGAAATCCGCCGTTCGGCCGCGTTCGGTAAATCCGCCGCCGCCGCCAGTACCCGAAGCGGACGAACCAAAATCGCCAGAGCTCACCAGCCCGTCGAGCGAATCAGAGGCGGTCATCCGTCCGCGGCAAGTTCCACAACCCTGACGCTGAAATCCCTCAATGCCACGACAGCCCGGTCGCTCCGAACGACCGGGCTTCTTTCGTTGGTTGTCGACCTTCAGCGCAAATACGTCTCCAGCCATTCGGCAATCTTCGAGAACGACTCCGACGAGATCGAATGCCCCTGCCGATGATTGAGTAATCCCAGCCGAGTCGGCTCGCCATACAACCGCCACACGGGCAGCGCTTCCTGAAGCAGCGGCCAGCTTCGATCACCGTCCGCAGCACCGCCCCCCGATTCGCCACCGAGGATCAAGAATGGCCGCGGCGCGATCAACGCCAGCAGTTGATGATGATTCAACGAAAAGTTTTCGTCGCGAATCGCCGGGCCGAGATACCACGGCGCGTCCCAATTCGTGGATCGAAACCCGGTCCCCCCTTCGCTCGCCACCGCCACTTTGATCCGCTCATCGAACGCTGCGAGATACAACGCTTCCTTCGCACCCAGCGAATGCCCGACCGCGCCAATTCGCTTCGCGTCCACCTCCGGCAGCGAGACCAAAACATCGACGCCGCGCACCGCGTCGTACAACATCTTCGCCATTCCGAGCGAGTTTGGATGCCGCTCGCGATGCTTGGCCACCGCGTCGTTGTAGTCCTTCACGCTCTGCCACAAGAAACAGCGCGGGCAGAAGACGATGAACCCGCGCTTCGCCAGCTTCAACCCAATCTGCATCGACTCCGGCCCGCTCACGCCAGCTACTTCGTCGATGCTGGCATTCGTCGTCTGATGCAACGCAACGATGCCCGGACGCGGCTTCGTCTCGTTGTTGTTGGCGAGGGGCTTCAGCAAGTAACCCTCCACAAATAAGCCCGGCTCTCCTTCGTACCGGACCAAGGTTCGCTGAATCCCGTCCAGCGACTCCGTCTTGAGCACATCCAACTTCACCGCCGGCCGAGGCTCCGGCATCGGGCCGAGAAACTTCCGCCAGACTTCGCTGACTTTCTTCCGTTGCCGTTCCCAAGCTTCACGAGTCGTGATGGCCCGGCCGGTCCCATCCAAGAGCAGCGGAGTCAGTCTATCGATCCCCTCACGCGGTGGGTTGGCCGGAACTTTGGTGACTTCCAAGAGCCACGGCACATCGGCTCCGCGGACCGAGCCATTCCACACGCTCGCCAAAACAATCGCGATCACGAACCATTTTTTTGTCATCGGCGTTCTCCATTCAGCAAGTTTTGGGACTCGGCGTTACGGCGCTGCTCTGATCGACTTTCGCTGCCTTGCCGTCTGCGCGTTGGGCGATACTCTAAGCCCCGTTCGCTTCGCCGTCAGTCATTTTGGAAAGGCACCCCCGATGCGCGACTTTGAGTACGAAGCCCCCACGACCCTCGCCGCCGCGATTGAGCTGGTGGCTAAACACAATGGCTCGGCCCGCTGCTTGGCCGGCGGAACCGACCTCATTGACCAAGTTCGAGTTGGCCGACTGACTCCCGACGTGCTGATCGACGTCAAAAAGATCGCCGAACTCAACGTGCTGGAACACGGCGCGACGGGCCTGCGACTCGGAGCGGCCGTGCCGTGCTATCAGGTTTACGGGCACTGCGGCATCGTGTCGGATTACGCCGCTCTGGCCGACAGTTGCCGCATCATCGGCGGCGTGCAGATTCAAAGCCGAGCCTCCGTCGGCGGCAACTTGTGCAACTCCGGCCCGGCCGCCGATTCGACGCCGTCGCTGATCGTGCTCGGAGCGGTTGCCGTTATCGCGGGACCGAAGGGAACTCGCACGGTCGCCGTCGAAGATTTCTGCACCGGCCCCGGCAAGAATGTTTTGCAGCCGGGCGAGTTGCTCGTCGAACTAAAATTTCCCGCTCGAGCGGCCAACAGCGGCTCGCACTACCGCCGCTTCATCCCGCGCAACGAAATGGACATCGCCGTCGTCGGCGTCGGAGCTTCAGTCGTTCTCAATGACGCGAAAGACAAGTTCGTCTCCGCCCGCATCGCGCTGGGAGCTGTCGCTCCGGCCCCGCTCTTCGCGAAAGCCGTCGGCGATGCACTCGCCGGTCAACTGATCAACGACGAAGTCATCGCGAAAGCTGCTGCTGCCGCTCGCGCGATTGCGGTCCCGATCGACGACATGCGCGGCACCAAAGAATTTCGTCTGCACATCACCGGCGTGCTGACGGAACGAGTCCTCAAAGCCGCCGTCGCGCGTGCTCGCGGCGAACACGTCGATTGCAAAGTCGGACATTGATCTCTGGTTTCCCTTCGCGGCTTCGCGCCTTCGCGTGAGAAATGATTTCACACGAAGGCGCGAAGCCGCGAAGGATTCATCAACAAATCAAACCATTCTGTTCGCGGAGAATGAATATGGCCAAGAAACGAATCGTCACGACCACTCTCAACGGCAACCAAACCGAATTCCTGTGCGAGCCGCGACAGACGCTGCTCGAAGTCTTGCGAGACAACATGGACCTGACCGGCACGAAGGAAGGTTGCTCGAACGGCAACTGCGGAGCGTGCACGGTCATCATGAATGGCCGACCGGTCGATAGCTGCCTCGTGCTGGCCGTCGAGGCCGAAGGGGCGACCGTTCGCACGATCGAAGGCGTCGCCACGGCGGCCGGGTTGGACCCGATCCAAAAGGCGTTCCTCGAAGGAGCCGCGTTGCAGTGCGGCATCTGCACTCCCGGCTTCATCATGCAGAGCGAATGGTTCCTGTCCCAAAACCCGAAGCCGACCGAGGACGAGATCCGCTTCAACCTGGCGGGCAATCTCTGCCGCTGCACCGGCTACGACAAAATCGTCCGAGCCGTCCAAGACGCCGCCACTCAATGGCAAGACCACTACATGAAGAACTGCCACGAACGGTCCTGCACTTGAGGTGAAGATCCCGCAGCCCACACATTGCAAATGACAACCTCAAACCGAGATCTGCGATGAATCCCCGCAAGCTCTTGGACAAACTCCTTTCCGGCTCGCGTAACATTCGCTTCGAGGAAGCGACGCGAGCCGCAGAACTCTTCGGATTTCAGTTGGTTCGCGTGAATGGCAGCCATCACATTTTTCAGCATCCGGGAATCACGGAACTGGTCAATCTGCAAAACGTGAAAGGCCAAGCCAAGCCGTATCAAATACGGCAGCTTCTCAAGTTGGTCGAGCAATACGATCTTCAGATGGGAGAAACCGAATGAAGGACTACCACATCAACGTCTTCTACAGCGAGGAAGACGAAGGCTACATCGCCGACATCCCCGATCTCGAATGCTGCTCCGCATTCGGTGACACCCCGGAAACGGCATTAGGAGAAGCTCTGCAAGCCAAAGCCGCGTGGCTCGAATCCGCCAAGATCGCGGGCAAACCGATTCCACCACCGCGATATCGACCGCTGATTTATCAGCACACTTGATGCGCGAGGAACCAGATCGTTCAGAAACAAATTGAATTCAGGCATCTCTCAAGAGGAATACTCGTCATGGCCACAGCCAGTAAATACAAAGTCATCGGTACTCGTCCGGTTCGGCACGACGGCGTCGATAAGGTCACGGGGCGCGCTCGCTACGGAGCGGACACGAAGATTCAGGGGATGCTCTTCGCGGCGATGCTGCGGAGTCCGCATGCTCACGCGAAGATCAAGCGGCTCGATATCTCGAAGGCCGCGAAGCTGCCGGGTGTGCGAGCGATTGTGACCTCGGCGGATTTGCCGGACCCCGGCAATCGCATTGAGGAACTCGGTGAGGGGGCCGTCAATCTGGCGCATCTCACGCGGAATGTGCTGGCTCGCGAGAAGGTGCTCTACAAAGGACACGCGATCGCGGCGATCGCGGCGGACAACATTCACATCGCGGAAGAAGCGGTGAAGTTGATTGAGATCGAATACGAACCGCTCCCCGTGCTGCTCGATGTCCGCAAGGCGATGGAGGCGTCGGCGGTCGTGCTCAATGACGACGTGCGTTGCGAGGAAGTCGGCGGCGGGACGACGGGCGACAAGCCAACCAACATCGCGAAGCATTTCCACTTCGAGAAAGGCGATGTCGCCGGCGGCTTCGCGAAGGCGAAGGTCATCGTCGAACGCGAGTTCAATACGGCCACCGTGCATCAAGGCTACATCGAACCGCATGCGGCGACGGCCGTTTGGAATCCTGACGGCCGCATCACGATTTGGTGCTGCACGCAGGGGACGTTCTCGGTGCGACATCAATGTGCTCTGCTGCTCGGCGTGCCGCTGGGCAACATCAAGGTCGTGCCGACCGAGATTGGCGGCGGCTTCGGCGGAAAGATTTCCGTGTACCTCGATCCGGTCGCGGCCATGCTGGCGAAGAAGTCGGGAAAGCCGGTGAAGCTCGTCATGGACCGAGCCTCCGTGCTCGAAGCGACCGGCCCGACGCCCGGCTCGTACATCAAGGTGAAGATCGGAGCCGATGCGGAAGGAAAAATCACCGCTGCCGAGGCGTATCTCGCCTACGAAGCGGGAGCCTTTCCCGGTTCGCCGATTGCTCCGGGCTGCATGTGCATCTTCGCGTGCTACGACGTACCCAACGGGAAAGTCGATGGCTATGACGTCTGCGTCAACAAGCCGCGCACGAATGCCTATCGCGCACCCGGCGCGACCAACGCCGCGATGGCCGCTGAGACGGTGCTGGATGAGATTGCTGACAAGCTCGGCATTGACCCGCTCGACATCCGCATGCAGAACGCCGCGAAGGAAGGGACTCGCCGAGTCGATGGCCCGGTCTTTCCGCGCATCGGTATGTGGGAGACGTGCGACGCGCTGAAGAAGAGCAGCCAATACTCGTCGCCGCTGCCCGCTGCGAAGTCTGGCGGCAAAGTGGGCCGAGGCGTCGCCTCCGGCTTCTGGTTCAACTGCGGCTTGAAGAGTTCCGCAACCGCGACCGTCAACGGCGACGGCAGCGTCTCGCTGGTGGAAGGCTCGACCGACATCGGCGGCTCGCGCACCGGCCTCGCGATGCAGCTTGCCGAAACGCTCGGACTCGCGGCCACCGATATCGCGCCCACCGTCGCTGACACGGATGGCGTCGGCTACACCGACGTGACGGGGGGCAGCCGAGTCACCTTCGCGACCGGCATCGCTTGCCACGAAGCGGGACTCGACATCCAACGCCAAATGGTCCACCGCGCTGCCACGTTGTGGGACGTCGATCCCTCCAAGGTGTCTTTCGACGCCTCGACCGCCAGCCTCGTCGGTTCTGACGGCAAAAAGATTTCGTTCAAAGAACTTGCCGAGAAGCTCAACAGTTGCGGCGGCCCCGTCATCGGCCGCGGCTTCTCCTCCGAGGCCAATCAGGGCGGAGCGTTCGGCACGCACTGCGTCGATGTCGAAGTCGATCCCGACACCGGCAAAGTCCAAATCCTGCGCTATACGATCGCTCAAGACTGCGGCACCGCGATTCACCCCAGCTACGTCGAAGGCCAACTGCAAGGGGGCGTCGTGCAAGGCATTGGCTGGGCACTCAACGAAGAATACTTTTATGACGACAAAGGGGTGATGCGCAACGCGAGCTATCTCGATTACCGCATCCCAACGTGCTACGACGTCCCGATGATCGAGACGATCATTGTCGAAGTCCCCGACCCCGAACACCCCTTCGGAGTCCGCGGCGTCGGCGAAGTCCCGATCGTCCCGCCCCCAGCCGCCATCGCCAACGCCATCGCTCACGCCGTCGGCGTCCGCATGGAGAGGCTGCCGATGTCGCCACCGAATTTGCTAAAAGAGATTCTGGCGAAGAAATGAGTTGGTGCGCGATTCGTGGCTACCGAGCTTTCAACGTGAACTCCGGGTGTCCGAGTTCATCGGTGCGACGAGTCAGCCGGAATTCGTGGCCAAAGACTGCGGATTTCATCCAACCACCGTTCTTCGGAGCCAGTGAATAACCTCGGCTCGTTCGGCGGAAAATGTCGAATTGCAATCCCTCACCGCGAGCATCGACCAGCCAGTATTCACGGATGCCGGCTTTCCAATACAAGTCCTTCAAGACCTCGGTGTCTTTCTCAACGGAGCTGTCGCTCACGACCTCCAGCACCATGTCGGGCGAGCCTTCCATTTCCACATGGCCAGACTCGGCACCTTCGACGAGTCGCACGCGCTCGGCGCGAAAGCTCGCATTGGTGACGAACGTTCCGTCGGGATTGCCTGAAACGTCGGCGTCTTCGTTCGAGAGCAACATCCCATCCGGGAAAAACTTTCCGAGCCGTTTTTGTTTGGCCAATGAGCCGAGCACTTGAAAGAACTCTTGCTTCAACCGCACATGCGAGAAAATCTGTTCCTTGCTCATATCGATCCAAACTTCGCCGGCGAGGTAGAAGACGGGAGCGCGATCGGGCGACTCATCCGAGAGTGCCCAGCGGCGAAACTCTTCGAGGCCACAACCGGAGGGCGGAAGCGTGAGGATTTCAGTGTCCAAGCAAACGGTGCTCATGGGCGGCTCATTCCAGGCATTCCAATCGAAGTGATCGATGACACGATACCGCCTCGATCTTCATGGCGACAACTTCAATCGGACAAAGTCTTTGACGCCATTACCAAATCAAGAATCAGGTTTTGGCTTCAACGGTCTTTTGAGCCAAGGCTCGTATCTCTTCGCCACAATCCCAGATCGCTTCCATCAGGATTGGTTGCGGCACGGAATCGCGAGCGACTAATTCCTTGAAGGCCCATTCGCGGCAGTTGGAACACGGGGTGTTTTCATAGACCCATTCCATGCAACGTGCCAGCTCGACCAACGGCTGTTTCTTGGCGAGATCGACAAGATCGAAGCCCACGCCGTGTGCCTCCTCCGGGGCATCGGGGATAAACAACGACTGTTCGATGATCGCGTGATCGCCGGCCAAGTAATTCTTGCAAAAGAGCCGAATCGCTTCGCGAGTAATCGTTCGAGGGTTCGTGTTAAGCAGGTGAATCGCCAAGTCGCGGATCTTTGGATGCTGCGCTTGTGAGAGAGCCGCAATTGCCCCATTCTGAAGCCGCGCGTCAGCAGATTCTGCGAGATCAAAAAGTCGTTGATGCAACTCTGGCGGTTCTCTCCGCCGGAAAACCCAAAGGCAGCGGAGCAATTGGTCTCTTCTATCTTCCACGAGTAATCGTTCAAAGATTGGTTGAAGATCGTTTGGTTCCGCACGACGACCGAACGTCGTGTACGTACCGGGAAACTCCCCTTTGGCAACTTCGATGTCGGCCAAAATCGTGTCCACTGGAATATTCGGACGTGGGCTTGATCGAGGTTCATCCCAGAGGGCTTTCTCTTGCTCCGCCAATTGGAAAAAGGCACGTATGTTTTCACTGGTCTCCGCCTCTTGCCGTAGTCGAGACAACACCGGGGCGGTTCCGTCGCGTTCACTCGCTTCGTCAAGGAACGAACGATAAAGCCATTCTTCATCGGAGCCGACGAGAGCCGCGCCGATCTTCTCGGCAACGTGGACCAACCCGTCGATCCCGTCCAGCCCGATGATTTCGTTGCCGCCAAAACATGACTCACGAAAGTCTTGGCTGTCGAAATGGGAATAGAGTGCCAATCGAGCTTCGGTTGCGCCGTGCCTGGCGAATTGTACAACCAAGCAGATAATCTGCTGAAGGTCGCCACAATCCACTGCAATTGGCAATGCCTGGAAAATCTGCTCCCGAAAGAAATCGGATTCTCCCGTGAGTTGAATCAGCGACATGAGCCAGTCATCGCGGCGGTCTTCACATTGCACGTCGTAAACGAGGTTGTGAACGCAGGCATGCAGGATGTCGTCTCGAAAGCCGTCGCTCCCGTGCTCCTTCAAATGCAAAACCACTCGGCCTTGGCCCTTCTGAATGGCCTTGCGAAATTCCTCGTGCGTCAATGGATTCATCAAACCTCCCGACGTTTCTCCAGCCGCCATCGTTTCAGTTTGCAATGTGACTCGCGACTCCGTTGCCCACTTGTTCCGTCGTCGAGTTGCCTCCCAAGTCCGGCGTTTTTGGTCCGGTCGATGCCAACAAATCTTTGACGGCTTGATGGATGCTCGCCGCTGCGTCGAGGCCGAGGTGCTCGAACATCATCGCGACTGACAGAATCGCGGCCAACGGATTCGCGATGCCCTTGCCCGTGATGTCGGGAGCCGATCCATGAACCGGCTCGAACATGCTGGGGTGGCGGCGAGTCGGGTCGATGTTGCCGCTGGCGGCGAGGCCCATGCTGCCGACGATGATGGCCGAGAGGTCGGTCAAGATGTCGCCAAACAAATTGCTGGCTACGACCACGTCGAACGATTCGGGGCGGCGGACGAATTCCATCACGGCGCGGTCGATCAGCAGCGATTCGGTGGCGATGTTGGGGAACTCGGCGGCCACGCGAGCGAAGCATTCGTCCCACAGGACCATGCCGTAGCCTTGAGCGTTGCTCTTGGTGATCGACGCGACGCGCTGCCGCGGCCGAGTCGCCGCTTTCTCGAACGCCGCGCGGATGATGCGTTCGCAGCCTTTGCGAGTGAACACGCTCGTTTGAATCGCCGACTCTTCGGGCATCCCGCGATACAGGAAGCCGCCGATATTGGCGTATTCCCCTTCGGTGTTCTCGCGGAAGACGAGCATGTCGATGCTGCCACCCGGCTTGTTCCGCAGCGGACTATCGACGCCGGGATACAGGTACGCCGGCCGCAAGCAGACGCACTGATCGAACCGCCGCCGAATCGGCAACAGCAACCCGTTGAGCGTGACGTGATCCTGCACGCTCGGATGCCCGACCGCTCCCAGCAAGATCGCGTCGAACCCGGCTAGTGTGTCGAGATAATCCGCCGGAGCCATCCGCCCGTTTTGAAAGTAGTAGTCGGTCCCCCACGGAAAGTGAGTCCACTCGCAGCGAGCGTCCGACTTCGGAGCCGCTGCGTCCGCGACTCGAATCGCTTCGCGAATGACTTCGGGGCCAATGCCGTCACCCGCGATGACGGCGATGCGAAATGTTTTGGGCATCGTGGAATCCAATTCTCTTTGTCGCTTTTCGCAGCCGCGTAGCGTCTGAAGAAATAGCAAGTTTGTAGGATCTAGTTTCACCGATTTCCGAATTGCTTCGATTGCGGCGGTCAAGTCTTGTTTGGCGAGTGCTTCTGCGCCCCTACGAAAATAGTCAGCGGCGAGTTTACTTGAGTCCGACATTTCCGATCCGCCCTTCGCGAAAGTCCACGTCGCTCAAATTTAGAGGTCTTCCGGCGAGACTCACGCTGGCTGGAGAAGCAGAATACAGTCTCGACGAAAACCTGAAAGCGACACTGTGAACCAGGAAGTGCCGCTTGCTGGAGAAACACAGCATGTTTGCGACGACGCGATGGAGTTTGGTGCAAGCGGCTGGAGGCAGCCGAGAGACTCCCGCGCGCGAGGCGCTGGGAACTCTGTGCGAGACGTATTGGTTTCCGTTGTATGCGTTCGCTCGGCGGCGGGGGTTGTCGCCGATGGAGGCGGAGGATCGGACGCAGTCGTTTTTCGCGTTCGTGCTCGAAGGGAACGTGATCGCGAAAGCAGACCCGGAACGTGGACGGTTTCGGTCATTCCTTTTGAAGTCGTTGCAAAACTTCTTAGCGACCGAGCAACGCCGCGACGACGCTCAGAAACGGGGCGGCGGGCGAGTTATCCAGTCGCTCGATGTCGCTCAGGCTGAGAGCCGCTACGGGCATGAACCGGTCAGCCACGAAACTCCCGAACGGCTGTTTGAGCGGCAGTGGGCGTTGACCGTGTTGCAAACCACGCTCGACAAACTGCGAGCCGAGTATCGCTCGGAAAGCCGTGGCGAGTTGTGCGAGTTGCTTGAACCGCATCTGCACGGCGACGAGAACCGGCTGCCGTACCTCGACCTCGCCGCGCGGTTCGGCCTGTCCGAAGAGGCGATCAAATCCGCCGCTCACCGACTGCGCCGCCGCTACCGCGAACTCCTCCGAGCCGAAGTCGCTGAAACGTTGACCGATCCGAAAGAAGTCGATGATGAATTACGAAGCTTGATGGAGGCGGTGGCGGGTTCGTAACGCCTGGTATTCAATCGGAGGATGGGCACTCTTGCCCGTCCCTTGCTGCGGACGGGCAAGAGTGCCCATCCTCCTTTCAAAATCTCTGCAACCTTCGCATGAAAACGGATTAGTTCTCGGTAGATGTCATCCACGAGGGGCGAGTCATGACTGCCGAAGACAATCCTACTGCTGATTCCGCACCGGAATTCGATCCGCCGCTGGAAGCCAAGACCACGGCGAAACTCTGTCCTCAGTGCGGAGCGAGCGTGCCGCCGGGGACGCCGTCGGTGTTGTGTCCGAAGTGTTTGCTCAAGCTGGGATTTGAAAGTCAGCCGGGGTTGGATCAGCCCAGCACAGCGGCGTATCGGCCTCGGTTTGTCGCGCCGTTGCCGGAGCAGTTGGCTCCGTATTTTCCGCAGTTGGAGATTCTGGAGCGGGTCGGGTACGGCGGCATGGGGGTGGTCTACAAGGCTCGGCAGAAGGAGCTGGATCGGCTGGTCGCGCTGAAGATTTTGCGGCCGGACTTCGAGAACGATCCCGGCTTCGCGGAGCGGTTTCAGCGGGAGGCGCGGGCGCTGGCGAAGCTCAATCATCCGCACATCGTCACGGTCTACGACTTCGGCAAGCAGGGGGATTTGTTTTTCTTCCTGATGGAGTTCGTGGACGGCACCAGCCTGCGGCAGATCGAGCAGTCGGGGCAGCTTTCGTCCAAAGAGGCTCTGGCCATCGTGCCGCAAGTGTGCGATGCGCTGCAGTTCGCTCACGAGCAAGGCATTGTCCATCGCGACATCAAGCCGGAAAATATTCTGCTGACGAAGGACGGACGGGTGAAAATCGCCGACTTCGGTTTGGCAAAGCTCGCGCGGCCGCACAATGAAAACGCCGACGCGCTCGAACGGCCCTTGACCGGCACTCGCGAGGTGATCGGGACGCCGCACTACATGGCTCCGGAGCAAATCGAACATCCGACCGAAGTCGATCACCGCGCGGACATCTTCTCATTGGGAGTCGTGCTGTATGAGATGCTGACCGGCGAACTGCCGCTGGGCCGGTTCCCTCTGCCGTCGCAGCGAGTCCGCATCGACGTGCGTCTGGACGATGTGGTGCTCCGGGCGCTGGAGAAAGAACCGGCGCAGCGCTACCAGCGAGTCACGGACGTCCGCACGGACGTGAATCGCATTCGAGACAGCGAGTCTCTTCCGGACGCTGCCAAGTCGGCAGCACAAAGCGGCTCGGCAAGGGTGGCATGGGTGAAAGAGGGAATCGCCAAGTTCACGGCATTCGTCGCCGGATTGCTAACACCGTCCAAGCCGGCTGAGTCGAAGACTCGCGAACAGATCGAGGCTGAACTCGGCATCCCGGCGGTGGCGTTGACCGTCGTTGGTGTTGGTGGGCTGCTGATCGGTTTGATGATGTTGGCGTTGAACCTGTCACATCCCAGATCCGGATTTAACTCAAACCCGTTTGAGTTCTTGATGGCGATGACCTTCGCGGCCGGAGCCGTTTCGACTTTCACTGGCTTGTCGTTGAAGAGCCTGCAAAACTTTCAATACGCCATTGTCGGTTGCGTCTTGATGTTGGTGCTGTTTGGATTCCTGTGGCTGGCATCGCTGCCGTTCGCGATCTGGGCGTTGGTGATCTTGAGACATCCCGGTTCGAAGACTCACTTCACCGACGTCCGGTTGTCCGACAGCCGAGCGTGGATCTCCCTTCGCGACGCAGCCGTCGGATTGTGGAAACGCTGTCAGGAACTGGCTCAATTCGTGTGGCCGAAGATTCGGTACGCTGGCTCGAACGTGGCGGGGGCAGCTCCCGGTGCCTTTCAGAAAGTGGTCGCGGTCACGCAACGCAAAGACTTGGCCTGCGGCGTGATCTTTCTGAGCCTGGAGTGCCTGTGGTCGCTGTGGTGCATTGGTGTGGTGATCGCGATTCTGCTCGGCGCGCGAGTTTTGCCTGCAGTTGCCGGGTATCCATTCGAGCCAACTCCCTCGGTCTGGATTCCTGTGGGGTGCGCCGCTTTCGGCTGGGTGTTGTGCACCATCATGCTGTTGCGACACAGCGGACGCTGGCTCCGTTCGCCCGGCTCACTGAGCCGTTCGGAACGCCTCGCTTTGCCCACGGAAGGACTGCTGGCCCTGGCGTTCCTGTCGTTCCTCCTGGCACTGATCATGTCGTTCGGGACCGCAGATCGCCTGTCGCTCGGCCGCTTACCCACGGTGCAACATGCCTTTGACTACATTGTTTTGATCGTAGCTCTGCAACTGGGCTTCGATCTAGCTATTGGAGTCTGCCTTGCTCTGATGCATTGGACGTCCCGCACACGATTGACTCGCTGGGCGTTGTTCATCGCCACGATTCTGTACCCGTTCGCCCTTGCCTCCAGCCTGCTAGAACGGGACGACGGCGTGCATTGGACACCGTTCGTGCCAATCTGGCTGTGCGTCCCCATCGGCATCTGGGCAATGATCGCGTCGCGAACTGATGCGCGACCGGAAGAGCCGAAGCTCATCATTTCCGAAGAACCCGCAGCGACACCCGCATAGTCGTGGCCGACGCTGCCAGCGTCGGTGGCGGACGAAAGCTGCGTCCGCCACGTTCAACGCATCGCGAACTTCTGAATGCGGTGGTTGTAGGAATCGACGACGAAGAAGTCGCCTCGGTTGTTGAACGCGAGCGTGTGAGGGGCGAAGAACTTGCCTGGCTCGGAGCCTTGGCTGGATTGCAGGCCGCCGATGAGTTTGCCGTTGGTGTCGAACTGTTGAATGCGGCCGTTAATCGAAGCGACCCAAACATGGTCGTGCGGATCGACGGTGATCCCGATAGGGCCTTCGAGATTGGCGACTTTGTCTTTGAAGCCGGTGAACTTGCCGCCGAAGCCGCCGGGTTCGTCTTTCAAGTTGCCCCACGACAGGATCGGCTTGCCTTCGCGAGTCAGCTTTTGGACTCGGCCCAGCATGCCTTCGGTCGTGTAGAGATGACCGGCTTTGTCAAACGCCAGAAACTGCGGGCCGCCGACTCGCGATTTGGGATTGATGTTGCCGCCGAACTGACCGGGCTGAGTGCCGTACTCGCCGAACTTGGCGAGGAATTTTCCGTCTTTGTCGAAGACCTGCACGCGGCGGTTCGTTTGATCGGCAACGTAGATGCGATCGTCAGGGCCAATTGCGAGGCCGCCTGGGAAGTCGAACTCACCGTCACCGGTGCCGGTCTTGCCCCACTCACGCAGCAGCTTGCCGGTTGACGTGTAGACCGAGATGCGGTCGGGATGTTTTTCTTTGCTCAGCCGGCTGACCGGGAAGTGCGAGATGAACAGCGTGCCGTCGCGATCCGCGGTGATGCCTCCGGGATTCGGCAAGACTTCCAGCGACGCGAGATGCTTGCCGTCGAAATCAAACGTCTGCACGCGGTTGTTGTAGTGGTCGGTAACGAAGATCGTTTGCTCGTGAATCGCGATGCCGATGGGGAACTCGAACTCGCCGTCGTCGGTCCCTTCTTGGCCCCACGCTTTGACAAATCGCGGCGGTGCGGCTGACTCTTCGGCAGCGGCCGTCATGCTCACCAGACACAAGCAGATCGCGAGCGTTCGCATGATTCCCTCCAAAGTTCAGTCCGCCAACTTCACATCTTTGGGAGAATTCTTCCAGCGGTACTTCTTCGCGAAGTCGGCGGGGGACAACGTGTCTTGAGACGATTCGGTTTGCACAACGTAGACCAGTTCCGGTTCGGAGTCGGCGCGGTAGTGGCCGTCGGCGCTGATGGCGGGGACTTGGTCGTGGTCGGTAATCAGCGTCGCTCGGAGTTTTCCGCTGACGGTGTCGAAGAAGCGGATGCAGCGGTCGGTTGTGCCGACGGCCAGCGTGCGATTGGTTTCGGACCACAGCACTTCTTGCACGGGGGCCATCGCCGGGATGTCACGAGCGACCTTGCCGGTCTGCGGGTTCCAGATTTGGGCCGTGTGATTGGCTCGGCCGGAGGCGATGGTTTCGCCTTTCGCGCTCCAGGCCAGCGCGGTCACGGAGGGTGGATCGCCCGGCAGGCTGAGCTTGAAGAGCGTCGCTCCGTTGGCTGGATTCATGATGCGGATTGCGTCGTCCACTCCGCCGGTGGCGATCACTTTGCCGTCGGGCGACCACGACAGCGATTGTGCCTGCGCTGAGACCTCCAGCTTGCGAACCGTTTGTCCGGTGGTCGTGTTCCAGACGAAGACTGTGTTCGACGGGCCACCGGCCACCAGCATCTTGCCGTTCCAATCCATGATGGTGACGGCGGCCGGATGATTTTCGAGCGACTTGAGCGATTTGCCGGTGACGGTGTCCCACAGCCGCACCGATTTGTCGTGGCTGCCGCTCGCAAGCTGTTTGCCGTTCGGTGCCCAGGACAAGACTGCGACTCCCGCCGTGTGCCCTTCGAGCTTTTTCAGCAGCTCTCCTTTTTGAGCGTCCCAGACCCGCACCGTTTTGTCCGCCGAGGCCGACGCCAGCGTCTTACCGTTCAGGGTCCAGGCGAGTGCGGTGATCGGAGCGGTGTGGCCTTCGAGTTTCTTCGCCAGCTTGCCGGTCGCGATGTCCCACACCGAGACGACGTTCGTGCCGATGCCGGACGCCATCAGTTTTTCAGTCGTCCACATGACTCGTGATGCCGGCCCGCTCGCGTCGATGGTTGGCAGAGCTTTGTCGGTTGCGACGTCCCACAGGGTGACGGTCGAGGAGGTCATCAGGCTGAGCTTCGACCCATCGTTCGCCCACGCGAGAGCAGACGCTCCGAGCGGCAGAGCTTTGATGAGTTTCCAATCGGCCGTGTTCCAAGTTTGAACGGCGTTGCTGGAGTACGCCGTGGCCAGCACCTTGCCATCGGGCGACCACGCAACCGTCGTCATCGGGCCGGCGAGTGTCTGCTTCAAGTCTCCCGATGCCGCGTCCCAGACTTTCGTGCCGGCACTGGATGCCACCGCAAGCAACTTGCTATCCGGCGACCAGGCTGATCCGTAATTCGTGTCGCTCAGCGCCGTTTCGCCGAGCGAAATGCGAGTCTTGAATTCTTCGGTGTCGAAGACCTGCGTCGCTTGTCCTGAACAGGTGAAGGCCACCGACACTCCGTCGGGAGACCAGACGCTGCTCAAGACGTGGCGGCCGTGCTCGACCTTGCCGCGTTCGACGCCGAGCGTCACGTCCCAAAACAGGCAGATGCCGCTCTCGCCGCCGGAGACCACCAGCATGCGGCCATCCGGAGACCACGCGACCTTCGCGACATACCCCGGATGCTTGAGGCTCCGCAAATTCAATCCCGAGCGGACATCCCACAGCCTCGCCGTCGCATCCCACGAACCGCCCGACGCCAGAGTGCGACCGTCCGGCGACCACGCGAGGTCATAAATGTAGCTGTCGTGTCCGACCAACGCCTTTTGAAATTCACCCGTCTCCGCATCCCAAATCCGAACGATCCCATCCAGGCCGCCGGTCGCAAGCTGCTTGGCATCGGGACTGAGCGACGTCGCAACCAAGTACCCGCGATGCCGCTTCGACTCAATCGTCCAACTGAGCACGCTGGGAATCTGCGGCGGACGCAGCACCAACGTCCGCACGCTCAACGGAGTTCCGGGACTGAGCTTCCGCGGTTCGGGTTTGATCTCGACGGGTGAAAACGTCCGAGCCTTCGGTTTCTCCGGGGCATCTTGCGCTGTCGCACCGAGTCCGCAAAGCAGGTTCATCACGACCAACGCTGTCACTCCGCATTTCCAGCCTCGATAGTTCATCGTTCGGAACCTCCCTCTTCAGGTCAGCATGCGACTCGATCGACTCCTGCCATCAATCCAGCGATCGAAACGTCTTCATCCAAATCGTCCCAGTGCAGTCCAACTCCGCCGCCGCCGATTTGGCACTGAGCCCGTTGCTCGGGCGTCGCATCGCGCAAGACGGGAAACCAACTCAACGGGACGCTCAACACACGGCCGTCCGTCAACGTAACGTGCATTGAGACCTCGTCAAAATCAACGGTGCGAGCAAACGCCGTCGTGGGAACAAAGGTGCGGCGGTGTTTAGTCGGATTCGTGGAAGTGCTCATGCCAAGCCTCCAAGAGTTCAGTGTGATAGAAGCGGATCAGCTCCTCGATCTGCGTCAATTCGCGTCCATTGAAGCCATAGTTCCCGGCCAACTCCATCGGATCGAGCCAGTACTTAGCCTCGTCAGAACCTGCTCGCACATGGATGTGAGGCGGCTCTTCATTTTCATTGCTGAAAAAGAAGAACCGGAATCGTCCAACTCGCAATACGACCGGCATGGTCGCCTTCCAATTCAGTTCATCGCAAGGTGAGTTACGCCGCACTACAGAGTTAAGGCCAAAGGCGTGGTTTTCCCTCGCGGATTTCAATGCAACCCGAAGCGTCAGCGAGGGACGCAACACACTCCCTCGCTGACGCTTCGAGGCTGTGATTTTTTGTCGTGGGATAGGCTTCCAGCCTGTCAAATTCGCGGAAAAGCTCGACAGGCTGGAAGCCTATCCCACAAAAACTCACAGCTTCTTCGTCTTCGGGTTTCATGCGGCTTCGCCGCCTTATTTCTTTTCGACCAGCCAAATGTTGCGGAAGCGGATCGGGTTGCTGTGGTCTTGTAGAAAAATCGGGCCGGGTTCTGAGCCTTCTTGCACAGGCGCGCCGGTCGTGGCCTTCGGCAGTTCGACGTTCTCGTGGATCAGGACTCCATTGTGCCGCACGGTCAGTTTTGCGTTCGTCGTTTTCTTGCTGCCGTCGAACTTCGCGGCGGTGTAGTCCACGTCGTAGGTCTGCCAGGCCAGCGGCGGCAGGCACATATTCACATCGGGCTTCCGAATCGTGTAAATGCCACCGCATTCGTTGTTCTCACCGGAGAGGCCGAAGCTGTCGAGGATCTGCACCTCGTAACGGCCCTGCATGTAGCAACCGGAGTTGGCTCGGCCTTGTCCGCGGCCAGCCGGCATGTACGACAGTAGGAATTCCAGGTGCAACGAAAAATCTTGGAACTTCTGCTGGCTGGTGATGCCTTGCGACATCAGGCCATCGACGAATTTCTTGGGATCGGTGAAGGCGTCGCCGTTCTTGCCATCGAACAGTACGACCGCGCCTTCCGGCGGCTTCTTGCCGATCGTCGTGCTTTTGCGTTCGACTCGCTTCAGGTCGCCGAGCGGCTGGGCATCCGGAGTTGTGATCTTCGCGACGCCGTCTTTAACGACAGCCGTTCCTTTTTCACCCTTGAACGTGACGGCTCCGTCCGCCGTGCTGCTATCGATTTCGACCTTGTCGGATTTGTCCCAGCCTTCGCCCGGCAGTCCGCCTCGAAACGCGACCGCGTGAAACTTGCCGTCGCCCAGTGCGATGATTTGCAGCCCCCAATTTTGCTTGCCGTCCTGGTTGCCGAGTTCGCCGACGTACTCGCCTTGGATGGCGAAGTCGGGATCTTTCTTCGCCTCCTCGACGGTGATCGCGGCGATCCCCTTCGAGTCAGCAGCAGTCGCCACTTGCAAACGGTTCGCGACGCACAATGCCGATGAAACACAAAGACTCAAACCCAACAAGACGACGGGACGAAAATACGATCGCATGAGGCAGGCTCCGTGTGAGGACTTGGGGATCAGACCAACGGAACAACATTGTGCGGCGACGGCCGCGCCGTCACAAGCGCGGGCGACGATTGATTGCCGTCCGGACAATCGGATGTTGAAATGCCGACGTCGTCCGAGAATTCCGCGCGCGACAACAGGAGTCTTCCCCATGAGTAATGAGCCCACGAACGGCAGCGCGTCCCGCGACGTCGAAGCATTGCCGACACTGGACTTGGGCGAGCCGAGGGCATCCACGCCGCCGAAGTCCTGGTCGGGAGAACCGGTGCTGGAACTGCGGCACCTGCATCGCTTCTTCGGCAAGCTCAAAGCGGTCAACGATGTCTCGTTCAAAGCGTATCCCGGACAAGTGCTGGGGTTCATTGGTCCCAATGGAGCGGGCAAGACGACGTCGATGCGGATCATCGCGACGCTCGACACGCCGACGGCCGGCGATGCGTTCATCTGCGGCCACTCGGTGATCGACGATCCGGACAAAGTTCGCCGAGTGCTCGGCTTCATGCCCGACCACTTCGGCAAATATCAGAACATGAACGTCATCGAGTACCTCGACTTCTTCGCGCGAGCCTACGGGCTGCGCGGAGCCAAGCGGCGCGACTCGCTGGAGAACGTGCTGGTCTTCACCGAGCTGCGTAAACTCGCGGAGAAGCCGATCGCGACTCTCTCGAAAGGACAGTCGCAGCGGCTGGCGCTCGGCCGATGTTTGATTCACGACCCGCAAGTGCTGATCCTCGATGAGCCGGCCGCCGGACTCGACCCGCGCGCTCGCATCGAACTGCGTGAGCTGATCCGGCTGATGGCCACGCAGATGAAGAAGACGATTCTCATCAGCTCGCACATCCTGACCGAGCTGGGCGAGATCTGCGATTCGGCCGCGATCATTGAAGCCGGCAGCGTGCTCGCCTTCGGCACGATCGAAGAGTTGTCCAAGCGACAGCGGCACGAGGAGGGTCAGACCGGCCAGAAGACTCTGGCGGTGCAATTGCTGGCCGATGACGATCCCAAACATAGTCCCGCCGCGCTGGAGCGCTGGCTGTTCGAGCAACCGTTCGTCTCGGCCGTTCAAGTTGCGGGACTCGATGTGAACTTTGAATTCGACGGCGATCCGGACGCTCAGCATCAACTGCTGCGCGGCCTGATTCACGCCGGCTTCCCGGCCATCGAATTCCAAGGCAAAACCGAAACGCTCGAAGACGCCTTCATGAGCATCACGAAAGGCGTGATGCAGTGAGTTCTCGTGGGGTAGGTTTTCAACCTGCCCTTGCCTCAACAGGCAGGTTGAAAACCTGCCCCACGAATGCCATGCCACATTTCGTCTTGCTCATCCACGATCATCCGTTCGTCCATTGGGACTTACTGGTGCAGCGCGGCGAGGTATTGCGGTCGTGGCGGTTGCTGGAGAGTCCCGATCGTTGGCGATCTGCGGCCGATTCCACAGACCTTTCGGCCGAGGCGATTGGCGATCATCGGCTGATGTATCTCGACTACGAAGGCCCGGTCAGCCGCGAACGGGGCCAAGTCGCCCGTTGGGATCACGGCCAGACGGAATGGCTGACGGAGTCAGAGACATCCGTTCGACTGCGGCTGAGTGGCTCGCGACTGAGCGGGGAATTGATGCTCGATCGTGAGCCGTCGCAACCGCTGTGGTTGGCTCGATTCTCTCCCGCAGTTCAGCCTTGAGCCTTGAACCTGCTTCGGTCGGGACGCAAACTCATCCGACGAGAAGCCGTACCGCCACCCTGCTTGCCAGGGTGGTTCCCGCGCTCTGAAGCTACCGAACTTTCCTCGGAAAGAGCAACTAGCTGCAGAGCGCGGGAACGTCTGGCACAAGGCAAGAGGCGGGGCGATCATCTCGCGAATTGTGGAGAGTTTCGATGTCCGACCGATCTTCAATGCTGATTCCTCGCCGCACCGCGATCACGGCGGGAGCGACCGGATTGCTGGGACTGACACTCTCAAAGCTATTCGCGGCCGAAGAGGCGAAGCCGGCCAACGCGGCAATTCGGAAACGGGCCGGGCGAGCGAAGTCGGTCATCTTTCTGTACCAGTTCGGCGGGCCGAGCCACGTCGATACTTTCGACATGAAGCCGAATGCTCCCGAAGGCATCCGCAGTCTGTTCGGGCAGATTGATTCGGCCGTGCCGGGCGTGCGCATCTGCGAGCATCTACCGCAGACGGCAAAAGTGCTCGACAAGGTCACGCTCGTCCGCACCGTGTTTCACAAGATGAAGAATCACAACTCAGCCGCGTACCACGCGCTGACCGGTTACGCGCCGACGGTGGACGACATCCGCCTGAAGGATTCGATCGAACTGTTTCCGGCTTACGGCTCGGTCGTGGACCGGATCGCTCCGAATGCCGAGACGATGCCGACATTCGTCTCGCTGCCGCATGTGATTCGCGATGGCTCGGTCACGCCGGGACAGCACGCCAGCTTTCTCGGCAAGCGGCATGACCCGCTGCTGATCACGGCGGACCCGAATGACTCTGGCTTCAAGTTGCCGGAGTTGAGCTTGCCGTCCAACCTCTCAGCAGATCGCCTGCAAAGCCGTCGCGAGATGCAGCGGATCATCAGCCAGCAAACTCGGCTGCTGGAACATTCGGCGACCGCACGCGGCATCGACGAATACTACGACCGTGCGCTGGCAATGCTGTCGTCGTCGCGAGTTCGCGATGCGTTTGATCTGTCGCGCGAGCCCGCAAAGACTCGTGACAGCTACGGTCGGACGACCTACGGCCAGAGTTGTTTGCTCGCGACGCGGCTGGTCGAGTCGGGCGTGAAGTTCGTCAACGTCTACTTCGACGAGAGCATCGGCGGGCAGAGCACGACCAACGGCGGCTGGGACACGCACGGCTTCAACGACACGCGAGCGTATCCGATCCTGAAAGCTCGGCACTTGCCGATAACCGAGCACACGTTGCCGGTGTTGCTCAACGATCTCGAACAACGCGGCTTGCTCGACACGACGCTGGTGGTCTGGATGGGCGAGTTCGGCCGGACTCCGAAGATCAACGCCAACATCAGCCGCGATCACTGGCCAAGTTGCTACACCGTGCTGCTGGCCGGTGGAGGCGTGAAGCGCGGCCATGTGCATGGCCAATCGGACAAAAACGGAGCGTATCCCGATCGCGATCCGGTTCCGCTCGGCGATTTGGCCGCGACGATGTTCGCCGCACTGGGCATCGACCCCGACACGGAACTGCGTGACAAATTGAATCGCCCGCTGCCAGCCGCGAACGGCAAACCGGTGTGGAGCGTGTTCACGTAGTCGCAGTTGCAAACTAGCTCGAAGCGCTAGCGAGAGGTTGCGGTTTCTGAGAGTTCGACCACTCGCTTGCGCGTCGTGCTAGTTTTGCAGGAGCCGTTCGTTATCGAGAGCTTCTCGCACCGCCAGAAATTCACGCCAGGCGTCCAATCCGACAAGCGGAGATTGGCAACTCCCTCGCTCGCAAACAAACGTCGTCAGCTCACCCGCGGAAGACTGTTTTCCGGACAGCAATTCTCGCAAGGAAGCGGGCAGGTCGTTGTCGGCCATCTGGCCTGGTCGCCGCGCGACGACTTTGTTGGGCCAAAACCGCTGATGCAGTTCGCGCAACGCAGCTTCCGCAGTCGCCTCGACAGATTCGACCACGACGATTTCGTGAGTCGAGCCCACTACGAAATCCAATGCCAGCAATGATTGCCCGCTGGCCATCGCGAACTTGTCGAGTTGACCGGACATCGCCTCCAGGGTCGCATAACCTCGGCCAAGCAACTGCGGCCGACCGGTCAGCGTGCCAAGCCGCACGAGTGCATACGCCGCCATGCCGTTGCCCGACGGAGTCGCGTTGTCCTGCGTGTCCTTCACGCGCGCGACAAGTTGTTCGTGGTCGATCGACGTGTAAAAGAAGCCGCCGCGCGGGTCTTCAAATCGCGAGAGCATCTGCTCCGCGAGATCGAGTGCGATTCCCAGCCAACGCGGCTCGAACGTCGCTTGATAGAGATCGACCAAGCCGTCGATCAGACAGGCGTAGTCGTCGAGGTAGGCATTGAACCGAGCTTGGCCATCCTTGAATGAGTGCAGCAACCGCCCGTCGGCATCGCGCATGTTGGCCAGGATGAAGTCCGCCGCCGCGCTGGCAGCCTCGGCGTAGCGCGGCTCGCCGAGAATTGCCGCCGCTTGCGACATCGCGGCGATCATCAAGCCGTTCCAACTCACGAGCACCTTGTCGTCCCGGCCGGGAGCAATCCGCTGTGATCGTGCGTCGAACAATTTCGCTCGGCAACGGGCGAGTCGGTCGTGGGGCAGGTTTTCAACCTGCCCGGCCTGCACGGGCAGGTTGAAAACCTGCCCCACGTTCGGGCGATTGAGAATGTTGTGCCCTTCCCAGTTGCCGAGAGGAGTCACGTCGTAGGCGTCGCAAAACAGCCGGCCGTCTTCCGGGCCGAGCAGCGCGAGCACCTCGTCTTCGGTCCAGACGAAGAATTTTCCTTCTTCCCCTTCGCTGTCGGCATCTTGCGTCGAGTAGAAGCCCCCCTGTGGCTGAGTCATCTCGCGGAGCACATAATCGAGCGTCTCGCGAACGACTCGCGCGTCGTTGGCGTTGCCCGTCGCTTGAAACGCTTCGAGATAAACTGGGACGAGCAGCGCGTTGTCGTAGAGCATCTTCTCGAAGTGCGGCGCGAGCCATTGCGCGTCGGTCGAGTACCGATGAAAGCCGCCGCCGAGCTGATCGTAGAGGCCGCCGCTCGCCATCTTGTCGAGCGTCAGCCGCACGGCATCGAGAGCTTCTTGATCGCCGAATCGCCGCCAGCACCGCAGCAGCACGCGCAGGTCCATCGGATGTGGAAACTTCGGAGCGCCACCGAAGCCCCCCTGCTGCCAATCGACTCGTTGCAGGAATTGTCCCATCGCACCGCGCAGCGTTGCGAGGCTCAGGCCGGAACGCGGCAGCGACTCGCTGGCGGCCCGCACGACTTCGCTGGTCAGTTCGTCGGCACTGCGGAGCACGTCGTCGCGACGGTTCTTCCAAGCGTCGGCCACACCTTTCAGGATGTCTCGAAAGCCCGGCATCCCCATTCGCGATGTCGGCGGCCAGTAGGTGCCGCCGAAGAACGGCCGCAGGTCGGGTGTCAGAAACACGGACATCGGCCAGCCGCCGCGACCGGTCATCATCTGCACGGCGGACATGTAAATCTGGTCGAGATCCGGCCGCTCTTCGCGATCGACTTTGATGCAGACGAAAATGTCGTTCATCGCCGCCGCGATGTCAGAGTTCTCGAAACTCTCGTGCTCCATCACATGACACCAGTGGCACGCGCTGTAGCCGATCGACAGAAAGATTGGCTTGTCGTGCTGTTTGGCTTGTGACAACGCTGCGTCGCCCCACGGAAACCAATCGACAGGGTTGAAGGCGTGCTGCAACAAGTACGGACTGGTTTCCGAACCGAGCGAGTTCGGTTGAGATCGCTTGGGAGCCTGTTTCGCAGGTTCGGAAGAAGACGTCATTCGGCAACTTTCAGGTGAGAGACGATCGAAGCGAATCGTAGTCGGCACCAGCACGACGCGCAAGCGAGTGATCGTTCAAGAAGAACCACTCGCTTGCGCGTCGTGCTGATATTGCCACACAGGTCGTTGGCCGAGAGTTGTCTTGCGGTGTCGCGGTTGCTCCGCGAGAGTGCCGCGACCAAAAGAGGTCTCGTCATGTCGCGACACGAACCGGAGGCAATTTCGAAATCTGATTCCGTCGTAGTTCTTTGTGAGTTCGCCCACGTTCTGGCGAACGTGGCTACGGTTTTGAAACCACATCGACGAGCTTCCATTCTCACGGTGATGGTCGCAGTCCTGCTGACTGCCATCGACGTCGATGCCGATGATCCACCGCTGCGACTGCACCGCATCACATTCACCGACGCGAAATCTGTCACACGCACAATCGAATCGCGCGTGCTTCTGGAAGCACAGGACGGCGGACTGTTGCTCGAAGGCCGCGACGGCCGGTTGTGGAACGTGACTCCCAAGCAGCTTCAGAAACGCGAGCCGACCGAAGCCCCATTCCAACCGCTGAACGCGGAACAGCTCGGCGAACAACTCGCGCGCGAGGTGGCCGAGTTCGGCATCAAGACTCCGACGCAGGTCGTGGTCACGAAGCACTTCGTCATCTGCTCGACCGCCGGCCGCGTTTATGCCGAGTGGTGCGGATCACTCTTCGAGCGGCTGCACGACGCCTTTCACGCGTACTGGAAAGAGGCGGGCCTCGAACTGCGCGAGTCAGAATTTCCGCTGCCGGCCATCGTGCTCAAAGATCGCACCGAGTTCGCCGAGTTCGCGACGAAGCACGACCGTCCCGATGCGGCGCAGGCTCCGGGATATTTCTCTGAGCCGACGAATCGAATCATCCTGTTCGATCTGACCGCCGGCCCGAACTCGACTCCGGCGAAGACGGCCGGGGACATTCGGCGGAAGCTCGAAGCCTCACCGTTCAATGTCGCAACGATGATTCACGAGGCGACGCATCAGCTCGCCTTCAACTGCGGCTTGCACACGCGCTACGCCGACAACCCGCGCTGGCTGACCGAGGGGATGGCAATGTTCTTCGAAGTGCCCGATCTCGACAGCCGCTCCGGCTGGAAAACGATCGGCCGCGTGAACGCTCCGCGACTGAAAGACTTTCGCGAGACTCTCCGCGCACCTCGTGAGTCCCTGCCGCTGGCGGACCTGATCCGTTCCGACGCGAGCTTCTTGAACGCCGATCAAACGCGAGCCGCGTACTCCGAGTCTTGGGCGCTGACCTTCTTCCTACTCAAGACTCGTCGCGACGACGCGGTGGCCTATCTGAAGTCCGTTCAACGCAAGCCGCTCCTGATCGCCGACACTCCGGACGACCGCCTGCGAGAATTTCAAACCACGTTCGGCGAACTCGACACGCTCGAACGGGACTGGAAGAAGTTCCTGAGCCGCCAAGGGAAGTGACCGACAAACGGAAATCCCAGTTCAGCCAAGACATTTCGAAACCGTGAACAAGAAGGATTTTTCGAAGAGCCAGGCTTCCGTGTTCAACGATTTGGTCAGCGGCACCGGATCATCGGTCGTTGATGAGCCTCAGCGTGCGGCTGTTGGCGATCTTGCGGAAGGTCACTTCCAACTGAGCTTGCAGGTCCGAAATGCTGGAGCCTCCGGGGACGTTGAAATGCTCGCCGCCGGAGATGTCGGCGACTTGCTGCATCAGCGCGGTGTCGGCCCCGGTTCCCAAACTGATCGTGAGGATTTTGATCTTGGCATCCTTGGCGGAATTGGCCTCGGCAATGACGGCGGCCGTAGCGTTGCTCGGTTCGTTGGGGATGCCGTCGGTCATCAGCACCATCAAGCGGGCGGCTCGTGGGCGAGCATGTTGCACCAATTCATCACGTCCGATCTTCATGCCGGCCGAGATG
>CAMDPK010000080.1 GCA_945904015.1 Candidatus Kuenenia stuttgartensis | reverse complement strand
CCGGCTCCCGTTTGCAGCAGGTTCGGCACCACGCCCGGATCGTTCAGATGCCAGTGACGCAGCGGAATCTCGGTCTCCATGTTCGTGCGCGGCGACTGCCAGCCCGCGCGAGTCAGCTCGTCCTTGTAGCCGTAGTTGCCGAACTCCATCACGAAGTTGATCCGCACTCCCTTGTTGCCGTCGTCGTCGTTGTCGCTCTGCCACAGCAAACCGAAACTATCGACGGCGATCTCCCAGTTGTTGCGGAAGTTCCAACCGAGCGTTTCAAACTCGGAGCCGTCCATGTTGCAGCGGAAAACCATCCCCTCCTGATAGTGCGACTTGCTGTCGTTCACTTCGTTGCTGGCCAGGTCGATGATCGGCTTGCCGTCCTTGTCCTTGATCTGCTTCCCGCTGTTGCCGAAGTTGAAATACAGTTTTCCGTCTGGCCCGAAATGAAACGCATGAATGCCGTGATCGTGCTGCGTGCCGCCGATGCCGGTGAAGAACATCTCTTTGCGATCCGACTTCAAATCGCCGTCGTCGTCATACAGGAAGAAGACGTTGTCATTCGCCGAGACGATGATCTTCGTCCCTTTGCCAGATGGCGTCGGCAGCACGCAAATGCCGTGAGCCGAATCAACGTCCTTGCCTTGATGGAAGACGGTCTGCTTGTCGCTGACGCCATCGCCGTCGGTGTCTTCGAGAATCAGGATGCGATCCCCTTCCTTCCGCTCGCCGAGCCGATGCCGATAGTTCACGACCTCACACACCCAGACTCGGCCCAGATGGTCGATGTCGATGCTGGTCGGATTGAGCATCGCCGGCTTCGAGTCTTCGCTGGCGAACAACGTCGCTTCGAGTCCTTCGGCAACATCCAGCCCTTTGATCGCATCCTTCGAGTCGCGACTGCCAACGCCTGCGGCCGCTTGGCCACCCGCCGCTGAAGCCACGAGGAATTTCGCATCCGGCTTCTCGGTGAAGACCATGAACCGCACGGTCGAGCCGCAGCCTTGATTGACTCCTTGGTCATCCACGGCCGCTCGGCCTTTGAACTTCGTGAAACTGTGACCGTCCGGCAGAGCAAACTCGATCACCGAATTCGCGTGCGTGCCGATGCCGTACTCGACCTTCTTGCCATCGACGGAGATCGCGCCACCGCCGCAGTTCGCGTTGACCTTCACTTCGCCAAACCCCGCGCTCGCCGACTTCCACTTCAACTCCGTGACCTTCGATTCCTTCCCGTCCTTGCCGACGAGTCGCGGCTCGGCCCAATCGGCCCAATCGCATCCGAAGCCGTCGCCGCCCTCGGTCGCGACGAGGAACAGCGACTTGGCTCCGCTGATGTCGAGGTCGATCTCGACCGCGTGCCCTTTGGTCTCGCGCGAGACTACCTTGCTGTCAAACTTCGGCTCGGCGGCCGAGACGCTCGACGCCAGCGAAACCAACGCGACCAGCGAAACGCTGCGGCACCACGACAACCCGTTCAATTGATTCATCGCCAGCTTCTCCACGCGAAGGTCAAAACTTGTTCAAAACAGGGGGGAAAGGACTTTTCGGGTCGGCATGGTATGCAGGCCGAGACTGCATCGCCAACCTGCCGAATGGAATCTGTGGATGAGGTGCGGCAAGCGAATCCGACGATGGCGACGTGCGAAGGTTATGGCCCGTTGCCAGCAGTATCGGCAGTGCAAAGTGAAGAGTGCAGACTGCAAAATGCAGACTGCAAAGTGCAAAGTGTCAGCTAACTGTCGCCGTTTGGCACTCTTCACTTTGCAGTCTGCACTCTTCACTTGGCACTGTTTATTGGGTTGCAGGCGCAGCTCGCGGCAAGGTTTACTCACCGGCGCGGTCAGCGGATGGTTGCGGTGCTCGCGGTCGGGTGTGAGCGGCCGCTCGCAGCCGAGTCGGTGTCGCTCGATGCTCTGTCGTCGCGGACTCGTTGCGGACGGCGGTGTGGTTCCCCGGGCGTCCACGTTCCAACAACTCGGCGACGAGCGGGTGGAGCTCGACCTTCAACGACGGTGCAAACCATTTCTCCTCAGCAATCAGCGTCCCGACGCAGCGGCCGTCGAAGTACACCATGCGATGTGACGCGACACTGGGAACTCGCGGTTGATCGTCCAGGATGCCGACCAAGTTCAGCGGATCGGCGGCCGAGATGAGAATCAACTCGCCTTGCGTCTCGCTGTCTCGCAACAACCGCAATTGCCGAATCGATTCGCTCATCGAGAACTGCTCGCCCGCCACGCCGGAGATGAACCGGCCACCGCGAATCTCGCCGCGAGCTTCGAGCCGACGATAGACCTGCAACAACTCCCACCACGACGGCGCACCCGACTCGCGAGCCAACAAATCTTTGAACATCACGCCCCACCGCCGCAACAACTGCCAGGCCCATTGCTCGACGACTTCGGGGCGAGAAAGTGGCGAGTGAGGAGTGGGGAGTGGGGAGTTTGAAATTGCCGCAGGCTGCGTGCTACTTGCCTGCAACTCCTCACTCCCCACTCCCCACTCCCCACATCCAGCCCGCCACACCGACCAGCGTCCCGACGCGCCCAGCGCGCCGCGTTGACGCAGCAATCCCGGTCGACGCCGGCTCGCGCCGCGAGACGATGACGAGCGACTGGCGTCGCTGATGAGTTGTCGCAAACCGGAGAAGCCGTCGGCCGTCACCAAGCCGCGCGAGACAAGTTCGCCGAGTCCGTCTTCGACATGCGCCGGCAGCAAGCGACTCTCACGCAGCAAGTCCGACAAGAACATCGCTCCGCGCGTTCGCAGCAACGAAGCAAGGTCTTCGGCTGAGGAACTCAGTTGTTTGTGGGGCAGGTTTTCAACCTGCCCGGACTTTCTTTCGGGCAGGTTGGAAACCTGCCCCACGTCATCCAGCCACGGCAAGTCGCCGCGCAGGAATAGCGACACGGGCACAACGCGAGTGACTCCGGCCAGCGGTTTGCTTTTGTCGGGATCGACACGCGGCGGATACAGCCGGCCCCACGCGACCTCGCCACCGAGACACAATTCGTCGAGCCATTCCGGCCGATAATTTTCGACTCGCGCGGGCAGGACATCGCGTTCCCAAGCGACCGCCGGAAGGTCGAGTCCTTGCAGCATCGCGATGACTTCAAACACGCCATTCGAGCCAGCTCGCTTGTCGGCCCCGGTGATTCCCTGCCGTCGCGCGAGATACCGCCAGAACGTCGAGACATCGACCGGCTCGATCAACCGCCGCAGACCCTCAATGGTCAGCCGATGAATGCGAGCCAGCAGTCGGCGGTGGCACCATTCGGGGGGAGTGGCGAGTGGCGAGTGGCGAGTGGCGAGTTCGGGGGAACTTTCAGCGGCCGTTTCTGACTTCAACTCGCCACTCGCCACTCGCCACTCATCACTTCCCCGAAACGTCCCGCGCAGCACGACTCCTTCGCCTTCGAGTGCTTCCAAGGTCGCGAAGACTTGCGACTCGGAGAACGTCGTTTGCTCAGCGAGTTCCGTCGCCGTGATCGGGCCGCAGACTTCCAGCCAGCCGCGCAGGATGCTGACTCGTGCGTCGGTCGTCTCCCATTCGGTGCGGACACCCGGCGGAGCTTCAATTTGCGGATCAATCGCCGCGACGGGAAAGAGAGCCTTGATCGCCGGCAAGCGTTCGGCTGCGACCCAGGCAGTTTGACCATTCGGCAGCGTGAGCGTCGTCGCTCGGCAATCGGTCGCGAGTTCGGCAAACCAGCGATCGTGGGGCAGGTTTTCAACCTGCCCGCTCCTCTGTCCGGGCAGGTTGAAAACCTGCCCCACGAATTCGGCTACCGGCACGAAGAACCGGCTCAGCAAAACGTCGTGCAGTTCGTCGGCGTTGCGGATTAGCGGCTGAGCCTCCCGCACGACTTGGTCGATGGCCGCCGGATCGAGCTTCGCCAAGTCGCGCACGTCGTCGGGATTCAGCGTGCGACGATTCGCGACCGCGCGTGCTCGGCGTTCTTGAAGTTCGCCACCATCGAGAAACGCGTACGGATTCGCGTTGAGCAACTCGTAGCAGAACGGCGACGGCTCGCGCGTGTCGCGAGCAATCAGCTCGATGCGTCCCGCCTCGATGTCGTCGAGGACTCGCAGCAGTCCGTCGAGGTCCATCGCTTCGGTCAGGCAGTCGTGCATCGTCTGCTGGACCAGCGGATGATCGGGCAGCTCGTGATCGCCGACAATGTTCTCTTGGCAGCCAGTCAGTTTGGGAAAGACGGCCGTCAGCAAGTCGTCCGAACGGAACCGTTGCAGAGCCGGCGGGACTTTCTGCCCGTTCCGCATCCGCAGCACGAGCAGTGCTCGGTTCATGTTCCAACGCCAGCGCGTTTGAAACAGTGGCGTTTGCAGAATCGCCTGTTCCAGCAAGTTGCGAGCGTTCTCGCGATTGAGCAACGGAAACATGCTCTCCAGCGGAAACGAATGCTGCGGGCCGAGCGACAAGATGAACCCGTCATCGTCGGCGGTCGCCTGCAATTCAAAGTCGAACGAGCGGCAGAACCGCTTCCGCATCGCGAGCCCCCAGGCCTTGCAGACTCGCGCACCGAACGGGGCATGCACGACCATCTGCATGCCGCCAGATTCGTCGAAGAACCGTTCGAAGACGATCTTCTTCTGGTTCGGGATCACTCCGATCGCGGCTTTCTGCGCGGCAACGTAATTCGCGATTTGTTCGGCGGCCCATTCGGAGCAGTACGTTTCGGCTTGCAGCCAGTCGGGAAGTGAGGGGGTGACAGGGTGAGGGGGTGACAGGGTGACAGGAACATCGCTTTGCGGTCGCTGATCCAATTCGCAATTTGCAATTTGCAATTTACAATTTGCAATCGCTTCCTCACCCAAGCGAGACGAAATATCTTCCCGCAGTCGCGACACTTCTTCCGACAACTCCCAAGTCCGCCCCGGCGCTTCGCCGCGCCAAAACGGGACCGACGGCGGCGCTCCGCCCGCGTCGGTGACGACGACGTCTAGCCCGCGAATGCCTTGAAATCGCCACGACGTGGAACCGAGCAAAAAGATGTCACCCCGTTGGCTCTCGACCGCGAAGTCTTCGTCGATCGTGCCGACAACCACGCCATCGGGATCGGCGACGACTCGGTACGAGCCGATGTCCGGAATCGCCCCCGCGTTACATGTCGCCGCGATGCGCGCCGCCGGTCTAGCTCTGATCCGGCGTTTGACGCGGTCGTGATGCAGATAGACTTTGCCGCGACCGGACGTGTCAGTGATTCCTTCGGCCATGATCTGCACGACGGAATCGAATTGCTCGCGAGTCAGGTCGCGATACGGGTACGCTCGGCGAAACGTCTCGAACAATTCGTCCGACGAACATTCGTCGTTCGCCGCGACCTCCGCGACGATCTGCTGAGCGAGCACATCCAACGGCGCGACCGGAATCGGAATTACGTCCAGCCGACCGGCTCGGATCGCTCGCATCAACGCCATGGATTCGAGCAATTCGTCGCGAGTCAGCGCGAACAACCGGCCCTTCGGCGTCGCGTGAATCGCGTGACCCGCTCGGCCGATGCGTTGCAGCAGAGTCGCGATCGCACCGGGCGAGCCAAGCTGGATCACAAGATCGACGTAACCGATGTCGATGCCCAGTTCGAGCGACGACGTCGCCACGACGCATTTCAACTCGCCGTCCTTCAACCGACGTTCTGTTCGCAGCCGCAATTCCATCGACAGCGAACCGTGATGACTGCTGACCTGGTCTTCGCCGAGCAGTTCCGTCAGTTGATGGGCTGCTCGTTCGGCCATGCGTCGCGTGTTGACGAAGATCAAAGTGCTGCGGTGCGAGTTGACCAGCTCGACGACTCGAGCATTGATCTGCCCCCAGTGCTCGTGGGAGCAGACAGCTCCGAGTTCCAGTTCGGGCACCTCGATGCCGAGGTCCAAATGTCGCGAATGCCCCACATCAATGATCGTCGCCGGTCCGGCCGACTGCCGATCGCCGTCAGAGGACAGCCGTATTCCATTTTCTTCCGGTTCAAATGGCAGCGCTTGCTGGGCGGGAAAAACGGTATCTCGGCTGTCGGCTGTCGGCTGTCGGCGTTCGGCCGAACCAACCAAGAATTCGGCCATCCGTTCGATCGGCCGCTGAGTCGCCGACAGGCCAATCCTTTGCAGCGGTTTCTTGCACAGCGCTTGCAGGCGTTCGAGGCTCAGCGACAAGTGCGAGCCGCGTTTGTCGCGGACGAGTGCGTGAATTTCATCGACGATCACGGTCTCGGTTTTGCGGAGCGCGGCTCGGCCTTTCACGGACGTCAGCAGCAGGTACAGCGACTCCGGCGTCGTGACCAAAATGTGCGGCGGCTTGCGGACGAGCGTCGCTCGCTGCGACGACGACGTGTCTCCGGTGCGCAGTCCGACTCGGATCGGTGTCGGCTTCTCGCCGTGAATCGTCCGCAGGCCGGACATTTCGACGAGTTCGGTGATCTCGCGCAGCGGAACATCGAGATTGCGGTGCATGTCGTTCGAGAGGGCTCGCAACGGCGAGACGTACACGACGCGAATCCCGTCGTTGAGTTTTTCTTTCAACGAACGTCGCAGCAGCCGGTCGATGACGGCGAGGAACGCGGTCAGCGTTTTGCCGCTGCCGGTCGGAGCGGCGATCAGCACATGCTCGCCGTTGGCGATGGCCGGCCAGCCGAGCCGTTGTGGTTCGGTCGGCGCGGCGAAACGCGACAAAAACCACTGCTCGATAATCGGGTGAAATTGTGACATTCAAGCAACCTGCGATTCGCGACGAGTTCGGCGCGACTTTGAGAGGTTTGACGTTGCGTTTTTCTGCGAATCCGTCGGAGGAGGCAGAACCGCAGAAAAGCACCGGAGCACTTCGCCGAGTGTCATTCGCCCCCGCTCGATGTCGCCGGCGGTTTCCGTTTGTCAGTGTCCGCAGTATTCAGTCCCGGAGCACCCTTGCGTTGCAGTGGGTAGATGACGAGGGCTTCGGCCGCGAAATTAGCGGCGGGATATTTCGCGCGAGCGAGACCGACGGCTCGGCCTTGGGCATTGTCGTCAGGTTTCACTTTCAGGTGCTCGGAGTTGTGGAACTTGGCTTTGGTTTTGTCTCCGAGTTCTTCGTAAATCTGATGCAGGTTGTGGTGAGCCGCAACGTTTTCGCTGTCGATCTTCAGCGTCTTCTCAAACGTGACTGCGGCTTTCTGGAGAAGGAGTTTCCGTTCGGGTTCTCCCTCCATGCGGACGGCTTTCGCCGAATCGAACAGCGTCAGACCGAGCAGATTGATGACCTCGTAATCGCCGCTGAAGTCGAAGCCCCGTTCGATCATCTCCGGCGTGTGTTCCTCAAGCACCGCGCGGAAATTGGCTTCGGCTTCCTTCAATCGTCCTTGCTGGCGGTTCACTCGGCCGGTGAGCCATTGCAGTGTCCAGCGTGGCGCTGCGGGATCGTCTTTCGACGTTCCATGAGCAGCAGTTCGCTGCAGCGCTTCGACCGCTTCACCGATGCGGCCCTCGCGTTCCAGCACGCGTGCGAGATTCAACGGGCCGTCGAAGCGGCCGAGCTTCTCGACTTCGGTGAAGGCGTCGATCGACTGCCGCAGCTCAGCCTTGTCTTCGAGAAACAAGCCGATGCCGTAATCGTTCCAGCGCTGCCACGGCGGGATGCCGTCGCGCGGTTTGTTTTCGACAACGACGTCAACGCCTTCAACCGGAAACGTCACCGAGTCGGTGGCCATCGTCGTGATCGGCAGGTCGTTCAGGTACTTCTGGCCGAGCGTGTGATTCTTGATCGGCTTGTCGCCCGGCTTCGCGGTCTTCGTCACGAAGTCCATAAAAGGCTTGTCGAACTTGCGGTACTGCAATTTGACCTCGGCGGTGATCGGAGCAGTGATGTCGTCGGGCACTGCGAAATCGTAGTGCGCGACTTGACCGGCTCCGGGCGGAACCTGGTGGTTGTAGAGCGGCGTGAAGATGTCCTGCGGATTGCGGCGGTCGATGCGGCTGCCCTCCTTGTCGAGCATGAAGACGTTGATGAAATGCGAGTACGGATCGACCTCACGATCGGCATCGAGTCCGCCACTCTTGCCGATGACCTTGCCAGCGGACGTCAGCGTGACCTCGACCCACAGCTCGTTGGAATCGACCGTGCCTTGAGTCAATTGATGTCCGAGCTTCAGCGTCCGCACGACCGCTTCGAGCAGATACTTCTCGCCCCGTTTGAGCGTCGGCACGCTCGGCCGAATCGGAGCATGCAGCTTACCGTCGATGGTTCCGCCTTCTTTGACTCCGAAAATGTCCACGCGCGTAATCTCTTGCAAGAACTTCTGATGAGCCTCGATGACTTCCGGCTTCGCATCACGCATCCAGGCAAGGCCCGTGTTGGCGGCCGGGAAGAGATGGTTGTGAATGCTCAGCTTTTTGGCGTCGGCAAACAGCCGCGCACCGAAGTCGTTCGATTCCTTGAGCGGCATGTGACAGCCGGCGCAGTTCGAGACAGCCTTGGGCGGGTAGTAAAAGCTGCGGGCACCGTGGCCGACGCCGCTGAGCCAGTAGGCGTCAAAATGGTTCTGGCCGCGCAGGAAATCCTTGTAGTGGTTGAGGGCGTACGGCAAATGGACCTTGTGGCACGTCGAGCAGAACTCGGCCGTCGTGTGCAGCGGCTTCAGGAACGTCTTCTTGTGGAACGACGGCTTCGCTTTGACCAACTGATTGTTGACCCATTGCAGCACGGCGTTGTCACTCTGCGCGAAGGGGTAGTGTGTCGGTTCCTCGATCGTGAAGTCGGCATTGCCGCGTGTGCTGTTGACGTGAGTGATGGCATGGCACGACGTGCAAGTGATGCCGGCGTGCGCGGTTTTGTGATTCTGCAAATCGAACTTCGAATCGTCGAAGGCTCCGCTGAAGAATGGCACAGGATCATGGCAGCCGGCGCACCAGCGTGAGGCTTTGACATGTCCATCGCGCTTCAGACTGACCTCGCGGGTTTCGCGAATCGACGCGAGATAGGCCGGGTTGTTGAATGAGCTGAAGCGATGCGAACTCTCGGCCCACTGCGCGTGTGTGTCGGGATGACACTTCTGGCAATAGTCATCCATCATCAGCGTTTTGGCCGGGATGAAGTTGCCGGACGACGTGCGTGCGAGACTCGGTTCGAAGTACTGCGTTCCCTCCTTCGGGCCGACGACATTCCACTTGCGCGGGTCTTGCGAGTGCAACCCAATCATGCCGGCGACGGCAACTCCGACGACCCCGAAATACGCGACGCCAATCTTCCACTTGATGCGCGGGCCAGTCAGCCGATGCAGCCAGTACAGCCAACCGGCCATCACCGGAGTGACGATGTGCAACCAATAAACCGTGGACCGCGCCATCGGCTGTTTCAGATCGAACGAACCGATGCGCATCAGCAGCAATCCACTGACCAGCACGATGATCGACACAGCGAACAGGACGTAGCCGACTTTGACCGCTCGGCGATTGCGGCGGTCCTTGGCATACAGCATGTGCTTCGTGCCGAACACAACGAATGGCACGATCACCAGCAGGCCGAGCACCAGATGTCCCAAGAACATTAACTGGTAGAAGTAATTCTGGTACGTCTCCCGATAGATCGCCTCCATCGCCGTGATGGAGACCAGGTACAACGAATTCGCTCCGAGCAGCGCCAGCAGTCCAAACACGACGTACAAGAGTTTGCGCAGTCCCGGCGTGACGGCTCGGACATAGAGCTTTCCAGTCGGCGGTGCGACGCCTGGCAATGGAGCGACGGGCTGGGGGGTGCTCGGAGTGTTGTCCATCAAGAGGTTCCACAAACCGTGTTCGACGCCAGCTTCGTTCGCGGCGAAGAAAGCACGATTCGATCCTTCGGGTCATGTTGTTTCGCTGAGTTTGGAGAATACGCCGTTCGGAATCAAAAAGCTTGGAGACTCGCCGAAACTTCGTCGTGGCATCCGCCCGAACTCCTCGCTTCTCGGCAGTCGATTCATGGCTTCTCGATCGGCGGAATTTGGCGAGCGGATCGGCCAGCAGTCTACTTCTCGGCAGATGCTGGAACAGCCGCAAGTTTGCCTTTCGAGTCGATGGCGAACACCCCCTTCGTTCGTGGGTCGATCACCAGCAGAGTCTCCCCTTGCCACGTCAACCCGACCGGATTCACCAGCGGTTCGCCCGATACGAGTTTCTCCGGCTTCCCACCGAGCGGCACTTTCCAAACGCATTTGCCGTAGCCGTCGGTGACGAACGCCGTCTTGTTTTTGTCGAGTTCAATTTCATGCGGGAACCCCCACGGTCGGCCCTCGACGACGACTTCGATTTTCGCGTCGGGAGTGACTCGCAGGAGCTGATTCTTTCCGTGGTTGATGACCCACAGATTCTTGTCGGCGTCGATCGTGATGCCGCGCGGAGCCTCGACCTCGGCAAACTTCTCGGCCTTGCCGCCCGCGGCGGGAATCTTCCAAATCCATTTCAATTCCAGGTCCGTCACGAAGATGTTGTTGTCTGGATCGACGGCCAAATCCATCGGAATACCGATGCCGCCGTTCGTCAACGGTTGCGGTTGGCCCGCGTCGTCGAAGCGATAGACCTCGCGAGTCGATGAGTCTCCCGCCAACAACTTGCCATTGCGGTCCAGGCCGACGCAGCGGACTCGATTCAGCGGCGTGCGAAATTTCTTCGATGCCTGAAAGAGCACCGACAACTTGCCGTCGCTCAACTTCCACACGCCCGGCTCATTGAGATCGGCGATAAACAGACTCTTGCCATCGGCGGAAGCCACCGCCGTCAGCGGATATTGCAGGCCATCGGCTCGCACCAGCGAGGGGGCGACGAACAATCCAAGCAGGACCGTCACCAAATTCCAAAGCGTGTGTCGCGACATGAATGAACTCGTGAAGGGAATCGAATGGACTTGGCACAAAAAATGGAACGGCATCGTAATGAGGCTTCGTCGAGGAGGCCACGACTCGGTTGTGGTTCGTTTTGGTGAGCGGGGGACGTCAGTCCTCCGAGTCCTCAGGACTTCTCGGAGGACTGACGTCCCCCGCTCGCCAATCTGTACCTCCACCCACGACTCACCCTCGGCCGATGATGTAACGCAAGGGATCGACCTCGTTCCGCAGAATTTCCAGCGTGGCCGGCTCAGGGGCGGGCGTCGATTCGAGCGGCTCACGCACCAGCAACTCGAATCCCGTGCGATCGCGAACTTCCTGAAGCGTGATTCCCGGATGCAGCGATTCGACCTGCATTCGCTTGGTCGCGTCGTCGAAGCCGAGCACGGCCAGATCGGTGATGACCTTGTACGGCCCCGTCCCCGGCGGCAATCCGGCCGCCTCGCGAGCACCGGGGCCAGTCAGATAACCGGGAGTCGTCACGAAGTCACACCGCTCGACAAACCGCCGTCGGTCGTGAGGCGTCAGGACCAGAATTTTCCAGCAGAGCGAGCCGAGATCGTTCGCTCCGCCGCTGCCCGGCAATCGCACTTTCGGGTGCTGATAGTCGCTGCCGATCTGCGTCGAGTTCAGATTTCCGAACTGGTCGATCTGTGCTCCGCCGAGGAATGTGTAATCGACCATGCCGCGCTGACAGGTCTCCATGATGTCGGCCATGCTGGTGGCCATCAGCCCGCGATAAAATGTGCGCGAGTCTCCCACGCTGATCGGCATTCTCGGCAAGAGTGGCCCGACGCCGCCTGCCTCGAACAGCAGCGTGAGATTCGGAGCGGTCGTCTTCTGAGCCAGCATCGCCGCCGCGCACGGAGCACCCGTCCCGACGACGACCATCGCGCCGTCCTCCAGCCAACGCGCGGCCGAGCAGATCATCAATTCCATGCGGGTGTAGTTTGGCATGTCTCGAAATGTAGAGTTGTGGGGCAGGTTTTCAACCTGCCCGGCAGTCTGGACGGGCAGGTTGAAAACCTGCCCCACGTTGTCGATAGAATCACCGCCGCACTTCTTCGATTCGCAAACGAATGGATGTCTGATGGCCAGTCAGGACTATGAAAAGCTCGGTGCCTTTTATCTCGGCAAACACTTTGACCTGACTACTCAGCAGCCGAAGCCGGATTATCTGCTGTACGACGCGAAGGATTTGACGACGCATGCGGTCGTCGTCGGCATGACGGGCAGTGGCAAGACCGGGTTGTGTTTGAGTCTGCTGGAGGAGGCGGCGATCGATGGCGTCCCCGCGCTCGTCATTGACCCGAAAGGGGATCTCGGAAATCTGCTGCTGACATTTCCGAAATTGCAGGCAGATGACTTTCGGCCGTGGGTTGATGCCAGCGAAGCGACACGTCGCGGACTGACGCCCGATCAATTCGCGGCCGAGTCGGCGAAGACTTGGAAGGAGGGGCTCGCCGCGTGGGATCAAGACGCCTCGCGCATCAAGACCTTTCGCGAGTCGTGCGACGTGGCGATCTACACGCCCGGCAGTCAGGCCGGGTTGCCGCTGACCGTCGTGCGGTCGTTTGGTGCTCCGTCGCAAGCGGTGCTCGACAACAGCGACGCGATGCGTGAGCGAGTCAACGCCGCCGCTGCCGGCTTGCTGGCGTTGCTCGGCATTGACGCGGACCCGATCCGCAGCCGCGAGCACATCCTGCTGACCAACATCTTTGACCGTGCCTGGCGAGAAAAGAAAGACCTCGATCTCGGTCAGCTCATTCGCGAGATTCAATCGCCGTCGTTCAAAAAGGTCGGAGTGCTGGACCTCGATACGTTTTATCCAGCGACTGAACGATTCACGCTGGCAATGACGCTCAACAATCTGCTCGCGTCGCCGGGCTTCTCGGCCTGGATGGAAGGCGAAGCACTCGACATTCAACGTTTGCTCTGGACGGCGGAGGGCAAGCCACGGCTGTCGATCATGTCGATTGCGCATCTGTCCGACAGCGAGCGAATGTTTTTCGTCACGATCTTCCTCAATGAAGTGCTGGCGTGGATGCGGTCGCAGTCAGGGACCAGCAGTCTGCGTTGTCTGCTCTACATGGATGAGGTCTTCGGCTACTTTCCGCCGACGGCGAATCCACCTTCGAAAACGCCGATGTTGACGCTGCTCAAACAAGCTCGCGCGTTTGGTCTGGGGGTCGTGCTGGCGACGCAGAATCCGGTGGATCTCGACTACAAGGGACTGTCGAACTGCGGCACCTGGTTTCTCGGCCGCTTGCAGACCGAACGTGATAAAGCCCGCGTGCTGGACGGTCTCGAAGGAGCCTCCGCCTCGACGGGCATGCGCTTCGACCGCTCGGCGATGGACTCGATCTTGTCGGGACTCGGCAAGCGAGTCTTCGTGATGAACAACGTCCACGACGATGCGCCCAGCATTTTTCAAACGCGCTGGTCACTGTCGTATCTGCGCGGGCCGCTGTCGCGCGACCAGATTGATTTGCTGATGCGTGCGCGCCGGGAAAAACTGCCGGCAACAGCATCCCAAGCCGCCGCCTCTTCGAAAGCGACTTCGGCCGACGGAGTCAACGAACATCGTCCCGTCTTGTCGCCGGACATCGTCGAATTCTTCATTCCCGCTCGCCGCGAACCGGACTCCGGCAACAAGTTCGTCTATCGGCCGACGCTGCTCGGCATCGGGAAAGCCCACTTCGTGAAGAGCACCTCTGACGTCGATGTCTGGGACTCGGTTTCGATCCTGGCTCCGGTCGCCGATGAGATTTCGCTCGACCCGTGGGACGACGGCGAGCTGTCACACGACGGCCCGCCGGACTTGGAAAAGACCCCCACCGATGGAGCCGCGTTCGCTTCGCTTCCCGCTGACCTCGCCAAGCCGAAGAAGTACGCGACGCTGACAACCGCGCTGAAAGACCATCTCTATCGAGTCCACCGCTTGACCGTCTGGAAATGCAAATCGCCGAAAGCGATTTCTCGCGCGGACGAAAACGAAGGGGACTTTCGATCGCGGCTCAGCCAAGTGCTGCGCGAGGAACGCGACCTCGCCGTCGAAAAGCTGCGTCAGAAATACGCTCCAAAGGTTGCGGCACTGCAAGAACAAGTTCGGAAGGCCGAGCAACGCAAGGTCAAAGAAGAAGAACAAGCCAAGTCGCAAACGTGGGGCACAATGCTCACCGTCGGATCGTCACTTCTGGGAGCGTTCCTCGGCAAGAAGACGTTGAGCGCGACCAACGTCAGCAAAGCTGCCACCGCCGCGCGTTCGGCCGGCAAGCTGGCCAAGGAACGTGGCGACATCGCCTTCGCCGAAGACAATGTCGACGCTGTGCAGCAGCGGCTGGTCGCGCTCGATGCGGAATTCAAAGCCGAGACCGAGAAGCTGTCCGCTCACGTCGATCCCACTTCGATTGAGTTGGAAGAACTCACTCTGCAACCGAAGAAGGCCGACATCACGATCAGCCAAGTGGCCCTGGTGTGGACGCCTTGGGAGGTCGCGACCGATGGATCATCGACGCCGCTCGCGTAACTTCAACTCTCACTGCTGGAGCAACCGCCTCTTCGTTGCTAGCTTGTTCGAGTTGCCACGGACCCCGACGCCTTCCAATAAGGAGCGTGCGTGATGATCGTGAGAACGAGTTGCTGTCGATTCTGGCTAGCTCTGTTCAGCGGCTGCGTCCTGCTGACCGGCACGACGAACCTTGCTGAAGCGCAGTTCGTCTTCCGCGATGTCGGTGACGAAGCGGGATTGTTTCCGCACGTCAGCAAGATCGCGGGGCATTCGGCGGCGTGGGGTGATATCGACGGCGATGGCTGGCCCGATTTGTACGTCTCGACGTTCGGCGGGCATCCGTATGACTCGAAGCCGAATCAGTTGTTTCGCAACGTGCGCGGCAAGTTCACGCTCGATGAGCAGCCGGCGCTGCGAGTGTTCGGCCGAGCGAGTGGGTCGGTGTTTGCCGATCTCGACAACGACGGCGATCTCGATCTGTACCTGTCGAATCACGCGATCGACGCGGCGGCCTACAAGCAGCCGCACTACGGAGCTCCCAACTTTCTGTTCCGCAACGACGGCGGCGGACGGTTCAGCGATGTGTCGGTCGAATCGGGATCGCGGCCGGCCGTCACCGGAGACTTCGCGGGTCGCAGCACGACGGTGCTCGATTACGACGGCGATGGTCTGCTCGATCTGCTAGTCGGCGAGTGCATCTATCAAGGGGGTGCCGGCCGCACGAAGCTGCTGCGAAATCTCGGCGGCCTGAAGTTTCAAGACGTGACCGCTGCTGTTGGTTTGCCGGGACTCGCGACCGGTTTGGGGGTCGCGGTCGGAGACGTGACCGGTGACGGTTGGCCGGACCTCTTCATCGCCGGCCGCGACGTGCTGAAAGCGGGACGCGATCCGGGGAATCACCTCTTCATCAACGACGGTCGCGGAACGTTTCGCGAACTGCCGAAGACGCACGCCGACTTCACTTGGGATTACACGACTCACACGCTCGATGACACGACCTGCGGTGTTTGCATCGCCGACGTGAATCGCGACGGCCAGCCGGACATTTTGATCGGGCATCACTACAGCCAGCCGTGGCACGTCGGCGGAGTGCCGGTGCGGCTGTATTTGCATCGTGGGATCGTGGACGGTCTCCCGAAGTTTGAAGATGTCACGTCATCGGTCGGCCTGAAGCCACTGCCGATGAAAGCTCCACACGTCGAGATTCAGGACTTCAACAACGACGGCTGGCCGGACATCTCGACACCGATCGTGAAGTTCGCGGCAGGCAAGACATATCCGGTGATCTTCCAAAATCTCGGCGTCGATCCCGCCACCGGCTTGCCGCGTTTCCGTGAAGACGCTTTGGCGGTCAACGATTTTCCCACGCCCGACGACATCAAGCTGGCCGGCACCGGTGAGTTCTTCGACAAGCTCGAACGCGAGAAGAAAATCATCTACACGGCTCCCGGCCCCAGCGGCGACTTTGATCGCGACGGCCGCTTGGACTTCTTCCTCGCCAACTGGTGGGTCACCGCCCGCTCGATGCTGCTACGGAATGAAACTCCCGGCGGCCGTTGGCTGGACGTTGCGGTCGAGGGAACTGCGAAGGTCAGAATGAATCGCACTGGCATCGGTGCTGTCATTCGCATCTATCCCGCCGGTCAACTCGGCCAACCGAAAGCGTTGCTCGGAGCGAGAGAGATTACCGCCAGTTGCGGCTACACATCCGGCCAAGAACCGATCGCGCACTTCGGCCTCGGCGAGATTGAGAAGTGCGACATCGAAGTCGTGTTACCTCACGGTCGCGGCAAATGGGAACGTCGCAACGTCACCGCCGATCAACGCCTCGTCATCAAATCCGACCCGTAACCCGGCCGAGTGCTGATCGCCGACGGCCGACAGCCGTGATACCGTTTTTTAGGACTTCGGAAAAACGGTATCGCGGCCATCGGCTTTCGGCTGACGGCTTTCGGCCGGACATTTCCGCGTCACACTTTTCCGAAGGAGACCGCTGATGTTCACACCGATTTGCTCGCGTGTTCTCGGAATGTGCCTCTTGGCTGGACTCTGCTTCTCGCCGGCAACGGCCGAGGAACCCAAGCTGAATTGGTTGCCGGCCACTGCCTATGCGATTCCAAAAGAGACAACGAACCAAGGCAGCGGCTATTTCTCGATCGTCGCCGGCAAGAATGGGCGGCTTTATATCGGCACGGCGAAGTACGGCGTCGGCTCGTATCTGGTCGAGTTCGATCCGGCGACCAAGCAAATGAAAATCGTCGTCGATACGCACAAAGAGATCGGCACGACCGCGACCGGCTTTGCGGCGCAGTCGAAAATCCACACGCGGAACAACGTCGGAGCCAGCGGCAAAATCTACTTCGCCACCAAGCAGGGCTATCCCGAGAAAGACAAGAACGAGAAGTGGGAGGATTATCCCGGCGGCTATCCGATGGTCTACGACCCGATGACCGGCAAGACCAAGGTCTATCCGATTCCCGTGCCGCATCACGGCATCATCAGCATCACGCCGGACGAGTCGCGCGGCATCGCGTACATCTCGACGTGCGCGGACAAGCAGCCGGAAGACTCGCACTTCATGGTTTTGAATCTGGAGAAAGGGACGTATCGCGATCTGATGGACTGCCATCACATCTTCGCGTTCATCTCGATCGACCACCTCGGACGAGCGTACCACCCGATCCTCGGCGGCGAGATTGCTCGGTACGACCCCAACACCGACAAGCTCGAACGGCTGAAGCAGATCATCGACGGACAACCGCCGACCAAAGAATCGAACCTCTCGCTGCCGACAGGGCACCCGATCAACTGGGACATCTCTCCCGACGGCAAGACGCTGTACTGCTTGCCGATGAGCACGAATCAACTCTACGCCTACGATTTGACGGCCACCGGCGACACGCTGCCCGGCCGCAGCCTCGGCACGTTGGTCCCCGGCGAGAAGACCGTCGACTGTCGAGCCATGTGCGTCGGCCCCACAGGCGAAGTCTGCGCCGCCGTCACTGAGGGAGGCCGGTTCGAGAAGGAAGTTCCCGGCCTGAATTTGCTGCACTACGTCCACTATCGCCCCGGCTCAACGGGTCCGGTCGACCTCGGCCCTGTCTCGATCAAAAACCCGGACTTCACCGAGTTCGTGGACAAGGACGGCAAGCCTCTGCCGATGCACTACGGGATCATCAAACTTCCCGATGGCACGACGACGACCAAATTCGTCAACCTCGGCTGTGCTCAGACCAGCGACGGCCGCATTTACTCGCTGGCCCTCGTGCCGTACACGCTGCTGCAAGTCGATCCACCAAAGTGAACAATCAAGGGACTAGCGGAGCGTGGACTTCGCGGGGTTCTCGGCCGTCACCGCCGGGCGGACCCGTTTCGGCACAACGATCTCGACGCCTGGTCGCGAGGTGTTCACTGGCAGCGATGACGCGGATTTGGGTTGGATCTCGGTCGTCGCCAGGTTCGAGTCCTCGTGCTGTCCGGCTTTGACGAGCGTCTTGGGTTGCGGCCACTGAGCACCGGGAGCAGCCTTCCAGCCGTTCGCGCCGGAGGACGTGCGTTGTGCGACTCGTGCGGCAATTTGCATCCGCTCGCGGTAGATTTGCAAGCCATCGACTGCGTGGTACAGCGGTCCGCATTCGGCGTTCTGTTGGCGATTGTCGATCAGGTCTTGAGCCACACAGCGAATCCCATTCTGAACCCACGGCTCCGACAGACGTGACTGCGGCAGAGCAACCATCAGCCATTCAATCATGTGACCGGAACCGGTAATCCGCGTGTTGAAATCGCTGCTGAAATCTCGGCCCTTGAAATAGTGCTTCGAGAAACTGCCATCGGAGTTTTGCAGTGCCTTGGCCTCGGCGATGAAGCGTTGGATCTTCTGATCAGCTTCCAGCCAAACGCCGCGCAATGGTTGCCGCGACTGCAAGTGCGCGTTGCGAGCGTACGCGATCGCGAACAAGCTGTGAGTTCCACCGCACGGGCTGTCGTAGATCGCGTTCCGCAACTCCACGCGGAGTAATTCTTCCATGCTCCAATGCTCGCCATTCTTGTTGACCCACTGCGTGGTCGGTTCGAGGTAGTGAGCCAACGCCCACAGCGTCCAAGTCATCTCGACGTCGGGTGCGCGAGTCACTTCCATTTTGGCGTTGTTGATGATGTCCTGAACGGTGACGACTTCGCCGCTGGCAGTCTTGAACTCATGCGACGGCGGCAGGCGGCACATGGTCAAGTACGCCATGAACTGCGTGGGATGACCCTCAAAATAGAAAATCTGGCTGAAGGGATGCGCGCGGCCGCCGAATGGAGTTTTCTGAAACAGCGACTCGCCACGGAAATTGACGCCGCTGGAGGCCCACTCGATCGCGTTGATTTTCTTGTCGCTGTCTTTGAGCTTGAGCTGAAAGTCCTGTCGATAGGCCAGCAATCCGTGAATGATCTGCCACGGCGTGTGCATGTCGGCCGTCAAGTAGCGGCGGCTGGAGACTTCAACGGCGTCCGTGGCCAACTTCACGAGCGGATCGACCGGTGCGGCGACAACCGGAACTGGTTGCGGCACCTTCGGGACTTCGCTCACTGGAGCTTGAACCTTCGTTGTCGACGGGCCGGAGAACAACGGACGCGGACTTCCATTCGTGGGTTGCGGGTTGACCTCGATCGGCGTCTCGAATTGCGAATCGATGTCCATCGGGACTTCCGGCTTGGGAACGCTGGACTCGCCGGTGGGCGGCGTCGCCGTCGTGGTGGGCAGATTGCTTTCCGGTTCGGGGCTCAACGCTTCGGTTGCGGGCTTCGACTCTGGTTTCGATTCAGCTCCCGTGACCGGGGCCGAGTCCTCGTCGGACGCGACATCCGGGGTGACAGCGGCCGGACGATCAGACTCCGTCGGCAGCAAGGGGTCATCCGAGTGCGCCGGGTTCAGCGCGGTCCAGGTCGAGATGGCCAGCAGCAGTCCGACTTGAGTCCAAGATCGAAGCGATTTCATCGTGGTGGCGACTCCTGGTGGAAGATTCCGGTGAGGCAAACCTTCCCAATGACGGTGACTCGGCAGTCAAGCGCATTTTTCGAGCGAACGAACAATTCGCCCCCATTTAGGTCGGTCAAACCGAGCAGCCGTCTTGGCGCGGAGCACGCGGTTGCGCCCCAGAAGTCGAATGTTCGAGTCCGTCCGCCCGACTGATTCCGCGAACAGACACAATCGGCAGAGGCAGCGATGGTCGCAGAGTCTGCCAAGTCGCCACCAACTGAGCAGATTCAACGCGACGAACCGAAGTCGGATGAATTTTCACGAAGGTCGCTGAAGCGACGAACCAGAAGGCAGAAGGCAAAAAGCAGAAGGCACAAGGCAGCCAAGCACTGCCTTCCGCCTTCTGCCTTCTTTTCCGCTCCTCGTCACTCCCACTCGATTGTGCTGGGGGGCTTGCTGCTGATGTCGTAAACGACGCGGTTCACGCCGCGAACACTGTTGGTGATCCGTGTCGAAATGCGTTGCAGCACGTCGTACGGCAGATGAAACCAATCGGCCGTCATGAAGTCGTCGGTCTGGACCGCCCGGACGGCGACGGTGTCGTCGTAGGTGCGGTAGTCTCCCATCACCCCCACCGATTGCACGGGGAGCAACACGGCGAAGGCTTGTTGAACTTGCCGGTACAAACCGGCTCGATGCAATTCTTCGATGACGATCACGTCCGCTTGACGCAGCGTGGTCAATTTTTTCTCGGTGATCTCGCCGAGGCAGCGCACGGCGAGGCCAGGACCAGGGAACGGATGCCGCCAAATCAGTTGCTCGGGCAGGCCAAGTTCCAAACCCATCTGTCGGACTTCGTCTTTGAAAAGATCGCGCAGCGGCTCGATCAACTCGAAGCCCAATTCTTCGGGCAATCCCCCAACATTGTGGTGTGCCTTGATCGTTACGGCCGGGCCGTCCGGGCTTCCGCCGGATTCGATCACGTCGGGATAGAGCGTCCCTTGAGCCAGAAACTTGGCATTCGGGATCGACTTCGCCTCGTGGCGAAAGACCTCGATGAAGACTCGCCCGATGATTTTTCGTTTCTGCTGCGGATCGCTCACGCCGCTGAGCTCATCGAGGAATCGTTGCCGAGCATCGACGACATGCAGGTCGGTCTGGAAGTGTTGCGAAAATCGGTCGCGAACGTCCTCGGCTTCGCCGAGTCGCAACAGGCCGTTGTCGACGAAGATGCACGAGACCTGATCGCCGATCGACTTCGAGAGCAACGCAGCGACCACCGACGAATCGACTCCGCCGGACAGACCGCAGATCACGCGATTGCTGCCAACTCGTTCGCGGATGCCAACGATCTCGCTTTCGATGAAGTCGCTGATTCGCCACGACCCGCGGCAGCCGCAAATGTTCTTCACAAAGTTCGCGAGCAGCCGTCCGCCATGCTCGGTGTGCGTCACCTCCGGATGGAAGAGCAGCCCGAAGATCTTCTGCGAGCGATGCTTGACGGCGGCATGAGGGCAGGCCTCGGTCGTTGCGATTGGTTCAAATTCCGGAGGTAAATCACGAACTTGATCGCCGTGGCTCATCCAGGCAAGGAATTCCTGCGGCACACCGTCGAATAAACCGCTCGAAGAAAGAACTCGGCATGGAGCGTGGCCGAACTCGCGCGTGTGACCGGCGGTGACTTGACCTCCCTGAGTGTGACACGTCACCTGCATCCCGTAGCAGATACCGAGAATCGGAATGCCGAGATTGAAAATCTCCGGGTCCGGCTGCGGCGAACCTTTGCCGTAAACGCTGGCCGGGCCGCCCGACAGGATCAGTCCCTTCGGTGCGATCTGACGGATGCGTGATGCGGACAAGTCGTGTCGCACCAATTGGCAGAACACGTTGTTCTCGCGCACTCGGCGAGCGATGAGCTGCGCCGTCTGGCCACCGAAATCGAGCACCAAAACTTGCTCGTCAACAGTCGATCCAATGGGAGTCGCGGCACGTTTCGCCGCCGTCGAATTCGCAGACATGAGTGGCTATTTCCGATCCAATTCCGAGCAGTCAATTCCGACCAAGGGAAAGGGCGGATGGTATGACCGCTCCCGCGAAAAGGGTATTGTCCGAATCGAAAGTAACCCGACGCGTCAGCGAGGGCGGATGCTCCGAGCGGCGATGATGGAGGTCTTGCGAATCGTTCGCCCTCGCTGACGCTTCGGGTGAGTTGAGGCACGATCATGGCCGAATGGTGGCAGGAATTCCGTCGACAAATGCCGGTCGCCGAGCGATGGGCGTACTTCGACCACGCCGCCGTTGCCCCGCTCAGCTTGCCTGCGAAACAGGCCCTCGCCGATTGGGCCGACGAGGTCACGAACAACGGCGATGCCAACTGGTCGGAGTGGCGGAAGCGAGTCGGCCCGGTGCGCGACTCCGCCGCGAGATTACTCGGCTGCCAGTCGAGCGAAGTCGCCTTCATCCCGAACACAACCAGCGGACTGTCGATCATCGCCGAATCATTTCCGTGGCAGCCGGGGGACAACGTCGTGCTCGCCAGCGGCGAGTTCCCGGCGAATCGAAACGCATGGCGTTGCCTGATCCCGCGAGGCGTCGAAGTCCGTATCGTCGAGAGCGATTCTGGTTCCGATGTTTGCGAGATCGACCGCCTGCTGGCTGCGATCGACGCGCGGACGCGAATCGTCACCGCCAGTTGGGTCGGATTCGTGACCGGTTGGCGACACAACCTCGACGAACTCGCCGATGCCTGTCATCGGCGCGGTATCTTGCTGTGTGTCGATGCGATTCAAGGCTTGGGAGTGATCCCGCTCGACCTGTCGAGCACGCCTGTCGATTTCTTGGCAGCGGACGGACACAAATGGATGCTCGGACCTGAAGGAGCTGGCGTGCTCTTCATTCGGCAAGAGCATCTCGAACGCCTGCGGCCGATCGGCATCGGCCCGAACAGCATCGGCTTCTCCGGTTCGTATCTCGGCGACGTTGCGGAATACTCGGACGACGCCAGCTCGCACCGCGTCGCACGTCCGCTTCAGCCGCGCGAGATGTGGTCCTCCGCACGCCGCTTCGAGGGAGGCACTGCGAACGCCGGCGGCATTCTGGCACTCGGCGCGAGTTTGGATTTGCTGCTCTCGTTCGGCATCGACGCGATCTGGTCGCGGCTGTGCGACGTCACCGACCAGCTTCGAGCGTTGCTCGACTCGCTGAACTTCACCGTCCGCTCGTCGTCGGAGATGACACGACGCTCTGGCATCGTCTCCTGCGAAGTCTCCGACGAGGATCGACAGTGGATTCTGGCCACCGCGAAGCCCGCCGGTGTCGTGCTCAACTTTCGCGAGGGCCTGATGCGCTTCAGCCCGCACGCCTACACCAACGACGCCGACCTCGAACGCTTGCGAGCCGTACTGGCCGAAGGCCGTCAGGCGAATGACAAGACTTAAGTAACCCGAAGCGTCAGCGAGGGCGAGCGCTTCGCGATGTGATGAATCCCAGATTCCAAACCCGGTGGAGCGCTCGCCCTCGCTGACGCTTCGGGTTACTTTTCGGTTGCCGTTCGCCTGACCCAAATCCCCAACGATTCAAAGTCCGATGCGACATCAACCCAAGCCCGCCAGCCTGCTGTTTCGCCTGACTGCTGTTGCGGCCGGTGTGTTCGTCGTCACGATTCTCGCTCTGATCGCGATTGTGATTAGCAACTCGCAGTCGCCCGGAGCGCGCTGGTTGAATCGCAACGCTGGCTCGTTGTTCGCCGTCGAAGTCGCCGCGATTCTGGGACTCGGATTCGCCGCGATGGCTCAAGATCAAAAACAGACGCTGCGGGATCAAAAGGATTCTGACCAGCCGAATGCCAACTCGGAGGAGTGATGCCACCGCCAATCTCTGAGTCGCCAACGCTGCTCACCAACGTAGCTTCGCCTCGATCTCGACTTCGCCGCTTGATGATGTTGGGGACCGTCGGGTTGTCCTTGATCGCAGCGGTCCTCGTCTATCGGTACTTCTGGTTGGGCAGACCGATCGGAATCGGCCCGGCCGGACCAACCGTTGCGCGCGATGCGTTCAGTCAGGTGTGGTCAGACCGAAAGGTCGTGCTGCTCGGCTTCGGCGACAGCGTGACGCAAGGATATGGCGCGACGGCCGGACATTCGTTTTTCGATCGGTTGGTTCACAATCCCGACGATGAGTTCGCCGACATGAAAGGCCTCTGCCTGTCGACAGTCCTGCCAAACCTCGAGGCCAAAAACCTTGGCCTGTCGGGTTCGACGTCGCTGGAGCATGTCGACTACTTGCTTCCGAAAGTGCCGGAGTACGACACTGAAACGTTCGGCATCCTCGTGTTGACGACTGGCGGCAACGACGTCATCCACAACTACGGCCGCACCCCGCCGAGAGAGGGGGCGATGTACGGAGCGACGCTCGAACAAGCTCAGCCTTGGATCGTCAACTTCGAGGAGCGGCTGGAGTTGATTCTGAATCGTCTTCGCGAGCGATTCCCTGGCGGTTGTCACTTTTTTCTCGCGAACATCTACGATCCGACAGATGAAGACGGCGACACATTCAACGCCGGCTTGCCGCGCTGGTCGGAAGGCTTGCAAGTGCTCAAGGCGTACAACGACGTCATCGCTCGCTGCACCGAACGTCGCGACGACACCGAACTGATCGACATCCATCGCGAGTTCTTGGGGCACGGCATTCATTGCCGCCAGTTCTGGCATCGGCATTATCGCTCGGCCGACCCAACCTATTGGTACTTCGACAATCTCGAAGACCCGCACGATCGCGGTTACGACGCGATCCGACGGCTGTTTCTGCTCGAGATGAGCCGCGTCTTGCCGAAGCGATTGGCCCCGTGAACTCGATCAGAGCCGCACGATCTCGCCCGGCTGCACGAAAACGAGCGTGGCGGAGACGTCGTTCGCGTCGAACTGAAAGAGCTGCGCGACCGCTCGGCGGTACGAGTCCAACTGCGGCCGATAGGTTGCGACTCGCGCGTCCAGCGAAGCCCGGTTGGTAATCGCGTCGGTTTTGAAATCGACAATCTCCGCCGCGACGACTTCGTCGCCAGATGACCACAACACAAGCCGGTCGATGATGCCGCTGATGAGCGTCCGCTCGAAGCGGCAGGCGAAAGGATGCTCGCGCAGCACGCGCGGGGTCAGTTCGCGATGCGGCGATTTGTCGCGGCGCAGAGCAGCGGTGATCGCCAGTTGGTCGAGCATCGTGAAGAATTCCGGCAGCACCTTCGCCGGGTCGAGCGTCATCGGCGGTAGCGTCCGCGCGGCGGCGAGCAATTGCTCGTCCGACGGGCGGCCGGCGTCGAGCCACTCGATTTGCTCGAACCATTTGTGGATCAGCGTGCCCCGCTCGAAAGCGTGGACGGGTCGAGTTCGCAGCAGTTCGCCGAGTCGCCGCGACGGCTGTGATTCGTGAGCGGACGGTGCCTCGCGCTGCCAGCCGCGTGTCGGTGTCGGCAACGGCGGAGCGAAGCGGATTTGGGCCGGAACACTAGCCCGACGCGCCAGCGAGGGGTCAGGTGCGACCGTTGATTCGACCACTCGCTGGCGCGTCGTGCTGGTGTCCCAACCCACGTCGCCTGTCTCGAACAGCAAAGTCTCCGGCGGAGCAAATGGCTGATCGGCCAAGGAGGCCCGCAGTAAACCGGCGAACGACTTCGTCGGCTCCTTCTCGTGCGGAGCGATCAGCAAATACATCGCGTGGATCGCGCGAGTCAGCGCGACGTACAGCACGCACAGCGACTCGTGCGTGCGGCGTTCGACGTCTTGCTCGAACAGTTTTTGCAGTTCGGGCGGCAGCAGTTGTTGGATGCTGTCGTCGCGATACAGGCAAACGGCATCTGGCGGCTCGGCAGGATCGGCGTTGCCGGCCACGAGTGAGGGGGTCTGGCCGGGAATGGGCTTGTCCAATTCGGGCAACACGACGATGTCGAACTGCAAGCCTTTCGCCTGATGCACCGTCATCACGCGGATGCGGTCGCCGCTGGGATCGGCGACACGTTCCTCGCGGACGAACTCGACGAAGTCGCTGGGACGCAGAGTCGCCGTCGGTTGATAGCCGTCCGCCAATTTGACGAGCTGATCCAAACGGACTCGATCGCGCGAGCTGCCGTGATCGGCCAACAACATCGACCACGCGGCGAGGCACGGGCCGTAGCCATCGCACAGCAATCGTCGTCGCAGGAACTCGGCCAACTGAGCAGCGGCGGAATCGTTTTGGAAATCTCCGAATTGAAAGGCCGGCCCCAGCGGCGACGTCGCGACGTGAAACCGAGCGATCTGGTCTCCCGGATGATCGGCCAGCAACAGCAGCGACAACAGCAATCGCACGGCGACCGAGTCAGTCAGCGGATGCCCGCCTTCCTCGCTGGCGGGAACGTCGCGGTGATGCAGCTCAAAGATCAGTTTCGCGACCGCTTCGTTGCTGCGCGTCAGCACGCCGATGCTGCGAGTCGGATGCTTCGCTGCCAACTCCGCGACCAAATCGGCGGCGGCTTGCAGAGTGACCTCCGATTGCGATTCCCCCTCGGCTTTCGCCGCGACCGAACGAAACTGCACGAAGCCGGACAATTCCGTCCTCGCGGTCGTGTGCTCCGGGAACGCATCGCACCACGACTGAATCGGCACGGCCAGCCGTTCGAGATTCGGATGCCGAGTCAAATTCTGGAACACACGATTGACCGTCTCGATGATTGGCGGAGCAGATCGCCAACTCTTCGCGAGTTCCTCCGGCGTGAGGTTCGGCAACTGCCGCAGCAGCGTGTCAAAGATGCGTGCGTCGCCACCTCGCCAGCCGTAAATCGCCTGTTTGACATCGCCGACACAAAAGAACGACGGCGGCAATTCGTCGTCGAACAATGTCTGCTGTTTCTCGGGGGATTGACATCCCCCGCTCGCCTTGCGGGCGACTTGCTCGGCGAACGGTCGCAGGACCGACCATTGCAACGGCGACGTGTCCTGAAATTCGTCGAGCAACAAATGCGACAGACGCGAATCCATTCGCATCGCCAGACTGCCAGACGAGTGATCGGTTTCTCCCGGCAGGTCACTCCAACCGGCCAGCGCACGAGCCACGTCCGAGAACGAGCATCCGACGTGCCGGCGTTGCAGTTCGCGAAACTCGCGATCGAACTTGTCGAGCAGTTCGCGCGTCCCTTCGGTCTGCGTCGCCAACCGATGCAGCGCGAGTCGCTTCACCTGATCCAGCATCGTTTCGTAAACCGCCAACGTCTGCGGATCGAGATCTTTCCGGTAGTACTTCCGCTCGCCGGCAAGCAGGTTTTTTAAGATGCCTCGCTTGAGCAACTCTTCCCACTGATCCCGCTCGGCCGAGTCGAGGTCTTTCGTGATCGCGTCTTGCACTCGCTTGTCCGTTCGCGTGGCGTCGTCGAGGAGTTCCTGAAGCCGTTGCCGAGATTGTTGCAACTCGGCGTAATCTGGCAGCGGCGGCCGAGGCACTTTGAGCCACGCGGCCGGAGCCGTTTCCACCGCAACCTCGCCGCAGTTCTGAACGGTGTCGTCGATCAAATCACTGACCGTTCGCGACGTCGTCCCTTTCGTCAACAATCGCAGCAGCCGGACCAGTTCGTCGTCGGTCTCCGCTTCGAGCAACGCCTCGACGGCTTCCTCGCGCAGCCGCTTCGCTTCGATGGTCTCCAGAATCCGCCAACCAGGAGGCAAACCCAGCTCCAACGAAAAGCTGCTGGCGAGCTTCGCGAAGAAACTATCCAACGTCCCAACTTGCAACCGATGCAACCGCCGTGTCATCCGAGCCAACAGTTCGCGACAGCGTTCGGCGGTCAACTGCGGCGAACCGATTGCGCTCGCTAGCTTAGCCCGTTCGCCGTCATCTCTGGCCGCACGAGCCAGCGTCAGGAGGATGCGTTCGAGAATCTCCCCCGCTGCCTTGCGAGTGAACGTCGCTGCCAGGATTGACTCCGGCGGCACGTCCGCATCGAGCAACTGCAAGAAGCGGCTCGCAAGCTGATACGTCTTACCGGTCCCGGCCGACGCGCGAATCACGATGTCGGGAAGCGAAGCAGTCATGGCATCCTTCGTGGGGCAGGTTTTCAACCTGCCCGTCAATGACGTCGCTCTCCGGGCAGGTTGAAAACCTGCCCCACGAATTATCTCGGCTGCACTTGGATTTGGTCTTGGATGCGGTCGCTCGGATGCACGATGACAAGGTCAGTGTCGCTCAGGCCGTTGAGGACTTCCGCTTCGAGTCCATTGCGGCGGCCGACTTCGATGCGGCGTTTGACGGCGAGTCCCTTTTCAACCAAGAACACGGCCCAGATGTCAGCGGACGGCTTATCGGACGACGCCGCTGGCGACGCACTTTTGTCGCGGAAGAGTGCGCCGGTCGGCACTTTCAGAACGTCATCCTCTTTCCAAATCACGATCTCTGCTTCGACGCGATAGCCGTCGCCGAGCGTCGGCCGTTCGGCATACGGTGTGTCGAATTGTGCGATGACGTGAACGCGCTGCTCCTCGACGCCGAGCGCCGAGAGTTTCAAGTAGCCAGACGGCTCAACCAATCGCACATGCGCCAGCAACGGCTTCTCGCCCCCCCAATGCTTCAGCCACACCTTTTGGCCGGGAAGGATTTTGACGGCGTCGGTCGAGAGGACTTCGATGTCGATTTCCAAATCGCGCGGATCGCCGACTTCCAGCAGTGGTGTCCCTTGTTGCACGATCGTTTCACTCTCTTGCAGCACCTTCATCACAAGCCCGTCGATCGGTGAGTGAACCCGCAATTGCCATTTCTCAGCGTCCTCGGCCGCAAGCGGCTTCGACCGCAGCAGCGCAGCGCGAGACAGTTCGAGTTCGTACTTGGCGGTTTGTTCGGCGAACTTCGCGGAGTTCAGCTCTTCCGTCCGCGAGCGCAGCAGCATCTGGGCGTCTTCGAGTTCCTGTTTGGTGTTGGCTCCCTTTCCCGAAAGTCCCGCGCGGCGATCAAGGTCGAGCTTCGCCCATTCGCTCGCGACGCTCGCCTTGGCCTTCGCGGCTGAAGCGCTTTGCAACGCGGACTCAAAGGCTTTGACACGTAACTCGGCCTGCGCGATTTGCCGCGAGTCCAACAGGCTCGGATCAATCGGGTCGATGATCGCCAACTCGCTGACCGGTGCGGTTCCGAGCGAGACGGATGTCGTGATCGATTCCGTCACGGGATCGCCATGCCCATTGCCGTTCGCTAATTCGTCGTCGCTCGGTTTGCTCGCCAGTCGCTCGGCCGTCACCGGAATCGACACCGGATCGCCCGCTCGAACCTTGATCCGATGCAGTCTCCCCGCCAACGGCGCGGAGATGACGAAGCGATCGCGCACGCGCGTCTTGCCATCCTCGGCCACCGTGACCGAGAGCACGCCGCGACTGACGCTCGCCGTGTCCACCGGAATCGGCTTGGGCATGAAGCCGTACCCAACGAAGGCAACAATGCCAGCCAGCACGCAGAACCACAGAAATCGTTTGAACCAGCGAAACAAGTCGCACCTTTCCTATCAGGACAGTCTTGGATTGGAAATCACCGGGTGACGGCCTGACATCTCAAATCTCAATTTCGCATGAGAACTCTCAGAACTGGAATCCGAGGTTCCCGATTCTGAAACCTCAACGTCATTCGCGTGTCTTCAACACGGCGATTAAGTCCAAATGGTCTAACCGACGTCGGACCAGCAGCCCCGACAGGATAGCGGCGATGAGCACCACCGTCGTCGCGAACGAGTACGTCCGCGGCTCGATGATCAGCGGAATGCGATACAGTTCGGTGTCCATGAACCAGCAAACGAGTCCCGCCAGTCGATTGCCGAAGAACAACCCCAACGGGATCGCGGCGGCGGTCAGCAGCGCGAGTTCACCCAGCAAGATGCGAGAAATCTCCCCGCGAGTAAGTCCCAACACGCGGAGGCTCGCCAGTTCGCGACCTCGTTCCGAGAGCGCGACGCGCGCGGTGTTGTAGACCACACCGAACGCGATGATGCAGGCGAAGACGACGTTGAAGGCTTGCATGGTCAGCAGGTTGTTCATCACGGTGTCGCGGAAACCTTGGATCGCCGCCCCTTTGAGCATCACGCTGCCGACACGCGGAGTCGCCTTCAAACGGCGGTATAAATCCTCAACGGCGTTTGGATCGGCGGTGATTGCGATACTCGTCACTGCCGGGCCTTCGCCGATCAGCCGATTGAGCGCTCGCGCTTCCATGTAACAGACCGTACCCAAGTACTCTTGGCTGAACGCCGCGACGCGCACCGGCCGAACACGACGGCTGCCGGACATGATCTCCAGCCGCAGTGTATCGCCGATGTGGACACCCAGCACTTGCGCCAGTTTTTGATTGAGCACGATCCCTTCCGGCGGCACGGCGACCGGCTGATCGAGATCGTCGATCAAGTGGTTCAGCCGAGCGTCCTGATCGATCCCCAACAGAAACGTGCGCTTCTCGACTTGGTCGTGAAACAGTTTGATGCCAACACCGCGCCGCGGCTCGGCGTGGATGACTCCGGGAAGCTGCTGGATTTCGTTGAGTGCCCGGCGCGAAGTCGTCTCGTTCAGAGAGACGTCGATGTCGTGCCGATTCATGTATTCGAATTGCATCCGCACCAGAAACTCCAACGAGTCGGCCGAGAACCGACCGAGCACCAGTATCGCCGCCGCCATCGCGATCCCGCACACGGACAGCAACGCCTTAACCGGCCGCCGCTCGATGTTGCGAATCACGATGCGTCCGATCTGCGACATCCAGTGTCCGAATCCAAGCCGCTCGAAGATCGTCGGCCGAAACTCGCCCGGAGCTTCCGGCCGCATCGCCTCGGCCGGCGGCAGCGTGACCGCGCGGCGAACGACATTCAGAGTGCCAAGCATCGTGAATCCGAAACAGACTCCGAATGCTCCCGCAATGACCTCCGGCGGAAGTTGATAGTGCAGCTCCGGGTAGCGGTAGAACTCCGCGTAGATGCCCATCATCTTGCGGCCGATGATCGAGCCTGCGATCGTCCCCACAATGCCGCCGATCACGCAGATCAGCAGCACCAGTTTCAAGTAGTGCCGACCCACCGCCCAATGCGAATATCCGAACGCCTTGAGCGCCGCAATCTGATCACGCTGCAACGCGATAATGCGGCTCAGCACGACGTTCAGCAGAAACGCCGCCACGCCCAGAAAGATCGACGGCACGATCATCCCCATCCGTTTGAGATTGCTGATCTCGTCCGACAGGAAGCGATGCGAAATCTGATCCGCTCGCGCGTACGATCCGAAGCCGCCATGTTTCTCGATCAGCCGATCCAGCGGCCTCGTGACTGCCGCCTCCGTCGTGCCGGGCAGCAGTTCGACAAGCACGTCGTTGAACGCTCCCTTCATGTCGAACGCCGCTTCGAGCGCCTCGCGGCTCATCCACAAAATTCCGAACCGCTTATCATCCGGCACGAGTTGACCGTACTTGATTTGATAAACGTATTCCGGCGACAGCGCGATGCCGACGATCCGCAGTTTCTTTTTCTTGCCGTTGATGACCGCCGAGATTTGATCGTTGAGCTGCAACTTGTGGGCTTTGACAAACCCCTCGCTGGCGAGCACCTCGTCGTCGCGTCGCGATTCGATGAAGCGTCCCTTGCGCAGAAACAGCGAGCACAAATCGGTCGGCTGCGGATGCTCCGGGATCGACACCAACCTCCCGGCGACTGGTTCCGCAAACGACGGCACGTCGAGCGTCACGTCCTCGACCACGCGCGTCTGAATCCGAGCGACTCCGGGGATCTCCTCGATCCGCTCGGCCAACGTCAGCGGAGCGCGCTTCATGCTGGCGAACACCTGCGGAAACCGATTCGCCGAGTAGAACCCGTCCATCGTTCCCTGCAACGACACCATCGCGCTGCTGGACATCACGAAGGTCGCGACTCCACAGGCCATCACCGCGCAGATCGCCAGCACCTGCCCCTTCATCAGGAACACGTCTCGCACCAGCTTGCGGTCAATCGCACGCATCGTTTGTCCATTCTGAGCCAGTCGAATCATCGCGACCGCCAACTCGGACTACCATTAACTGTCTGCGAGATTGGGGAACAGCCAATCCTTGGGAAGTTCGCGTAAATCCGCCGCTACGGACCTCGCTCTCGTCAACTACCGAGTGGTTTTGCGACGCTGCCCGCACTCTGGGGACCGGGATGACTGGCATCTGGCGGCATTTCGCGGTATTTATCCCACCCCGTTTTTGACATCCACTACCGAAATCTGGGTCGAAGGATCTTGAGGCATGGCAACGAAGGCTGAAGAACTCGAAAACAAGGCTCGCGTGAAACTCGCGCTGTCCAAGAAGTACGAAAATCTGTGCCGCATCTCCGGCAGCAAGCCAGCGCGCGGGAAGTTCATTCGCCGCTCGAATCAACTCCGCCGCCAAGCGGTCGAGTTTCAACGAGCGGCAGACGCGGCCAAAGCGTAAGGTCGGAGTCCCGATTTCCAACCGAGTGTCACTGAGGGAATCCAGACAGGGGGACTCCAGCTTGGGCGATTAGCTCAGTTGGTAGAGCGCCATGTTTACACCGTGGATGTCGCGGGTTCGAGCCCCTCATCGCCCACCTTCAATGCAAGAACCCTCGGTTTTCCGGGGGTTTTTGCATTTGTGGTGACTCCGTACGTCTCAATGACATCGCGTGCAGGACTCCGCGTATGGCCGCGTTCACGACTTCGCGGTTTTGAATTTCCTTCGGCCTCGCTTCGCAGTCGGCAGAGTTTTGTCTCCGGCTCGCCCGATGTATTCCGTCGCCGCCCGCGCCAGCAGTCCCGATCGGGTTTCGCCACTGGCATCAGCAAAGCGATCAATGGCGTCTAGGACTCGTTCGGGCAGAGTAATGTTGATTCGCTTCGCCGCCACGCGCAGCGTCGATTGATCGACGCTCACGACCGCCCACACGCCGCCACGGTAATCCGGGTTCCGTTGATGCTGTTCGATTCGACCGGGCTGCGGGACAGGCTTTCCGTCTTCGATGGTTTGTTCCAAGTAGACTTCAATCGCTTCCTTGGCCATCGCCAAGGCTTCATCGACCGAGCTTCCCGCCGAGAAACATCCCGGCAGGTCCGGCACGGTCACGCCGTAGTCGCTCGATTTGTCCTTGTGCATCACAATCGCAAACTGCATGGCGTTAGCTCCGTTCGTTCCAGTCCCAGCCGGCTTGTTTGAAGATGCTCCGCAGAGTCCCCACCGGGATGTCTCGCTTAGGGTGAGGCACCACGACGATGCCTCCCCCATCCGGCCGCCGAAAGACGTGATGATCCCCTTTGGTGCGGACCAATTCCCAGCCGTCCCGCTTCAACCGTTGGATGATCTCTCGGCTGTTCATGGCGTATTCCTACACACAACATACACACGACGCAACAGATACCCACAACGAACCGTATTCCCGGTCAACCATCGGGGACGCTGTCCGCCGTCGAATGAGCCGTCGCGGCGTCAATCCAGCGTTGAAGCTCTGCCGGCGAGAAGAGCACACGCCTCCCGATCCTGACGGGCTTCAACGGCCCGGCTCGGTGAGCGAGTCCAACATCCGCACCGACACGTTGAGTGCCTTGGCCGCTTCATCGCGCGACAGCAACAGCCGTGGCGTCTCGATCTTCTCCGGCCGGCGTAGAACCGCCGGCAATGCCCTGATGGCGTCAGGCATGATGCGAAACCTCCCGCGGTTGTTCGGCAGCGGCTGTGTTGGTTGCCGCTGCTGTCGGTAGCACCTTGCCGGACCAAACCCAAACGACGGCGGCGCGGCCTTTCGTCGTCATCCGCATGTTTTTGGACTGGTGCAGGTAGCCGTGTTTGACGAGCCACTGACGGCGGGGACGTTGTGAGTCGCCGCTGATGCCGGTGGCTAGCTGGCACTCTTCGTCGGTCGCTCCGTCGTCACCGCGTTCGACGGAGAATGCGAGCACGCGACTGAGTTGCCGACACGCGAAGGGTTTGGCCAGAGCCGCTGCTTGTCGGCTTGTGGCCGTGCGGTTATGCGGCAAGTTGCCGGGTGGGTCGTCGGGGAATAATGTTCGCTCGGTCATGGCATTGGTTCCGTCACGGGGACTGTGCAGATCGAATAGCGGACGCCTCATTGCCGTGGGGCGTACGCTCTTCGTGTTTTGGTGCAGCCGAGTCAGACGGCGGAGGCTGGGCAGTCGGAGCGACGTTCTTGGTTGCGTCATCGCGAGCCGATAGCAGTTTTGCTAGCAGTGTATGGTTGGGGATGAACTGGAGGAATTGCCGGTCGTCATCGAACTCCGTTCAACAATTCGTCGGACACCATGTCCCGCGCGATACCCCATTCCAGAACTTCACGGAGTTCCGCGTGGGACATCAACGACAGCCGTTCAGCGTCCGCCAATCGTTGAGTCGGTTTCACCGTCTGCGACGTGCTCTTCGACTCTGGCCACCAGCCTTGTTCGGCGACCACGCTGGGAGGCGTCTGCTTGATGTGGTCGTGAATTGCACCCGGACCCCATTCGGGATGCTTTTGCCAAAACGCGATTGCTTGCCTGACTCGTTCCGGCATGAAGTCGCGTTCTCGAGCCAATGTGAGTTCGACTTTTGCACTTTATGTGGGCAAGGCGACCGTGTTTTCCAGAAGTTGTTGGATTTTTCGAGACCCTGGTCCTGCGAGTGCCAAGGTCAAAACCTGTTGCCGGATGCTGAGTCGGCGGAGTGTCGCGAGCATGTCGGCGAATGAGGGTTCTGTTTTTGACGTGTACCAACGACACAATAACGGACGCCAAGATTGATGACCTTCTCGCGCGAAC
>CAMDPK010000079.1 GCA_945904015.1 Candidatus Kuenenia stuttgartensis | reverse complement strand
CCGCTCAGCGAAATTCTGCAAATCCTGAGTCTGACTTTGTTCGAGAAAACCCCGCTTTCTAAGGCTCTTTCGATCAAAACAGAACACGATTCGACAAGTGATTGCCATAGTCAGTTGATGCTCTTCGATTTATAGCCGGACAGTTGTGGGCAAGATCATGTTTTTCTCCTTGGTTTTGAATGGAAAACAGACAACACGAGTTACACATGCAGCGTGTCGATCACTCGCAAGCACAACGACACGCCATCAAAGAGTTGACGCCGGTAAGCGCCGAGCTGATGAGCGAAGGGTGCCGATCGGTCCCGATGGAATTGCAGTTCCGAGAGGAATCGGACGATGGCTTGTGCTTCCTGGATCAAACGAAGCAGCGCGGCTTGCCGAGCGGCAACCTTTTTTGCGACATCTTCGGCGGTCGCAATTTCTTTCTGGCAAGCATTGGCGAGTTTGAGAAAGCCATCATGGCAGGTATTGCGATTGTCGTGGGTCTCGGCAGTCCGCTCGTAAATGCGAACCAGCCGCCGCCAGGTCGCCACGGTGTTGCCGGCCTCTTTCGCGACGGCTCTCGATTTGCCCAACAGTTCGTCGCGACTCGCCAAAAACGTCAGCAAGATTTGGCGGACGTCATCGTGAATCCGAGCGTCTGGCGGCGATTTACCGGCGACACTTAATGAGTCTCGAATCGACTTGAGTCGTTGTAGATCACCGAAGCTCTTGCGACTGGATTCCATCGCTGTCTTAAGAGCAGCGATGCTCGCACGGAGTTCTTGCCAAGCCAGTTCCGCATTTTGTTTCGCGACGTCGTCATTTTCCCGTCTAAGACAAAACATCCTGATCGGAGTGCGTGCCAAGTTCAGCAACGCGCGCGGTATCCGAAGCGAGATGCGCGGCAGTCGTAGCGAAATGTGAGGTCGCTTCGACCACAAACGACGAACCCAACCGATTCGATGACCGCGAGCGATTGCCGCGCGTTGATTGGGCGGGATGTATTGCTGGTTCCGCTTTGGCGGAATGAAGCCGGCCATGTGATCGTTCCTTCTTTGAAGACCAACCGTGGAGAAGTTGGCAAAGAATAAAATCTGCGGCCGCATTGCAGAATTTTCACAGCGTCGCTTCGGAAGCGAGCGGTCAGCCGTTCGTCAGTGACGGCTCACTGACAACTGGCTTCCGCAGGCCAGCCGCCAACCAAGACATTTCGCGAGCGGTCTGTATCGTGCTGTGAATCTCGGAACGATCTACGGAAGGAACCATCGGAAAAGAAGGTGTGACATGTTGAAAGTTTCAGAACTAGCCAAGAGGTTGAGCCTCTCTGAATCCAAAATCTATCAGCTTGTCGAAGAAGGAAAATTGTCACACCACCGGTTCGGTGGCGCGATCCGATTCTCTGAGGAGCAAATCGCAGCCTACTTGGAAGAGACGAGACAGGAGCGGAGGGAAGATCAAAAAGCAGAACCCTTCCGTTATCAGCTCAAGCACGTTCGGCTATGACGAGAGCCCGCCAAGGATGGCGGGCTTTTTCATTTAACTGTTCAACTGCGAAAGCAGGAAGCCCTGATTCTGCATCAAGTGGCCGTACACCTTGGCGAGCATGACCGTGTCCTTGTGGCCCATCAGCGTCGCCACCACCAGAGAGTCAGTCCCTTCGGTCAGCTTACGATGGCCGAAGGAGTGACGGTAGGCGTAGAGGCACAGCTTCGGTGCGTGCTTCCGTATCGCCGCATCGGTGACGGACTTAGTTGCTTGCCACCGAAGAGCCTTTTCAGAGAGAGGCGCTTTGCCTTTGCGTTCCCGACTCTCTCGGATCGTGTTCACCTTGGCGTCGATTTGTTCGGTTGTAATTTTTGGCGGCTTTACTGAGTGCTGTTTCCCCATCGACGTTTGCAATCGCAGGAACGCACAGTTGATGGAATAGGCCGTCCACGGCTTGTCGTCGGCGTTCCGCAGGACGCGACCTTCGCTCCGCATGTTCCGCTTCACGATCGCGAGAGCCTTCTTTGAGAAGTAGATCACTCGCTGTCGCTTCTTCCCTTTGGACTCTTCCCTTGGGAACATGGCACGCGAACTTTTCAATTCCAGATGCCGAGTCTCAAGCAGATAGAGTTCAAACGGTCGAGCCCCGGTCTCCCATGCGAGTTCCAGCAGATCAGCGAAGGGCTTGCTGACGAGCTTGAGAATCTGCTTGTGCATGGGAAGAGGAATCACCATCTCCCGAATCTGCTCGTCCGGCTTTTCGACCGCCCGCAGAGGATTGCTCGCAATCTCGCCACGTTTCAATGCCCAATTGAACGGACGCTTGATAGCGGTGATCGCGGCACGTTTTCCGGATGGACCCCACGTCGGTTTGGCGATGAAGTCTTCGAGATGGTGAGGTTTGAGTTGGTCAATGCGAAGAGTGGGCACTGTCTTGCAGAAGGGAAGCAGAAACTGACAGTACCAGTCGAAGCTTTTCGGTTTGTTCTTCTGACACCAGTCCAGGAATTCGTCGATCAGAACGACCACGGACTTCTGCTTCGATTTCACTGCGGTCGGAGCTTTCCCCGCAGCCGCCATGAGTTGATAGAACGCATCGAATGCGTCACTCTTCACCTCACCGAGGTTGTGGCGATGGCCACTGATTTTGACGCACCAAATCCCACGAGCTTCCCAGAACCACGGTTTCGGTTTTCGTGCCATGATGACTCCCCAAAGGTATCAGAAGGGTATCAGGCATCATAAATCCCCGTGAAAATTGGGCAAGAAGAATGTCTCTTAATCATTAGGTTGTAGGTTCGAGTCCTACTGGGGGCACTTTGAAACGCCGCGACACATGATGAGTTGCGGCGTTTTTTGTTTTCTGCGGGGTTTGCGCTTCCAGTCTGTCTTTCAATTTCCCCTGAATTCGCGGCGTCGACTTCGGATACATCGCAGCGGGAAGGCATCACCAGAGACGAAGACGTTGCGTGACCCGGCGAACCTCGATACTTTGGCGATGTTTGATGCGTTCGTCGGTCACGAGAGGTTTCGACCATGCTGACCATCGCCGGATCGGAGTCGCGCTTTTGCGACGGCTTGTCTCGCCGCAGTTGCCTGCAAATTGGCGGTCTGGCGTTGGGCGGGCTGGCTCTGCCGGAAATCCTGCGAGCAGAGGTGACGAGCGCCGCCGGCCGGTCTTCGAGTTCCACGCGAGCGGCCAAAGGCATCATCATGGTGCTTTTGCCCGGCGGTCCGACGCACTTGGACACATTCGATTTGAAGCCGGACGCTCCGCCGGAAATCCGCGGTGAATTCCAGCCAATCGCAACGAAGCAGCCCGGTGTTGAAATCTGCGAACTCATGCCACGGCTGGCTCGCATCGCGGACAAGCTGACGTTTATTCGCTCGCTGGTCGGGTTCCGCGACGATCACAACACACATTGGTGTTCGACAGGTTGGGAGTCGCATCCGCCGATGGACTCGTCCCCGATCATCGCGGGATATCCGCCCGGCGATTGGCCGTCGATGGGATCGATCCTCTCCAAACAACTCGGCCCGCGAGTCGCTGGCGTGCCACCTGCCGTTGATCTGACGCCAATTGCTCCCGACGCGCGATTCATCCTTCGCACTCCGCCAACGCAGCCCGGGTATTTGGGATCTGCTCACGCCGGGTTCGAGGTCGAGGCGGTTGATCGGCGAAACATTCAGCTCAACGGCACGACGCTCAATCGCGTGTCCGACCGCCGAGCGTTGTTGAACAGCTTCGATCGCTTCCGTCGAGAGGTCGATCAAGCAGGCTCGACCGACGGCATCGACGAGTTTCATCGGCAGGCGTTCGAGGTGCTCACGTCGCCGCGGCTTGCCGAAGCGCTCGATCTCAGTCGAGAAGACGCCGCCACGCGCGGCCGATACGGACTGAATCGGGCTTATCCCAACGAACGCGACGGCAAAACATTTCTGGACCAGTTCTTGTTGGCTCGCCGAGCGATCGAAGCGGGTGCTCGCTGTGTCACGCTCGCTTTCTGCCGGTATCCGTTCGGGCGGATGCTCAAAGGGGACTACAACTGGGACTGGCACAAGGACATCTTCAACGAAGCTCGCGGAGCATTGCCGCTGCTCGATCTGGGGCTGTCCGCGTTGATCGAAGATCTCGACGAGCGCGGCTTGCTGGACGACATCGCCGTCGTCGTCTGGGGCGAGTTCGGTCGCACTCCCAAGATCAACCAGAACGCTGGCCGCGATCATTGGCCGCGAGTTTGCAGCGCGCTCGTCGCCGGCGGCGGAATGCGTCACGGACAAGTGCTCGGCTCAACCACTCGCTGGGGCGAGGAACCGCTGACTCGCCCGGTTCACTTCCGCGACGTCTTCGCCTCGTTGTACCAGCGGCTCGGCATCGACGTCGCGACGACGCAATTCATCGACCGTTCCGGCCGACCGCAATACCTCGTCGGCGATCACCGGCCACTGCCGGAATTGATTGGCTAGAAGCGGAATCAATCCGTAGCCACGTTCGCCAGAACGTGGGCAATTCGACGCAACGCCCACGTTCTGGCGAACGTGGCTACGACGGATCTGAGTTTCCATGACCAAGCGATTGTTGAACGTGTTCTTGATCCTGTTGGCTGCGAGCGGCTCGGTGATCGCCGATGAGGCGTTTCCGGCGCACCGCATCGTCGGCAATGTGTACTACGTTGGCTCGAAGGCGCTGTCGATTTACCTGATCGAGACTCCCGAAGGGCACATCCTGATCAACAGCGGCTTTGAAGAGACCGTGCCGCTGATTCGCGCCTCGGTCGAGTCGCTCGGCTTCAAAATGCGCGACGTCAAAATCATTCTGGAGAGTCACGCCCATTCCGATCACGTCGCCGGTCATGCGTCGTTGAAGGAACTGACGGGAGCCAAAGTCTTCGTCATGCGTGGCGACGACAACGTCATCGCCTCGGGCGGAGTCGGCCAGTACTTCTATCCCAATGACCGCTGGCCAGTCTGCGAAGTGGATCGAATTTTGAAAGACCGCGACGAAGTGAAACTGGGTGGCACAACGCTCGTCGCTCGACGGACTCCCGGCCACACGCGCGGCTGCACGACCTGGACCTGGAAGACAACGGAAGGTGGCAAAAATTACAACGTCGTCGTCATCGGCAGCCCCAACGTGAATCCCGGATACCGGCTGGTCGACAACCAGGACTACCCGAACATCGCCGAAGATTTTGCGAAGACGTTCGAGGTCTTGAAGTCGCTCCCCTGCGACCTCTTTCTCGGAGCACACGGCGAGTACTACGGCATGTTGGCCAAGCACGAACGCTTGAAGGCTGCCGACAAGAATCCGTTCATCGATCCCGACGGCTACCGTGCCTACGTCGAACTCAAAGAGAAGGCGTTCCGAAAAACACTCGCGGATCAAGCGGAGAAGAAGTCGGACAAATGACCGAGCCAACGGCCGTAGCCACGCTCGCCAAGAGCGTGGGCGAATCTCCATTGAGCCAAGTCACCGACGATCTCACGAGGACCGCAGACATGAACGTTGAATTCCTCAATCCGCCGCAACTGTGCCCGACGTTCGGTTGGACGCACGTTGTCAGCGCGACCAGAGGCAAGACGATTCACATTTCTGGCCAAGTCGCAATCAACGAGCGAGGCGAAGTCGTCGGCCAAGGCGATCTCAAGGCTCAAACCGAGCAAGCCTTCCGCAACATCGAACTCGCACTGACCGCCGTCGGAGCGACGTTTCGCGATGTCGTGAAGACCAGCCTCTTCGTCGTAGGGCTCAAGCCGGAGCACGTCCCGATCATCCGCGAAGTCCGCAGCCGCTATGTCTGGGCCGAACATCCGCCCGCCAGCACGCTCGTCGGCGTCTCGGCCCTCGTTGGTCCCGACTGGCTGATCGAAATCGAAGCGGTCGCGGTCGTCGCCGAGTGACTACTCCGCCAGCTTGATCGACTTCAGCTTGAGCGACCGCACGCTGACGCCCCCCGCCGACGAGATGGATTGAGTCAGCGACTCCGGCAGATCGAACTTGTCGATTCGCTGCCAGCGATTGCGAAACGTCTCGACGCGCGCGATCGCACCGGTCTGAGCGTCGCGGTATTGGACTTCGTACGCGCGCGGCAGCACCTTGCCATCCGCATTGCGTTCGCTTTCGAGCATCTGTAACGACATGTTCTCGCGACCCAGACTGCGATTGACGACGATGATCTCGTCCTCACGAATGCGATAGGTCGACGCGAATCGCCCGCCGTGGAAGTTCAACAGACGCCCCAGCGGATGTGCTTCGTCGGTGTCGGCGAAGTTCAGCAGCGGCTTCGAACGAATACCGGACGAGGGAACTCGGTGGATGACCAGCGAATGCAATTGGTCGCGGATCCATTCACGAGCCGCTTCGTCTTCGAGCTTCGGTTCTCCATCAAACGAAACTTCTCCGTCCGGCCTCACCGCCACATGCCCTTCCGAACGACGACCATCAAGATACACCGACGCCTGAGCCGTGAAGCCTTTGAAGTTGTCCCACGCCGCGCGGGCCGCGATCGCCTTCTCAAACATCGCGACGGCGTCGGAATCCACTCGCGAATTGTCCAGCGGCCAGTCGAAGGCCAGCGTCGCGAACTCACGAATCTCGTCGTAGTTCTCGCCGGCTTTCGCTCCCGCTTGCGGGATGACATGCTTGACGTAGACGGCGAATTGCCCCGGCTCCTTCAGTCGCCAAGTCGCTTGGCCGGCGGCATCGGTGGACAGTTCTTCGTTCGTCAGATCGGAATCGATCGTCGTCAGCAACGTGTTGGCCAGAGGCTTGCCGTCTCGCAACACCGTCAGCGTGATCGAGTCTTTCGCGAACGTGGGCATGATCTCCAACGGGATCGCCTCGTGACGCAACAGTTTCGCCACCTCGTCGGGTTTCCCGGAAACGGCCTTTGGGTAATACCGCAACAGAAACGGTTTTTCGCGTTTGAGCACGCCGTACTCGCAACGGCCGACGACAGACACCGATCGCTCCGACGGCAGATACGCGCGCAATCGATCGGTGCCCCGATTCACGGTCAGTGGCACGAACTTGCCCGGCTCGTCCTGCAACCAGAGTTCCGTGTGCGCGACTTTGGCCACAAACCGAGGATCTCCGGCCGTCGCCCGCTCGCTGAAGAAGACTTCAACATTTCGTCCCGCCTCCGCATGAGGTCCGACTTGGATGAACAGGAAATGAGCCTGCGCCGAAACGGCTCCGAATCCCCAACTCAGAAGGCTAACCAACAGCGCGAATACGGAACGCTTCATCGCAGTACCTCGTGTGAAGTTCAAAGGCCGTTTCTTTTGTCGTAGCCACGTTCGCCAGAACGTGGGACCGCCGCACGATGACCACGTTCTGGCGAACGTGGCTAAGGCCGTGAAACTGCGTTCAAGTCAGAATCTCTGTGAGCAGCTCGCCGCCGACGTCGGTCAGGCGGAAGTCGCGGCCGTTGAAGCGGTAGGTCAGCTTGGTATGCTCCAGACCCAGCAGATGCAACAACGTCGCGTGCAGATCGTTGACGTGGATCTTTTTCTCGACCGCCTTGTAACCGAAGTCGTCGGTCGCTCCGTAATGGAAGCCGCCTTTGACGCCCGCTCCGGCCATCCAAATCGTGAATCCGTTTGGATTGTGATCGCGCCCCTTCGCGCCTTGTGAGTCCGACGTGCGGCCGAACTCGCCTCCCCAAATCACCAGCGTCGTTTCGAGCAGTCCGCGGGCTTCGAGATCGGCGAGCAGCGCGGCCGCCGGTTGGTCGGTGTGCAGCCCGCACGAACGATGATTCGTCTGCACGTCCGAATGGCAATCCCACGGCACGTCGTTGACGCTGCCGTCACCGCCGACTCCCTTGCCGGCGAAGACTTGCACGAACCGCACGCCCCGTTCGACCAGTCGCCGGGCGAGCAGACACTGCCGAGCAAACGTCGCGCACTCCGGCTGATCCATGCCGTACTGCTTGTGAGTCGCTTCGGACTCTTTCGTCAGATCGAGCGCTTCCGGAGCGGCCATTTGCATCCGGTACGCCAACTCGTAGGAATTGATCCGCGCGGCGAGATCGGCCTGCGTCGGCCGAGTCGTCGCGTGCTCCTGATTCAACTGCCGGATCAGATCAAGCTGTGACCGCTGCTGCGCATCGCTGTGTTTGCCGTCACGAGCCAAGTTATCGACCACTTCTTTGCGGCGAGCATCCAGCGCGAGAGCTTGATACGTCTTCGGCAGAAAACCGGCCGACCAGATTTGATCATCACCGCGAGGCCGCGTGTCGTGCAGCACGACGTAGGATGGCAGACTCTGGTTGAGAGATCCGAGGCCGTAAGTCATCCAGGCTCCGAGCGCGGGCAGGCCCGGACGATTTGTGCCGCACATCAACTCGATCGACGCCGGCGCGTGATTGTTCTGCCGCAGATTCATCGAATGCAAAAAGCACATCTTGTCGACGTGCTGCGACAAGTGCGGAAACAGATCCGACACCCATGAGCCGGACTCGCCATGCTGACTCCAGACAAACGGCGACTTCAAACACTTGCCGCTGGTCGTGAAGAAGCCAGTCTTCGGATCGGCTCCGGCGAGGTCTTGGCCGTCACGTTTTTGAAGTTCCGGCTTGTAGTCCCAGGTATCCACCTGCGACGGAGCGCCGGTCATGAACAGCCATACGATCGACTTCACCTGCCCTGGAAAGTGCGGCGGCCGAAGTTCGAGCGGGTTGGCAGACGGCTCCGCCTGCGATTCGCCGTTCAGCAAACTGGCCAGCGCGAGCGAGCCGAAACCGAGGCCAGCCTCCTGAAGAAAACGACGCCGGGCTGGCAATTGCAGATCAGACGGTGAGTGGAAATTGAACATGCGAAATCCTCGTTAGCTTAAACGTAGCCGTCACCGCTCCGCGTGACGAGCCGAACGCTTCATCGACGTCGATCACAGTCAGGCTCGTCACGCGGAGCGGTGACGGCTACTTTCAATCAATGTAAACAAACTCGTTGAGGCACAGCAGCACATGGCTGAACTCGATCAAGGCTTTATCGGTCGCCACGACGGCATCACCTCCCATGGCGGCACGCTGTTCCTCGACGAAGGCCAGCATCCGGTTCCGTTCCGGATCGGTGGGCATTCGCGAGAAAGCCATCTGGTAGGCACGATCGACCGCGGCACTGAGCGGCGAATCTTTCGAGGGACGAATCCGAGACGCTAGTTTCTCCGCCTGCTGCCGCACGAACGGCGAGTTCATCAGCGCCAGAGCCTGCGTCGGCACCGTCGTGCTGATTCGCTCGCCGATGCTCTGCGTCGGTTCGGGTGCGTCGAACATCGTCATCAGTGGGATGAGTTCGCTCCGTTTGACGCGCAGATAAACACTGCGTCGCGGCGTGTTGTCGAGAATGCTCGGCCCGAACATCGTGGCATCGAGATTGCCGCCCATCGCCAGCAGCGAATCGCGAATGATCTCCGCGTCCAATCGCCTCGGCTGGAAGTGCCAGAGGTAGCGGTTTGCCGGATCGAGTTTCAAGTTCTCGGCGTTGACCTCGTGCGATTGCTGGTACGCCGCACTGAGCATGATCTGCTTGTGCAACGGCTTGAGCTTCCAGCCACCGCGCACGAGTTCGCTCGCGAGCCATTCCAGCAACTCCGGATGAGTCGGCTTGTCTCCCTGCACGCCGAAGTCGTTCGGTGTGCCGACAATCCCCTCGCCGAAGTGATGCTGCCAGAGCCGATTGACGATCACGCGAGCCAGCAACGGGCCGGCCCCTCGATCGACGTTCGTCATCCAATCGCCGAGCGCGACGCGCGGGTCGATCTCCGGCTGAGCCTTCGCCGGCGCATCGCCGCGCCACAAGACCTGCATGAAGCCTGGCTCTGACTTGCCCTGCTTGTTGTCGACCTCACCGCGTCGCAAGAAAAAGACGTCCTGCCCACCGGCGACGGTCGTGTAGACCTCGGACAAATTCGGCCGCGGTGCTGCCGCGGCATGATCGCGAACCGTGTGAAAGACCTTCGCGGTCTCGGCATCAAACAGAGCGAACCAGCGAGTCATCGGCTCGCGCAGCGCATCCGGCAGCTTGTTGCCGTTGGCCGCGAGGATCGCGCGGACCTCACCGAGATGCTGTGGCAAGAAGTCGCCCGCCCAGGTCGCCGGATTCGGTTCAGTGCTCAGCGCGAACCGCAGGCGTCCGATACCGAGGTCTCGGAACTTCATGTCGAAGACGATTTCCGTGCCGCTCACAAATCCCGCGAGCGGTGTCTCCAACTCGAAGACAGCGGCGTTGTCCTTCTTCGCCGTTTCCCGCACGACCCACGCTGTTGCCGGCTTGCCGTCCAGAGCGTTGCTCAGCGGCTGGTCTTTGTCCTCGAAGGCCGCAAAGACCGGCTTGAGCTTCAATTCCAACGGTGCCTCTTTCGCCATCGGATCAAGCGGCTGCGCGGTGACCTTCAGTTCGACAAGTTGAAAACTGCCGTCACCGTTCAGCCCCGGCCCGCGTTGCGGGAGTGACTTGTCCGCAAAGGCATCAAACCGCAGCGACGTGACGTTTTTCTGATGCGTGTGCAGCGAGATGCGATACTGCTCTTCGTTGCCAACCGATCGCCGCTGGCCGCGCTGGCGAATTTTCAGGCCGGGATTCAGTAGCCCATCGTGAGCGACAATCCCTCCCGGCATCTCCTTCAACCACGAGCGTTCCGCTTCGAGCGACACCGGTTCAAGCACCTGCCAGCGGGGCGCGTCCGACTGCTTCGCCAGTTCGGCGGCTCGCCACGTTTCAAATCGCTTCGGCAACTCATTCGCCGCGAACGTGCGTAGCACCGCAACGAGCGGCTCGTGATCCGCTTGATGCTTCTCGACCGCTTGCTGCGTCGCGGCCGGGTCGAGATCGAGCGTGCGTGAGCCGTGCGAGGTCTTCGCGAACGATGCCGCCAGCGCGTAGTAATCCTGATGCGGGATCGGGTCGTACTTGTGTTCGTGACAGCGAGCGCAACCGAGCGTCAGACCCAACATCGAGCCGCCGATCGTCATCAGCATGTCATCAAGCTGGTCGTAGCGGATCCGTTCGACGGTCTTCGTCGTGATCTGTCCCGGATACGGCCCGGCGACGAGAAAGCCACTCGCCGCCGCTCCTTGAATGTCGTCGGGCTGCAACACGTCGCCGGCCAGTTGCAGGCGCACGAACTGGTCGTAGGGCAGGTCGCTGTTCAACGAGCGGATCACCCAATCGCGATAGTGGAACGCACCCGGCCGGAAGCCATCGAACTCGTACCCGCCGCTCTCCGCGAAACGAGCCGCGTCGAGCCAATGTCGCGACCACTTCTCGCCGTAGTGCTGACTGCTGAGCAGTCCATCGACCACCTTCTCGAACGCTTGCGGGGACACATCCGCGACGAAGACCGCGATCTGTTCCGGTGTCGGCGGCAGGCCGATGAGATCGAAGTACGCGCGGCGAATCAGCTTTTCCTTCGTCGTCGGGCCATTCGGTTTCAGGCCGTGACTCTGCTGAGCCGCGACAACGAATCGGTCGATCGACGACGCGGCAGAAGTTCCCTCAGCAACTGCCGGTGGCTCGACGGATTTGAGAGGCTGGAACGACCACCACTTCCGGCCTTCTTCGAGGCTGATCTCCCGCTTTGGCCTGACCGGCGAGTCCCCTTTTCTTGGATCGGGAGCACCCAGGTCGATCCACTTCGAAAAATCCGCCACGATCTCGGCGGAGAGTTTGCCAGTTGGCGGCATCTCGAGGCCGTCATGCTTGAGTGCCTTGATGAGCAGACTCTCGGCAGACTTCCCCTTCACGATCACCGCGCCGCTCTCGCCACCGTCCAGCACTCCCTCGGCGGAATCGAGAAACAGCTTTCCTTTCAACTTCTTCGCGTCACGCGCCTGAACCGAGTGGCAACTGTAGCAGTGCTGCACGAGCACCGGCCGAATCTTCTGCTCGAAGAATTTGAGCTCTTCTTCGTTCGGCGATTGGGCGAACGCCGGCAGCGCCGTCGCCACGAGCAGAACTGCGATGATTGTGTGAGACTTCATCACGACTCCTCATCCATGCCAGTGAGGTCAGGAACTTCTTTGAGCAGCTCTTGTAGCAGCGAGCCCGTTCCGTGCTTGGTGGTCCACGACCGGAGATAGGCCCAGTCGATGATGGGACCACTCACGGTCAAAACGCTGACGACATCATCGAGATCTTTGCGCCGCTGCCAGCGGAGTTTTTGAATGACAACATCCTCGACCGCTGGCAGCCAAGCCTCGCGTTGGATCTCTTCGACTTTCTCTCGGCGACGGCGGCGGAAGCGTTCCTCGTGGTGTTCGTCTCTGGTGTTCAGGCGGAACAATTCGATCTGGAAGTTTGACGGTAGGTAGGTGACGACGTTTCGCACCGAGCCGGTGATCCCTTCCATCCGAATTTGCCGGTCCAGCGAAAACTCCGGACCCAATCGATCGACCAACGCGCGCAGTTGTCCCGGTTTGACCACAACGACAAAATCAGCATCGTGTGTGGATCGCGCGATTCCGTACGCATTTGATGAAAACCCACCGACGAGAATGTAGTCGATCTGGCACGCTTCCAGTGCGTCCACGGCTGCGGCGGTCACTTCCACGTTATTCATCCAGCACCCCAGCATCGTGATAAATCCCGGCTTCGTCGATTTGCCGTCGGAGGGCCAGCCGGCGTCGCAATTCCGCTTCAACCTGTTCGTCGCTGAATTCCGGGAACTGCCAGCGGATGCCATTGCGCATCATCACGCAGCCGTCCTCGAACAACCGAGGACCATCGAGCAGCTTTTCGCCAATCGACCTCTGCCGGGCACGCAAGACCTTGCCGATGAAGATCGAGTCCATCAAGGCTTTGGTTTCGGCGTCAGGTTGGCTCATGGATTGATCTCCTCGTTCCAGAAGCCCGGCTTTTAGAAAAGCCGAGCCTCTTGTGGATCGCAATCTAATCGGCTGAGCGCAGCCCCCGCAATTCCCGGTCGGCTCGGCGGTTCGCCGTTCAACCGAGCTTCGACCGAAAGTAATCCGCTCCGGCTTTGAGTGCTTCCGCGAGTTTCGAGGGATCTTTTCCGCCGGCTTCCGCCATGTCAGGACGTCCGCCGCCACCACCGCCGACGATCTTCGCGGCGAACTTCACGCAGTCGCCGGCGTGCAGGCCGCGAGCGATCAAGTCTTTGCTCACTGCCGCGGTCAGAGCCACCTTGCCGTCGATCACCGCGCCCAGCAGGATCGCGGCGGGCGAAGCTCTGTCACGCAGCAGGTCGATCATCTCGCGAACCGAATCGCGAGTCGCATTCTCGACAAGGTGCGTGACGATCCGCACGCCGCCGATGCTCTCCGCCTGCGCGATCAATTGGTCGATCGCACCGGCAGCCGCATGGCTGGCGTGCTGCGCGAGTTCCCGCTTCGCATCTCGCAGTTCGTCTTGCAGCGTCGTGATTCGCTTGGCGAGTTCATCCGCCGGCGACTTCAACAAGCCACACAAATCTTTGACAAGCGACTCCGTCTGCCGAGTTCGTTCGAGCGCCTTCGCGCCTGTGACGGCCGAGATGCGGCGGACTCCTTTGGCGACCGGCTCTTCGGCGACCAGTTTGCAGAAGCCGACTTGGCCGCTGTTCGTCAGGTGCGTGCCGCCGCAGAGTTCGATGCTCCAGTCACCCATGCGGACGACGCGAACGTTGTCGGGATACTTTTCGCCGAACAGAGCCATCGCTCCGAGTTCGCGTGCTTCGGCGATCGGCAGCAACTTGGTCGTCACCGCCGCGCCTTCAGCGATGCGGGCGTTGATTTCGGTTTCGATGGTTTGCAGTTCTTCATCGCTGACCGGCTTGCCGTGAGTGAAGTCGAAGCGGAACACATCGCGATCGACTTTCGATCCGCGTTGCGTCGCCTGGCTGCCGAGCGTCTGTCGCAGCGCGTGATGCAGAATGTGCGTGGCCGAGTGTGCTCGGCGAATCCCCGCTCGGCGTTCGGCATCGACCGTCGCGGTGACCGTTTGGCCGACGCTCAGCTTGCCCTTCTTGAGCGTGCCGATGTGCAGCCACAAATCGCCGTCCTTCTGCGTGTCGAGCACTTGGAACTCGAAGCCATCCGCCGTCAGCATTCCGACGTCACCGACTTGTCCACCCGACTCGCCGTAGAGCGGAGTCTTGTCGAGCGCAATGCCGATCGGCTGCTCATGACCGATCGTCGTGAAGTCGCTGACAAGCACTCCGTCCGCGATGATGCCGACAATTTTGCAGCCGCTGGCCTGTGTGCTGTCGTAGCCGAGAAATTCCGTGCCACCTTGCTTTCGCAACGCATCCATCGGCCCGGCCGACATCACCGAGTTCGCGAACGCGCCGCTGCCGGACTTGGCTTCGTGTTGTTTGACGCACGCCTCGAACTGCGCGCGATCGACTTTCAATCCGGCTCCGGCCGCGAGCGATTCGGTCAGCTCGATCAAGAAGCCGTCGGTCTGATGCAGATCGAATGCGGCCTCGCCAGAGAGGACGCCACCGCTCGACTTGGCCTGATCGGCGACCTTCTGAAACTTCGGCATCCCGCGATCGACGATCGTCAGGAATTGTTTTTCTTCCTCGCGGATGACGTTGGCGACCGACTCGACCGTCTTCGCGATCTCCGGATAACCGGCCTTCATGCCCGCGACGATCGCGGGGACAAGCGTGTGCAGGAACGGATCGTGCTTGCCGAGCAAATAGCCTTCGAGCGCGGCGCGGCGCAGCAGCAGGCGGACGATGTAGTTTTCTTTGTCGCTGCCGGGCAACGCCCCTTCGTGAATCGCGAACGTGCAAGCTCGGACGTGATCGGCGATGCGGCGGCAGGCTCGGCCGTGCGGAGCAGCGTAGTCGTACTTCAAACCAAGCGCGTTGCCGGCGGCGACGCACATCGGTTTGAGAATGTCGATCTCGAAGTTACTCAGGACGCCTTGCAACGTGGACGCGCAGCGTTCGAGGCCCATACCGGTGTCGATGTTCTTCTTTGGCAGCGGCTGCAAGTTGTTCGGCGGTGCTCCGACGCGGTTGAACTGCGTGAAGACGAGATTCCAAATCTCAACCGTCTTTTCCGAGCCAGGCGGCAAGTAATAAATCTCGCTGCACGGCCCGCAGACGCCGTCCGGCCCCTGCGATGGAGCCGACGCCGGCCAGAAGTTTTCGCTCTCGTCGCAGCGAGTGATCCGCGCGGCCGGGACTTTGACCTCGTCGTGCCAGATGCCGAACGCCTCATCGTCGTCGAGGTACACTGTGATACTCAGCCGTTCGCCGTCGAGGCCAAGCCACTTCTTCGACGTCAGAAATTCCCACGCCCAGTGGATTGCTTCCTTCTTGAAGTAATCGCCGAACGAAAAGTTGCCGAGCATCTCGAAGAACGTGTGGTGATACGCTGTGACGCCAACGTTCGAGATGTCGCCGGTTCGCAGACATTTCTGGCAAGTCGTCGCCCGCGTGAAGTCGATCGGGCCGATGCCGAGAAACTGATTCTTGAACTGGTTCATCCCGGCCGGCGTGAACAGGACGGTCTTGTCGTCTCGCGGAATCAGCACGTCGCTGGCTCGTCGCACGCAGCCTTTGGACTCAAAAAAGGCCAGATACTTTTCACGCAGTTCGTCAGTTTTCATGGGCCATCGCAATGGGTGAGAGGTCGAGTCAAATCGGGGCGGGAGAGTAGAGGAAACGTGGCGGACGCTGCCAGCGTCCGTCTGGAAAGTAGCCATCATCGCTCCGCGTGATGAGCCGACTTGCCAAACCGCGCCGTTCGCACGTTCGGCTCGTCACGCGGAGCGATGACGGCTACGTTCGCAAGGTCACGGCGTCAATTCCTCGAACCGTACTCGCAGCTCCTCGCCGCCGAGGTCGGGGTACAGCAGCTTCGTGACCTTCAGCAGCTTGTCAGCCTCGGCTTGTTCGCCGAGCCGTCGGCAACAGTGGATGACATGTCGCCGCGCATCCAGCCATTCGAGACTGCCGGCTTTGAGCAAGCCTTCCAGCCGCCGCCAGTACGCCTTCGCTTGCTGCATCCCCTCTTTCGAGTCGAGCGACTCGCACAACTCGGCGGCCGTTCTCACGAGCTTTGCATCGCGGGGCGATTTCTCGACGAGTTGCTGGTAGACCGCAAGCGCTTTCGTCGGCTGACCGGTCGTCGCGAGAGCTTCGGCGCGAGCACGCATGAGACGCAAACGCTGCGACTCCGTCAGCTTCGCCGCCGTTTCGACGAGCTTCTGAGACGCTCGCAACTGCAACTCGGCCACGAGCTGCTGCGTCCCCGCGTCGCTGCGTGTCGCAACGGCCGACAGTCCATCCAACAGCGTCAGCAACTCATCCGGCCCGGCGGCTTCGAGCGACTCAATCAGCCGCTCCGCTTCGTCGATGCGTCGCTGCCCGGCCAGCGACACGACGCGCAGTTGCTTCGCCAATTTGAGCCACTCGCGATCCTGTGCGTGAGCAATCACGAATTCCAAAAACCGATCCGCCGTCTTGTCGTCCGCAGGATGTTGCTCCAACAAAAGCCGAGCGAGCCGGACGAGCAGCTCCGCCTGAACCGCATTCAAGGCGAGCGGGGCGGCTTCAGCCCCCCGAGTCTTTACATCATTGTCATTCACTCGGGGGGCTGACGCCCTCCCGCTCGCCTGAACGATTGCTGTCGCCACCGGCAACAACTGACGAATCGCCGCTGCATTGGCCTCCGCCGTCGGCTTCACCTCGCGGCGCAATCGCGCGAGATGCTGTTCGTGACAGCGAGCCACTCCTGCCCACGCTTCGTCGTGTCGCGCATGCGTCTCCGGCACCGACACGAAGATCTCGATCGCCTCCAAAAACTGCTGCTGCCGTTCGAGTGTTTGACCGAGTAACCACGCGGCCTCAGCCGCTTCGGGCAGATCGGAATATCGCTCTCGCAACGAGCGCAATGCGGCGACGAACTCCGTTCGCCGAGCATCCGTCGGCTCATTCTCGAACAGTTTGCCGAGGCAGAACGCCCACAACTGATGCGTCGCGGCCGAGCGTTCGTGACGCGGAGCTTCCGCCAGTTCACGAAACGCCGCGCCGGCGTCCTCGAATCGTTTGGCTTGAAACAACAGCGTCGCGCGCGAGTCACGCAATTCGAGCAGCAACTTCGTCGTCGCGGCCAGATCCGGATTCTTCGAGGCCATTGCGATCGCGAGATCAAATCGGGCGAGTGACTCGTCCGTCGGCAGCGTCGAGAACCCACTCCGAGCCTTCCGTACCAGCCCTGCTAACTCGCGGCCAAACTGTCGCACGTCCCGCTCGCGCTGCCAGTCGAGCTGCGCTCGCGTGGCCCAGTAGCCACCGTCGTCGTGTTGCAACTGATCGACTTCGGATGCCAGGCGGTCCCAAACTTCTTTGGCAAGTTTTGCATCGCCACGATCTGCGGCGAGTTGCCACACCGCCAGCTCAACCACGATCTGCCAGTAAGCCAATTCCGGCGACGCGACGCCGGCTGACTTCGTGTCGCCGAGTTTCAAGACACCGCTCCGCCGCTGTTCAATCAACCACGACGCGGCACCGGTCGGTTTCGACGTCCCCGCGGCGAGCATACCGCGCAGACTTTCGATCACGAACCGCTCGCGCAGGTCGAGCGGCGTGTCGTCCGCGACCGTCTTTTCAAACGCGGCCAGAAACTTGTCGGCACGTTCGTGATCGCCTCGCAAGCGTGCGACTTCAGCCAGCGCCAACTGGCTCTCCCAAGTCAGCCGCTCGTTGCTCGGCCCCTGTGCGAGCGGCAGCAGCCACTCGTCTGCGGCCAGCAACGCGGTCGCTCGATCAGCCGGGATGCCGGCACTGAGTTTCGCCTGCGTCAGCCGCGCGATGCCCAGCCGAAATCGAATCTGCTGCCAAAGCGTTCGCCGCTCGAACGACGAGAGTTTGTCCGGGGCCGTGACGACGGAATTCTGTCGCACCTGTTGGCCCAGCGATTTTTCTAAAACGCCGAACTGTTCGATCGCGATCTCGACCGCTTTCAACCCGCGCTGCCGCAGTTCGCGATCCTCCGGTCGCAACTCCGATTGAGCGAGCGAAATTTCCGTTCGGCCCAATTCGATGAGTGCCAATTGCGTTTCAAATAGCTCGCGTCGAGGTGTCGCGGTCGCGCGAATCAGATGGTCGACGATCAACCGCGTGGCTCGCTGCCACAAGTCGTCGTGCTCGGTTCCGGCCGTGTGCCAGGCGTGAGCGGCGTACGTTCGCGACAACTCCAAAACCAACTCGCTGCGTTGCCGCTCGCTGAGCGATGTCGCTTCGAGACGCCGCAAGCAATCCGATTCGACCAACCCGAAGAGGTTTCGTTGCCGAAGATGTTCGTAGAACCGAGCCGTCGCTTCATCGGCACGGGCCGAGGCCAACGATACGACGATCAGCGTCACAGCCGCGAGCCAGCCGACTTGTCGAAGGTACTGGATGGTCCGCCTCATGATCGATTCATCCGCGCTGTCGAGGTCCACGTCTTTCGCTAATCTCCCGCAAAATCGTCCGTGATGCGAGCCAAAGGAGGGTCTGTCATGTCCGCATTGTCCGAGGCACTCGGTCGTTTGGGGATTTCTTCCGCACCGCAAGCCGTGTGGATCGGCGGCGAAAGTCTGACCGGAACCGGTTCACCACTGACCGGCCGCTCGCCGATTGATGGATCAACGCTGACGACGTTCGACTCGGCTGGTGTTGCCGAAGTGTCGCGAGTACTCACGGCCGCGACCGAAGCTTTTCACACCTGGCGAGTCCTGCCCGCTCCGCAGCGTGGCGAGTTCGTGCGGCGTGTCGGCAATCGGTTTCGCGAAATGAAGGCCGACCTCGCCGCCGTCATCACGGCCGAGGCAGGCAAGATCACACAAGAGGCACTCGGTGAGGTGCAAGAGGTCATCGACATCTGCGACTTCGCGGTCGGGCTGAGCCGGCAGTTGTACGGTCTGACGATCGCCACCGAGCGACCCGGACATCGACTCGCCGAGCAATGGCATCCGCTCGGCCCGATCGGCGTCATCACGGCGTTCAACTTTCCGATGGCAGTGTGGGCCTGGAACGCAGCGCTGGCCTGGGTCTGCGGAGATCCAGTCGTCTGGAAGCCGTCGGAAAAAACGCCGCTGTGCGCGATCGCGTGCCAGTCAGTCGTTGCATCGGTGTTGCGCGAGATGCCGAGCGTTCCTCCCGCCGTCTCGTGCGTGTTGATCGGCACCGGCGCGGGAGTCGGAGAAGCTCTCGCCGATGCGCCGGAGTTGCCACTGATTTCGGCCACCGGTTCAACCGCAATGGGTCGCGCGGTCGCGCAGCGCGTCGCTGTTCGATTGGGACGCTCGTTGCTGGAACTCGGCGGCAACAACGGCATGATCGTGACGCCGTCCGCCGACTTGGAACTGACGACTCGCGCGATCGTTTTCTCCGCCGTTGGCACCTGCGGACAACGCTGCACATCGCTCCGCCGCTTGATCGTCCACGAAAGCATCGCCGACGATCTCGTTCGCCGATTGCGGACGATCTACGACCGCTTGCCGATCGGCGATCCGCGAGAATCCGGAGTCCTCGTCGGCCCGCTCGTCGATGAGCGGGCCTTCGTCGCGATGCAATCCGCCCTGCAACGTGCTCAATCCGAAGGAGGCGTCATCCACGGCGGCGAACGAGTCACCGACGGAGTGCCGCCCAACGGCTTCTACGTCCGCCCCGCGCTCGTAGAGTTTGCTCGCCCCTCGCCCCTCACCCCTCGCCCCTCACCCACCATCGTTCGTGACGAGACTTTCGCGCCAATCTTGTACGTCCTGAAGTACCGCACGCTCGACGAGGCGATCGCGATCCACAACGACGTGCCGCAAGGCTTGGCCTCGTCGATCATGACCAGCGACATGCGTGAGGCGGAGTTGTTTTGCTCGGCGGCCGGTTCCGACTGCGGGATCGTCAACGTCAACGTCGGTCCCAGCGGAGCGGAAATCGGTGGTGCCTTCGGCGGCGAAAAAGAGACCGGCGGCGGACGCGAGTCCGGCTCCGACTCGTGGAAGGCATACATGCGCCGCGCGACCAACACGATCAACTATTCGCGCGACCTGCCACTCGCCCAAGGGATTCAGTTCGATTTGTGAGGCTCGCACGAGGCGCGTATTGGCTGCGATGACGGGCAAAACACCGAATAGCTGAAGATATCCTGAATTCCGAACAAGTTTGGCTTCCGCTAAGAAACTGCGACGGTATCTTGCCACTCCGACCGACTATCCCCGTCCCCAAGTCTATGGGATTCAAGAAACAATTTGTCATTGGAGGTTTTGTGCTTAAACCACCTTTCCATCGTCGCGGCTTCACTCTCATTGAATTGCTGGTCGTGATCGCGATCATCGCCGTCCTGATCGCCTTGCTCTTGCCTGCCGTTCAACAAGCTCGCGAGGCGGCCCGCCGCTCGCAATGCAAGAACAATCTCAAGCAATTTGGGTTGGCTCTGCACAATTACCATGACTCGAACAAGTATTTCCCAAAGGCCAATTACAACGTATCGGACAACGTCGGAGCGTTTCCCAGTTGCGGTGTGGGAAGTTCCACCTGTTGGCGTGGCCGTAGCGCCCACACCATGCTCTTGCCGTATATGGATCAAGCTCCGCTCTTCAAGCGGATTCCCCGAATTGGCTATTGGGATGTCGCCGCCCAAGTTCCTGTGGAACTTCGCCGAGTGGTCATTTCCAATTTCTTGTGTCCGTTCGATTCACCATTCGGCAGTGCTGACAGAGGCAATAACAGTTACTTAGTCAGCACAGGCCCCAACTTGGGATGGGATGCCAGTGTGGCCGGCAACGTCGGGATGTTTAACCTCAACTATTCCGTCAGTACCGCGGGTGTCCGAGATGGTCTTTCCAACACGATCGCAATGGGGGAAGGATTGATTGGAAACAACAGCAATGCAATCTACGACGCATCCAGCATCATCCGCAATGTAGTCCCTTCAGTTGCACCCACAAATCCGAAACCAACCTTAGCCGAACTGACATCCTACGGAAACCAGTGCTTAGCGAAGGTGGTGCCGACCCTGGTGTCGGCCGATGTCCAAGTGCATTCTGGTCGAGAATGGATGGCACCGACTCCGTTCCACACGATCATGAATACCGTGGCGACGCCCAACTGGAAGTACCCGAATTGCATTTCCTGCTTGACCTGCAGTTGGACCGACGGTGCGGGAGTCGTTCCGTCGCGCAGCCGGCATTCCGGCGGAACGCACCACCTGATGGGCGATGGAGCTTCGAGGTTTATCTCGAACAACATTGATCTGATCCTCTATCAAAACCTTGGATCGCGGGCGAGCAGAGACATCGTCGCGAACTTTTAAGGAAGGACTGTTCATGAAAGCGTTCGTTCGTTGTTTGGCATTGTGCGGTTTGCTGGGGTTCGCAGGATGTGGAGGTGATGGACTCCCGAAACCATCTTCCGTGCAAGCGCCGACTCCGGTTGATTCCACGACCGCGATTAAGAACATGATCAACGACATTGCGACATCCGGAGAGTTGGGGAGTGGCAGCGAGTCGCTCAAAGCCGAGCTCGAAAAACTCAAAGCGACGGATGCGGCCAAAGCCAATGCGTTGCTCTCCGAGTTGAGCAGCATCGAGAAAATGAGCGAACCAGACCAAATCAAAGCGGCGGCCAAGAAGATGGCAGCAAAGCTATGAATTCCGTGGTCTCCCAAATGGGCACTCGAACATTCGAGTGCCTTTTTTTGTTGGGAGAGTGTGGTCAGTTTTCGCGAGAATTCGCCAATTCGTGATGATGTCGGGCCAAACGACCGGCCTCGGGATTCGCGTCGACTTGAGCCGCGAAGTACGCCGCGAGAGCTTCGTGCGTGGCACGATGCCTCGGATCTTCCGCCAAGACGCCGCGCAGCCAGAACAAGCCAGCTTCGTTCGAATCCGTTTCGAGATACAGAACTCCCAGTCGCAAGCGCGCGTCAAGATCCCGCGGGTGGCGTTGCACGACATCGTGCTGGCGGTCGCGTTCCGTGAGTTGTTGTTCGATCTTGAGGTGCCAGTCGAAGTGGACTTGGGCTTCTGCCGTTCGGCCCGTGGTGTTCAGCGCCAGCGCGAGTTGATAACGGGCTTGCCGATGCTTGGGGTTGAATTTCACGGCTCGTTCCAATGCGGCGATTGCCGCGTCGGTGTGTCCGAGCTTGGCTTCCAGTGCGCCAAGTTCAAAGTCGAGTGTGCTGTACTCCGTCGGTTCTCCCAGTTGCCGGAGGGACTCGCGAAATTGGTCGCGTTCCTGCGCTGCCGCTTCGTGGAGCCGTTGTAACGCCTCCTTGTCCCGCTCGAGATTCGACAGGCAGCGCGCCATCCCGAGCTGTGCCGGGGCCGCGAACGGTGATCGCAGACACGCTTGGTAGGTGTCGAGCGCCTCGGACCAGCGATTCAATTCGATCAGCGTGCGTCCCAATCCAAACAGCGCCGGGAAATGCCGTGGTTGCTTTGCCAATGCGGCCCGGTAATGCCGTTCCGCCTCGTTCGTTCGGTTCCGGAACTCGGCGATCCGGCCCCGCAAATTGTCGGGCTGCGGATCCGAGGGAAACGCCTGCCGCCATTGCTCGATAATCGCCAACGCCTCATCGACCTGGCCGTTGACCAGCAGTCCGTTCGCGTACGCTTCGCAGATGTCCGCACCGTCCTCCGAATGCTGGATCAACAGGCGATGCAGATCCGGCAAGATGCCGTCAAGCTCTCCGGTTTGAGCCTGGCCAAGCAGTTCCTCACGGCGGATTCGCTCACGATCGCCACCCAATGTGGCCGCCCATCGCAGATGCCTTTGAGACTCTTCGCGATGCCCGAGTTTTCGTTCAATGCGGCCCAGCAAGAGTTCCGTGTCGGCATTGTCGTGATCAAGCTGCGCAGCCTGTCGCGCCCAAGCCGCGGCCGCCGTGTAGTCGCGTTGAACCAACGCTTGCTGAGCCAAGTTCCGAGGCCACCACGCCAAGCCCCCCAGCGACCACACCAAAAACAGCAGACTGATCAAGGCCATCGAGGCCAAGAGCAGCCAGCGTTTGGTTCGAGATGTCGGCTTCATTGGCAGTGTGCCCCTCACTCGGACGGAGTGCTGCGATCTCCGGCAGCTTTTCTTGGCAACGCAGTCGCCTTCCATTCTGAAAGGAACAAAGGCAACCACGCAACACACGAAAGACAACGAATTCTGCTCGCGCTTCGTGCGTTAATCCACAAATTGAAACTCGTTGGAAAGTAACAGCACCTGCGCGAGTTGTTCCCATGGAGTCAGCGGCGATTCCGCCGTTTGGCCGTTGCTTGTCTTGGGAAAATCGCGAGCCATGTCCCAAATCGCCGGCATTCGTTTCTCGACGGCCGCCAGCTTCGGTGCCCACTGGAACGAATCGGAGTTCTCATTCGTTCGGCAGGTGACGATGAAGTCGAGCGACTCGCCACGCCGCAGCGCGATCGCCGGGACGAACGTCTCGACCGACTGGTTGGCCGCGGTCCAACGAGCCTTCTCTCCAAGTTGGCTGGACGTCACGACCGCCATCACGCCGTCCCCGACTTTCTGCTCGTGCTTCAGCGTGCCGGTGACGACGACAGTCACGTCGCGCGGAGCGGTCCAACGCAGCACGGCAGCATGTTGGAGATTTCCCGGATGTCCGCCGTTCGGGTTCCACAGCACCCAACCGAGTTGCGGATCGGGCAAGTTCGGACCCCCTTGCCACTGCTTGCCAGTCCAATGGGGCAACGCCGTGAAACTCTTGAGCGACTTTGCCTCCGAGTCGTACTCGCCGTAGCCGAACTGCCAAGTCGGAGCCAACGGAGTTTCGAGTGCGGCGTCCGTCAGGAACTGCTTGGCGAGTTGGAGTTCCTCCGCAGTCGGCTCACGGCCGTAGGCGAGTCGAAACAAGTGGGGCAGGTTTTCAACCTGCCCGGCCATCGCTCGCGACAGCTCGACCAAAAACGAGCTGTTCCGCAGGAACAACGTCTGTTGCGGAACCGACGTGACGAACCGTGACGGCGTGTGTGTGTCGGGACTCGCGAAGTCGAAGTTGCGAAACGTCAGCGGCAAGTTTTGGCGGTCGATGAATCCGTTAATCGTGCGACGGTTCGAAAACGGAGCCTTCAGAATGTCTGTCGCAGGTCCGCCCAGCGAGCGATCCAATCGGCCGCTTGCAAACAGCAACGAATCGCGGAGCGACTCCCAATCGAGTCGCTGGCGGTTCATGTGCGCGAGCAGGCGATTTTCGGGATCGGGAGCGAGTGGAGAGTGAGGAGTGGTGAGTGGGGAGTGTTTGGAATTCGACTCTCCACTCCCCACTCCCCACTCCCCACTCTCCTGCCTCCACGTCGCCGACAGCAGAATCTCCCGGTGCAGCCACTTCAGCGACCAGCCGTGAGCAATCAGCTCAGACGACAGCCAGTCGAGCAATTCCGGATGAGTCGGAGGATCGGCTCGGAGACCGAAGTCGCTCGGCGTCTTCACCAACGGCGAGCCGAAATGATGTGACCAAACTCGATTGACGATGACTCGCGCCGTCAGCGGGTTCGTCGGCGAGACGATCGCTTGTGCGAGTTCCATTCGGCCGCTGCGGTTCGAGAACGGTTTTCGTTCTGTCCCGGCAACGACGGCAAGGAATTGCCTGGGCACTTGCGGACCGTGGTTTCCTTGCTGACCGCGCAGAAAAATGTACGGATCGAATGGCTTGTCCTCTTCCGCAAGCGTCATCGCCATCAGCGATTTGGCTTGATCGGCGTTTGGCTCGCGCGAGCTGCGGAAGACGCCGTACAGCGAATAGTAATCGGCCGCCGGAATCGGGTCGTACTTGTGGTCGTGACAGCGGGCACAGCCGACGGTCAGGCCCATCGTGCCTCGACAGACGACGTCGATGCGGTCGTCGATGATGTCGTTGATGTTGTTCAGGAATCGCCGGCCGAGCGTCAGAAAGCCCATCGCCGGTAAATTGGTGGTGCGCTCTGGCTCCGGCAGCAAGTCGGCCGCAAGCTGCCGAATCAAAAACTGGTCGTACGGCATATCTTCGTTCAACGCGCGGACGACCCAATCGCGATAGGTGTAGGCGAATGGATAATTACGGTCCTCGGTGAAGACGTAACCCTTCGTGTCGGCGTACCGCGACACGTCGAGCCAGTAACGTCCCCAGCGTTCGCCGTACTGCGGCGAGGCCAGCAGCCGGTCGATCAATCTTTCGTAGGCGTCGGGAGTGTCGTCACTCTCAAAGGCCACGATGTCGTCGATCGTCGGCGGCAGGCCGTGCAAGTCGAAGCTCGCGCGACGAATCAGCGTGCGACGATCGGCCGGTGACGAGAGCGTCAATTTGGCTTCATCCAGCTTTTGTTGAATAAAGTCGTCGATGGGTGATGTCAGATCTGATCCGCCGCGGCGGATGTGATTTGCAATTTGGGACAACGGCTCACTGCCATCGGCCATCGGCTTTCGTCCGGACGGAATCTGCGGTCTCACGATCGGCTGAAAGGCCCAATGACGCTTCGTCTGAAAGCCTCCAGACTTGCCTTCGGGCCACGGTGCGCCGGCGGCGATCCAGGCTTCGAAGGCAGCGATGGTCTCGTCCGGCAGACGCTTGTCAGGCGGCATCTTCAAATCGTCGTCGGTGTGTCGCAACGCTTTGAGCAGCAAACTCTCGGCCGGCTTGTTCGGCAAGATGGCTGGCGAAGTGTCGCCACCTTTGAGAAGTGCGGCTCGCGAATCGACTCGCAGGCTGCCGCTGTCCTTATCACTGCCGTGGCACTTGAAACAGACATCGACGAGCACCGGACGAATCTTGGTCTCAAACAATTCGGCCGCCGCATTGGGCTCCGCCGCAGTTGCCAACGGAGACATCGACATCAAGAGCGTCAGCAACCCGACGGCACAGCGGCCACAACAGACAGGTAACGAATCGATACGCATGATTGGCGGCAAATTCCGGTGTCGAAACCGAGAGCAATTCAGCTGGGGCAGTGTAGCAGCGACGCACAGCCAGCGCAAAAAAACCGACGAGGCCCACCATCGGACCTCGTCGGAGATTTGTGCGATTTCGACCGCCAAAGGCGGCGCGGCTACCGGTCTTTGCGGTGCCGAATCTTGGCACGCATCCGTCGCTTAGTGCTGCCGATCTTGCGACGGCCACGTCCGGTTCTCTTCACTCCCATCTGAGCACTCCCACTGTTCTGCGAAGTTCGAGGAAATTCCCAACCACTTTGTGATCTTTGAAACGGGTCGGGACTCTAACAGCCCTTGCGCCGCTCGGCAACCACGCGAATTGACCGGCCAATCGTTGTTTCAGACCAGCCATTCCGCCATCATGGCGGCCGAAATTCGGAAGTCGGAATTCGGAAGGCGGAGAAAAGTTCATGTTCCGACTTCCGTCCTCCGACTTCCCCATTCCCTGGAGTCGTCGTCATGGCAGTTCGAGGTATTCGAGGAGCAATCAGTGTGTCGGCCGACACCAAGCCGGAAGTTCTGGCCGCGACGCGCGAACTGCTCGAAGAATTGCTGCGAGCCAACGGCCTCGAAGAGCGTTTCGACGACATCGCCTCGGCGATCTTCACGACGACTCGCGACCTGACCTCCGCCTTCCCGGCCGAGGCCGCTCGGACGTTGGGCATGAGTGCCGTTCCGCTGCTGTGTGCGACGGAAATCCCCGTCGCCGACAGTCTGCCGCAGTGCATTCGAGTCCTGCTGCACGTCAACACCGACAAAACCCAGGCAGAAATGGTTCACGTTTACCTGCGCGACGCCAAGCGTCTGCGCCCCGATGTGAAGAGTGCGCAGTAGGTCAGGCTTCCTAGCCTGACTCGAATTGGCAAATCCGCGTCGATCCTTGATTGAGTCAGCCTGGGAAGGCTGACCTACTTTCTCAGGAGCAACTCATGTCACGACAGATTCTTCGCTGGTGTGGACTCGTGATGCTGTGTGGCCTCGCGGCCGTTGCGGGATTTGAGAGCCAAGGTGCAGACTCGTCCGCCTCGTTGAAACTGACGTTGCGATTCCGCAAAGAAACCGGTCCTGCCAGCGGACGCTGGCACACGTTGACAGCCCCCGCTCAATGGGAGGCGAAGAAGACCGCCATCGTGATCTGCGACATGTGGGACAAGCACTGGTGTCAGATGTCGACACAGCGAGTCGGCCAGATGGCTCCGCGCATGAACGAGTTCGTCAAAGAGGCGCGGAAGCGTGGGTCGCTCGTCATTCACTGTCCCAGCGACACGATGGATTTCTACAAGGACACGCCGCAACGCAAGCTCGCGCAGGCCGCGCCGGTCGCGACTCCCAAGACCGAGCTGCAACGCTGGTGCCGCATCGACTTGGCAAAGGAAGCTCCGCTGCCGATCGACGATACGGATGGCGGCTGCGATACGATCCCGCCCGATCCGAACTTCAAAGCGTGGTCGCGGCAGATTGCGACGATCGAAGTCCACAACGGCGACGCCGTCACTGACAGCGCTGAAGCCTATTACCTGATGCGGCAGCGCGGCATCGAAAACGTGATCGTCATGGGCGTCCACACCAACATGTGCGTGCTCGGCCGGCCGTTCTCGATTCGGCAGATGGTTCAGCAAGGTTTGAACGTCGTCCTCTGCCGCGACCTGACCGACACGATGTACAACCCCAAGAAGCAGCCGTTCGGCAGCCACTTCACCGGCACGGATCTCGTTGTCGAGCACATCGAGAAATACTGGTGCCCGACGATCACCAGCGGCGATTTGCTCGACGGCAAAGAGTACCGCTTCCCCGCCGACAAGCGTCCGCACGTCGTCGCGATCGTCTCGGAAGAAGAGTACGAAACGAATGAAACGCTCTCGAAGTTCGCCGCCGAGCATCTCGGTCAGGATTTCCGCGTGACGTTCGTCTTTGGTGGAGCCGACGCCACGGACAATCGCGGAAAGGTGACCGAGCCGCGACCGACTCCTGCTCCGAACGGCACGCTGCTACCGGCTCTCGTCGCACGACCGACCTCGACCGACAAGAACGACTTGCTGGGGACGGAGGCGATCGACTCAGCCGACATCCTGCTGGTCAGTGCCCGGCGGCGGAATCCGACGACGGAGCAACTCGACCGCGTGCGCAAGTTCGTGGCATCGGGTAAACCGATGATCGGCATTCGCACGGCCAGCCATCCGTTTCATGTACGCGACAAGTCCCCACCCGCCGGCCGATCCGACTGGCCGACATTCGACGCGGACATCTGGGGTGGGCACTACACGAATCATTTCGGAAACGCGACGAGCGGCCCGAACAACATCGTGACGATTGCCGACACCGCGAAGAGTCATCCAATCCTGACCGGCTTCAAAGACGGCGACTATCACAGCGAAGGGACGTTGTACCTCACCTCGCCACTCGCCGAGGGAGCTCACGTCTTGCTCACTGGCCGCTTCAGCGACAAGCCGGTCGAGCCGGTCGCGTGGACGTTCACTCGCAAGGACGGCGGGCGATCGTTCTACACGTCACTCGGACACAAATCGGACTTCGCGCAGCCGGAGTTCTGCCAATTGCTCCGAAATAGTCTGCTGTGGGCGGTTTCACGCAATTAGCACGACGCGCAAGCGAGAGGTCGCCGACGACAGAACCACTCGCTCGCGCGTCGTGCTACGGAACAACTCCCAGGCGTTGACCGAGTTCTCGCAAGACTTCGACATCGCTCGCCGGACGTTCGGGGCTGCGGGGGTGAGTACGGTCGCACGTCAGCCAGCCACGCAACTTCAGGAACTGCGCGGCCGAGTGCTTGTACGCGGGACTTGGCGAGCGAAACGCGAACATGCCGAGATACTGCAACTGGTCGTTGAGTTCGCAGAATCGCGGATCGCCGGCCGCCCAGTACGCATCGCGTTTCGCGAACAGGTCCGGCGCGAACGTGCTCAGGCCGAGCAAGTAGTCGCTGCCGTACATGACCATGTCGATCGCGAAATCGTTGCCGGTGTAGACGACGAAGTCGGGCCGCCGCTCGTCGCGCAGCAGGAGTCTTTGCCATTCCGGTTCGCGATGAAACGACGAATGCTTCTCGCCGATGCACTGCGGGATGTCGAGCAGTCCGGCGAACGTGTCGAGGTCGTAAATCGCTCCGAACTTCGCCAGCATCGGAGTCAGCTCGAACGCGAGAAACTGATCGCAGCCACGGCCGATCGCGCGATACGCCTCGATCAATTCGGCGGGAGGCAATTCGACCAAACCGAACGATTGAAAGAGGATCGGTAATCCTCCAGCCGATTGAATGAGGTCGATCCGTCGCTGATAGGCCGCGAGATCGAACTTCGCTCCCGATTGATCGCCGACGAATGCACCGGCGACGAACGCTCGGCCACCGAGCACCGACTGCGTGCGCCGCAAGACCTCGCGGTACGTCGCGTCGTCGAGCAGATTCACGAAGCCGGTGTCCATGTTGACCGCCGGAGTCAGTCCGGCCTCGGCCGTGCGTCGTACATGCGCGTCGAAGGCCGGCCAATCGACTTCTCCCGACTCGGCGAACGGCAACAGAATTGCCGAGATGCCACGAATGGTCCTCAGCGGTCTTAACAACGACAACGGCGAAAGACTGGTGGACACGGCGGTGGCTTTTCCAAATTCCGTCACGAACGGGACGACACTTTTCGCACGGCGGCGTACAGGAAGTAGGCAGGCAATCCCAACGCAATCAGAATCAAAGCGACGTGGGCGGAGAATGATTCCAGCCGATATGCGGTCGGCAGGAACCACAGATAAAAGCCGACGAACAGCAGCGGAGTCACCGGATAGCCCAGCGTGCGATACGGGCGATGCCATTCGGGGTGCTTGAAACGGAGCACGATCACGCCGATGACCGACAGCACGAGAAACACACTGGCCGAGAAGATGACGTAGTCGGTCAGGATGTCGAACAAGTCGCGGGTCTTGAGCGCGTCGACGTAGTATTTTGAGATTCTCGCCCCAACCACCATCAGCGAGGCCATCGTCGCTTGCGTGCAAATCGCAATCGTGGGCGTGCGGTAGCTCGCATGGACGTGGCCCAGCTTTTCGAAGAACACGCCATCGTGGCCGAGCGCATAGGCTACTCGCGGGCTTTGCATCAGATTGCTGTTGATCGCTCCGAACGAACTGATCGCGATCACGACCGAAAGGGCCGTGACGGCTGTCGTGGCCCAGCCGGGGCCAAAGACTCCGAGTTGTTTGCGAAGCATCGTTTGAGCGGTCGTGCCGGGGGTCTCGACCAGTTCGGTCATGTTGAGTACGCCGTGATAGGCGACGTTGGCTCCGACGTAGACCAGGATCAAAATGCCGACGCCGGCGATCAACGCGCGGGGAATGTTGCGGTTTGGATCGCGGACTTCGGCCGCTACGGGAGCGACTCCGTCCCAACCGTTGTAGGACCACATCACGGCCAGCAGGATCGCGGCCATTTGCGCGGACAGCGTCGTGTATCTGGGCACGGTCATCTCTTGGAATTTCTCGGCCGTCAACGTCGAGACTGCGGGATCGAAGAGTGCAGGATCGAAGTGCGAGGTGAAGTGCTCCACTCGCAGCGCCGAGCTTCCGAACAACATCAGCAACAGCGGCAACAATGCGATCAGCGCGACGCTGCCGGCTTTGATGACGGTCGTGATGCCTTGCACGTTGCCGCCCCAGATGGCTCCGCGGACATTCACGAACGCGACAAACGCGATCAGCAGCACTGAGCCGACGACCAACGTGATCTCGCTGAGTTGTCCCTGAATTCCAAAAACGACTGCCAGCGTTTCGAGAATCATGATCGCCAGCGCACCGCACGAGGCGGGTGTGCCGAAAAAGAACTCGCTCCAGCCGTACAAGAACGCAACCGGCCGGCCATAGGCTTCCTTCAAATAGTTGTACATGCCGCCGGCACGCGGCAGCATCGCGGCCAGTTCGGCGAAGCAGAGCGCTCCCATCAGACAGACCAGTCCGCCGCCAATCCAACCGGCGATGATCAGCGGAAACGAATCTGCGTCGGCGGCGATAAGTCCAGGTTTGCGGAAGATGCCCGATCCGATCGTGTTGCCGACGACCATCGCGATCGCAATGCCCAAGCCGAGCACTCGGACCAGTTCGTGACGCGAACCGGTTGGCGAATCGCTGGGCGGCGCGGCGGACGGATCAGACGACATGCGGCGGCTCCTGAAATCCGAACAAAAAAACCCGGCTTCGGGGAGAAGCCGGGCTGAGCGGTTCGGCCGGGAGTCATCCCTCGCGGCTGGGTTTACCGGACTTGGGCACCAGCATCAACTGCGGCTTGGGATCGAACGCGAAGATGTTCTTCGGCAGCGGAGCAACCTTGCGGTCGCGAGTGATCGCTTTCGAAAGTTTCGGGAAGACCCAATTCGCTTTCTCTGGCTCCGGCACCAGCAGCGACTGCGGCATGACGACTTCGGTCTGAGTCTGCGCATTCACCTGTTTGCGTTCGGCGAAGAACTCGTACATGCGAGGAATCAGTGGATCATCGTCCGAATTGAACGAGCCGATGCAGACCAGCGAGCGATCGCGTTCGTGCCAGACAAAAGCGTCGAACTGCCGACCGTAGTATTGCTTCTGTTCACGCAGCGCATGGCAGAGGACTTCGGCATGATGGCCAGCTTCGTCCAGCGACCGGCTGATTTCAAACTCTTCGTCGCTCGGCTTGCTGACAAACTGAGCTTTGCCACGGAACGAGGCGACGACCAACGTGTACTTGCCTTGGTTCGACAGCAGTGAGTCTTTCCGGCCGGCGTTGAGTCTCACCAACAACGGATCCGCTTTCCGCTGCGAGACCTCTTCGGCGGAGAGCATGGGATTGATCGTCAGAAAAGCTCCGCTGAGCGGACCGGGCCGACCCGGCGTCGGATGAAAAACGGCTTTCTCTGAGAATTCCTTCGGATTGAAACTCTTGATCCAGCTCAACGTCTTCTGGGCAACGCGATCTTCCGAGGAACCGTAATTTCCTGCGACGACGCAGATGCGGTTGTCCTTCGACTTCACTTCGCGACGAAAGATCGTGTCGTCCCGTTTGACCTTGCCCAACAATTGAATCTCTTCCTCCTGCACGAAGATGTACGCCGGGATGCCCTTCTTGCGCAGTTCCAGGACCAGGCAGTTCGCGGCCTCGGCCTTGTTGGGGCCTTCGATCCGAGACTCCGGTGCCGGCTCAGACAAGCTGGCCACCATGATCATCCACGGACCATGCTGCTGGCCAAGTTCATATTTCTTGCCTTTGGTCGCGTCGATTTTTTCAGCCCGCGCCGGTGATGCCACGAGGCTCACCAAGGCCAACACACCACTCAGCATCAACACATGCGAAGAACGATTCACGGCAGACTCCATTCCACCGAAGGGAAGAAAAGGCAGGTCGCAAGGGCTGACTTCACCGCTCGCGAAAAGACAGGTTTGTCGGAAAGGGGCGGGATGGTAGCCACGACTCGAAAAACAGGTCCAGACCGATTCTGACGCGGAATTCTCGCGCCTGTTGGCCAACGAAAGGAAACGGGAGTGGTACAGATTGGCGAGCGGGGGATGTGAATCCCCCGAGTCTGCCGCGCGAATTCTCGGAGGACTGACGTCCCCCGCTCGCCAATCGATCCCACGACGCGCCTCGCGACTTGTCGGCGGCGCGCGGCTTCTCGTATCGTGCGACCTCGATCACCAATCACCAAGACGATTCCTGGAGAGCATGATGTCTGCGGCGACTTCCTCGGCCAGTCGGTTGGATGCGGCGTATCGCGAGAGATTCCCTGGTTCGGCCAAGTTGTTTGAACGCAGCTCGCGACTGTTCCCCAACGGCGTGACTCACGACGGTCGGTATTTGCAGCCGTTTCCGATCTTCGCGGCCGAGGCGTTCGGATCGAAGAAGACTGACGTCGATGGGCACGAGCTGATCGACTATTGGGTCGGTCACGGAGCATTGCTGCTGGGACACTCACACCCGGCAATCGTCGCCGCCGTGCAAAAACAGGTCGCGAAATCCACGCATCCCGGAGCCTGTCACGAACTGGAAATCGAATGGGCCGAGTGGGTCCGCCGGCTGGTCCCGTCCGTCGAGCAGATGCGGTTCACGAACAGCGGCACCGAAGCCACGCTGATGGCGATCCGCATCTGCCGCATCGTCAGCGGACGGAACAAGGTCATCAAATTCGCCGGCCACTTTCACGGCTGGCACGACTCGGTGATCATCTCGTCCGAGCCGCCGCATCCGGCGAACGTCCTGGCCGGTGAGTCTCCCGAAGTGACCGACTATCCGACTCCTGGAGTGACCGTCGGTGTCTCCGGCGACGTCGTCATTGTGCCGCCGAACGATCTCGCCGCGCTGGCTCACGCGATCGACGAGCATCAACCGGCCTGCGTGATGCACGAAGGGAATGGAGCACGTTGGGGCGTCGTTCCTGCTCGACCAGATTTCGTGCGCGGCATCCGCCAACTGACTCGCGACAAGGGGGTGATCTTCATTCTCGACGAAGTCATCACCGGCTTCCGAGTCGCTCCGGGCGGCTTTCAATCGATCTGCGACATTCAGCCCGATCTGTCGACGTTCGCGAAAGTCCTCGCCGGCGGCTTGCCCGGCGGAGTGCTCGGCGGCCGAGCCGATTTGATGCAGGCGCTCGCGTTCGGAAATCCGCTCGGCAAGAAGATGAAACATCCCGGCACCTACAACGGCAACCCGCTCTCGGCCGCCGCCGGCATCGCCGCACTGGAGATCGTCTCGACCGGCGAGCCGAATCGCCGAGCAAACGAAATCGCTGCGCTGCTGCGAGGAAAACTCAACGCCCTCTTCGCCGAGAAGGGCGTGAACTGGATCGCCTACGGAGATTACTCGGCGATCAAGATTCTGCCGAACTACGACGGCCCGCGTTCGACCAGTGACGACTTCCTGCCCTATGGCGGCGACTGGCGCAAACTCGATGCGAAGCAGGACGCCGCATTGTCACAAGCGTTCCGCTGCGCGCTGCTGCTGGGCGGCATCGACTGGATGGGCTGGGCCGGCAGCACCTCGGCCGCTCACGACGAGAACGACGTCGCTCGCACCGTCGAAGGCTTTTCACAAGCCATCGACTGGCTGCGCGGCGACGGGTTCGTGAGGTGATGTGGCGTGGGACAAGGTCCGCAGATCGCTGATGATCGAGCCGCCGCGAACTCGTCGTTGCTGACCGCCCCGTTGCGTTCGACGATGCTGCGGTTGGCGTGGCCGGTGTTCGTCGAGCAGTTTCTCAGCTTTTTCGTCGGCTTCACCGATACGTTCCTGGCGGGATTCATCAGCAAAGAGGCCACGACGGCGGTAGGCCTCGCGGCGTATGTCGGTTGGCTGGCCTCGAACATCTTCATGCTGGTCAGCACGGGAACGGTCGCGGTTGTCGCTCGGCATTGGGGAGCGGGCGAGTTCGATTTTGCCAGCCGCGCGGCGAACCGAGCGATCGCGATTGCGACGGTGGTCGGCATCGGGGTGTATGTGCTGATCTGGTTCGCGGCTCCGTGGTACGCGGCGTTGATGCAATTGCACGGAGACACCGCCGGCATGGTGGTCCGCTTTCTGCGCATCGACGGCGCGGGCTATTTGTTTTCGTGTCTGACCGTCGCCGGAGCCGCGGCGCTGCGAGGCACTGGGCAGATGCGTGTGCCGATGATGATTCTGGGCTGCGTCAATGTCTTGAACGTCGTCGTCACGACGTTGCTAAGCGGCGTCGGTCCGGCGGAGTGGCTGTCATTTTCAGAGCGTCTCGGCATTCCGACGTTCGGCCTGGATGGCATCGCCTACGGCACGTTGATCGCGCGGATCATCGG
>CAMDPK010000078.1 GCA_945904015.1 Candidatus Kuenenia stuttgartensis | reverse complement strand
TTTGCTCAGGAATTTCGGGATCAACGCTTGTTTGACAGCTACCCCGAACTTATCGCAGCCTTCCACGCCTTTCAGAGCCGCTTGGTGCCAAGACATCCTCCATACGCCCTTAATTGCTTGACCACTTTTATCTTTGGCTTCTCGCGATTCGCATCGCGTCGGCCGTTCAAGCTTATTCACCTTGGACGCTCACGCTCCATTTGGAGCGCATTGAGATTGTGTATTGCAGATTTCACAACCACCGAATTGTCAAAGATCTACGTCAAATTTTACGACCGCATTTTTGGGCGACCGCAAAAGGCGAGCGAGGATGTTATTGGCATCCACGCTGGGGGTCAACCGATCGGCCCGACTTTTTGAAAATCGGACGAAGTCCGATCTATTGCCACTGGAGACGACCGGGATCGAACCGGCAACCCCTAGCTTGCAAAGCTAGTGCTCTCCCAATTGAGCTACGTCCCCGAAGCATTCACGCTCCCGGGTGAGACCTAGCCCCATCATGTCTTCCGGAAGTGAACGAGTGGGCGTACTTGGATTCGAACCGAGGACCTCAGCTTTATCAGAGCTGCGCTCTAGCCAACTGAGCTATACGCCCAAATGCACAAGGCGGAGGATTTTGCCGTCTCTTCTTCGCAGTGTCCAGCCACCTCAGTGCTGAATCAGCACCGTATCGTGGCCGCCCTCACGATTACATCTCTTGTGAGTCGTTTCGGATGCGGCTAACAAGACTCAAAGGTTCTTGCGGCGAAATTCGCGACAGCAAGGAATTTCGGTGTCGGACCGACGTTTGAAACCACCGACCGGGAATCGTCTGTCCTTCGCGTATTTTTGAAGTCGTTGATCGCGATGTCTTGGTCTTTTCAACTTGAGGGCGTCTTTCTCGACGTTCCAACTCTGCCATGATCGAGCCAGCTCAATCCTACGAACAGGCAATCCATTTCCTGTTTGACCGAATCAATTTTGAGCGAATACCGGCTGGTGGTGAGCAGGATTTCAAGCTCAGCCGAATGCGCCGACTGCTGGAGCTTCTCGATAACCCACAGAACCGCTTGCCAACGGTCCATATCGCCGGAACGAAGGGAAAGGGCTCAACGGCAATCATGCTGGCCGAAATCCTCACTTCGGCCGGCTTTCGAGTTGGTCTCTACACTTCGCCACATGTGGAGGCCTTTGAAGAGCGGATGCAGGTTGCCGGCCAGCGACCGACGCCGCATCAGATCGTCGAGCTCGTCCGTCGAGTGCAAGTTGTTGTCAGCCACTGTGAGTCTGCCACGTCGCCATTCAGTCCCACCTTTTTTGAGGTCACGACAGCTCTCGCATGGCTGTTCTTTGAGATGCAGCGGGCGGAGATCGTCATCTTGGAGGTTGGCTTGGGAGGGCGGTTAGATTCGACGAACGTCTGTTCGCCGATTGCTTGTGTCCTCACCACGATCAGCCGCGACCATACGCAATTGCTCGGCAGCACTTTGACTCAGATTGCCGGTGAGAAAGCTGGAATATTGAAGTCACGGATTCCGGTGATTAGCGGCGTTCAGGCTCTGGAGGCGCAAGCGGTGATCGTTGAAAAATGCCGCGAGCAACAGGCCGATCTTTGGCAGCTTGGCCGGGATTTCAGCTACGTTCACGCTTCACATGGTTGCTTGAAATCCAGCCTCACTGGTTCGGGTTATTCGCTGACCAACTTTGGAACAGTTGACGTTGAAACTCCTGGCGAGCGGTGGCCGGCAATGCCACTCACGCTGGCAGGTGAGCATCAAGCACACAACGCAGCAGTCGCATTGGCAACGATCGACAAACTCCGGCAATTGGGATGGAGCGTCTCACGAGAAGCGGCCCAGATTGGACTCGCTCGTGTGCGTTGGCCGATGCGGATCGAAGTCGTGGCTCAGCGACCAACTGTCATTGTCGATGCCGGTCACAATTGGGAGTCCATTTCCGCGCTGGGCCAGACACTCGAAGAGTCATTCTTATCGCCTGAGATTCCAGCATCTCGTCGCGTGCTGATCTTTGCGGCGACGAGAGACAAGGACGTCGTTGGGATTGCTCGGCAATTGCTGCCTCGTTTTGACACCATCATCTTGACGCAGTACCTCAATAATCCTCGAGCGGTTCCCCCGATATCACTGTTGCGCTTGATTCAATCGGTCAGCGACGTGCCGTGCCATCTGGCATCGACTCCGGCCGAGGCTTGGCAAACTGCTCGGCGAATCACCACCTCGAAGGATCTGATTTGCGTGACGGGATCGTTCTTCATTGCGGCCGAAATGCGCGAGTTGATTTTACGAGACGATCGGCACTCTGATCGTTCAGCAACGAACGCGACTTCTCGATCAGCAGAGTCCGTCCGCTAGCCGGACACTCGGCGCGGCGGTTTTGAAACACGCAAGGTGACTACCATTCGTGAGACGACAACTCGATCGGAGCAGACATGGCGGCGGACATCGGACGCTGGATTGAACAGGCTCGCGCGGGGGACAGTGCCACGCTGGGGCAACTGCTCGAGTCGTATCACAACTACCTGCGGTTGTTGGCTCGAATTGAGATTGGCCGGCGGTTGCAGGGAAAGGTCGATGCGTCCGACGTCGTGCAAGAAACATTTCTCGAAGCGCATCGTCACTTCCCCAATTTTCACGGACATGCCGAAGGTCAGTTTGCCCAGTGGTTGCGAACGATTTTGGCGACGACACTGTCGAACATCGTGCGGCGGTATTTGGGGACGCAGGCTCGCGACCTGCGATTGGAACGCCAACTGGCGGAGGATCTGGATCAATCGACTTGCGCCCTCGGACAGATGTTGGCCGATCCGCATAGTTCGCCGAGCGAACAGGTGATGCGCGGCGAACAAAGTCTGCTGGTGGCCGAAGCGATGGCTCGGCTGCCGGAGGATTACCAGACGGTGCTTGTGTTGCGGCACCTGGAGGGGCTGACGTTTCCGCAGGTAGCGGATCGCATGAACCGCAGCGTGGACAGTGTCGAAAAGTTGTGGCTGCGTGGCCTGACAAAACTGAAGAAAGAGTTCAACGAGGCGAAGCCATGAACGCCCACCAAGACGACCTCACGCAAGACGATCCGCGAATCCTGCAAGCGTCGCGCGAGTATCTCGCGGAGTTGGAAGCAGGGCACAAACCGGATCGCCAAACGTATCTCGCGCGGTATCCGGAGTTGGTCGATCAACTCTCGGAATGCTTCGATGGGATCGAATTGGCGCAGTCGTTGCGACCTCCGGTGCCGATTCCGCAATTGCAGCCTGAGTTCACCGCGACACCGCTGGGCGACTTTCAGATTCTGAATGAGATCGGTCGTGGCGGCATGGGGGTCGTCTACGAAGCGATTCAGCTTTCGCTCGGACGTCGAGTCGCGCTCAAGGTGTTGCCGTTCGCAGCGTCGCTCGATACCAAGCAGTTGCAGCGTTTCAAGAATGAAGCAACCGCGGCGGCTCAGTTGCATCACACGAACATCGTGCCGGTGTACGCCGTCGGTTGTGAGCGCGGCGTCCATTTCTATGCGATGCAACTCATCGAGGGACGGTCGCTCGCGGCGGTTATTCGAGAGTTGCGAGGAGATTCGCCGAACGATCTGAGTTCCTCGTCGCTGGCGACCACCGCCGCGTATCACGCCAGTGCGACGGTTGCGAAATCCTACGCGACAAGCGGCACGCAGCATTCAGGACGCAGCCGCGAGAGTTTTCGAACGTCCGCACGCATCGCGGCTCAGGTGGCCGACGCGCTGGATTACGCCCACGAAGCCGGGATCGTGCATCGTGACATCAAGCCCGCCAATCTGTTGCTCGATGCCAAGGGAGCCGTCTGGATCACGGACTTCGGCTTGGCCCAAATCGTCGCCGATGTCGGCGTGACTCAGACCGGCGATCTGGTTGGCACGCTGCGTTACATGAGTCCCGAACAAGCGTCTGGCCGTCGGGTTCCAGTCGATCATCGCGCGGACGTTTATTCGCTCGGCGCAAGCTTGTACGAGATGCTCTCGCTGGCACCGATCTTCTCCGGCACAGATCGCCCGACGTTGTTGTTGCAGATTCTCAACGACGATCCGCGTCCGCTGAGACAGATCGACCGTGCAATTCCGATCGAGTTGGAAACGATCGTGCTCAAGGCGACCGCGAAGAGTCCCGCCGAACGCTACGCGACCGCCGGTGAGATGGCCGCCGATCTGCGACGATATCTCGACGAGATCCCCATTCTTGCTCGGCGTCCGACGCTGGTGGACCGAGCGCGAAAGTGGATGCGTCGGCATCCGTCGTTCGTTGGTGCGGCCGTGCTGCTATTGGTCTGCGGAGTGATCGGGTTGATGGTCACGACCGCAATGGTGTCTCGCGAGCAGGCCGCGACCAAGTCTCGCGCGATCGAGGCCGAAGCTCGCTTCGAATTGGCTCGCCGAGCCGCCGACGAAATGATTCGCGTCGCCGAAGAAGAGTTGTCGGACAACCCGTTCCAGGAAGGCTTGCGCAAACGGCTGCTCGAAGCCGCGCTCGAGTACTACCAGGAGTTCATCAAGCAACGGGAAACGAAGCCGGAAGCACAGGCGGAATTGGCCATCGAACGCGATCGTGTGAAGACGATCCTGGACGATTTGGCGGTGTTGCGAGCCGATCGGCAAAACTACTTGCTGAGAGAAACGGGGGTGCTTGACGATTTGGAAGCAACGCCCGAACAGCGCGAACAGCTTGCGAAAATGAATGCGCGTTCCGACGAGCCACGCGGTGGGCCTCGCGAGATGCCGACACAAGAGCAGCGTCAGCGCACGCTCGTGATCGCCCGCGAGCACGAAACCGCGCTGGCGGTGATCCTGACTGCCGATCAACGGCACCGGCTGGGACAAATCGCTCTGCAATGTCAGGGGACGCGAGCACTCCGCGAACTGGATGTGGCCAAAACCTTGAAGCTCAACGCCAATCAAAAAGAGCGTTTGCGAGCCATCGAGGCTGACGCTTTTCGCGGCTTCCACGAGCTAATCCGCAACGATTCGGCAAAACCAGAGACGTTGGTGACTCATGCCCAAGAGGCTCTGCAACGGATGTTGGCGGTGCTGACGCCGGAACAACTGCAACAGTGGCGAACCATGACGGGCAAACCGTATCGAGGCCCGTTGGGCAAGTTCTTTGTCCCCGGTAGTCAAGGCCGTCCGCCTCGCGGATAACGGACGCTCTCGCACGATTCCGCGACAAAACGCGAGACCAACACGACGGTCTTGGGTTTGTGTCCGTGACTCAAGGTGAGCGAACCTAGGATGGGCACTCTTGCCCGTCCATTTTTCGGGACGGGCAAGAGTGCCCATCCTCCAATCGAACGGAGATCTTCATGCGGTGGCGAACTCTGATCTGTCTGACGACCTGCAGTCTGTTGATCGCCACGACCGTTCTGGCTCAAGGCTTTCGAGGGCCGGGACCGGGCGGTCCACGTGGACCCGGATTCGGTGGGCCAGGCGGCGATCCGATGGGTTCGGTCACTCTGATCGGAATCCCGGAAGTGCAGCAGGAACTCAAACTCTCGGACGAGCAAAGGCCCAAGGTGGCCGACGTCATCAACAAGACGCAGGAGCAGTCTCGTACGGTCTTCGAAGGTTTCAACTTCCAAGAAGTCTTCACGCTGGAAGAGAAAGAACGCGATGAGCGGTTCGCGAAGATGCGAACTCAGATGGAAGGGATCACCAAGCAGGCCGAAGAGCGGCTCGCCAAAATTCTGGACAAGTCACAAGCCAGTCGCTTCTCCGAACTCCAATTGCAGCGCGGCGGCATCGGTTCGCTGCTGCGTGATGAAGTCAGCAAGCCACTGAAACTCAGCGACGAACAACGCGACAAGCTGCGCGAATTGATCGAACAGAATCCACCGTTCTTCGCGGCACCTGACCAACGCAAGAAGGTCGAGTCCGACGCGGTCGCGGTGCTCAGCGCCAAGCAGAAAGAGCAATGGACCAAGTTGAAGGGAGCGGACTTCAAGTTTCCCGAACAAGGATTCGGTTTCGGACCGGGTGGTCCTGGAGGCTTCGGCCCCCCAGGTGGTGGCCCCGGCGGGCCGGGTGGTCCGATGCAGCGCGAACGGGCGCTCGTCAAGCAGTTCGACAAAGACAACGACGGCCGCTTGAACAAAGACGAACGCCAAGTGGCTCGCGATTCGATGAAGACCGAAGGGGGCCGGCGCGGCGGCTTCGGCCCACCGGGTGGTCCCGGCGGGCGCGGCCCATTCGGGGGCCAATCCGAGCCAGGCAAGCCCGGCCCACGCGTCTCGCCCGATGACGTCACACCCAGCGACGCACCGCTCTACGACCCACACGTCTTGCGGACGATTTTCATCGACTTTGAAGACAAGGATTGGGAAGCCGAACTCGCGGACTTCAACAACACCGATGTCGAAGTCCCGGCGACTCTGACGGTGGATGGCAAGAAATATCCGAACGTCGGCATTCACTTCCGAGGCATGTCGTCGTACATGATGGTCCCGGCCGGCTCCAAGCGGTCGTTGAATCTGTCACTCGACTCCGTGGACTCGAAGCAGCGGCTGTACGGCTACAAGACGCTGAACCTGCTGAACGCTCACGAGGATGATTCGTTCCTCAGTTCCGTGCTGTACTCGCACATCGCGAGGCAACACCTGCCGGCTCCGAAGACGAACTTCGTGAAGGTCGTCATCAACGGCGAGAGCTGGGGCGTTTACGCCAACGTCCAGCAGTTCAACAAGGAGTTCCTCGCTGAGAATTTTTCATCAACCAAAGGGACACGCTGGAAAGTCACCGGCTCGCCGGGTGGTGGAGGCGGCTTGGAATACATCGGCGACAACGTCGAGGACTACAAGCGTCGCTACGACATGAAGACTGGTGACGACAACAAAGCGTGGAAGAAACTGATCAAACTCTGCAAGACGCTCAACGAGACTCCGGCCGACGAGTTGGAGGCCGCGCTCGAACCGATGCTCGACATCGATGGGCTGCTGTGGTTCCTCGCGCTCGACAACGCGCTGATCAACTGCGACGGCTATTGGATTCGAGCTAGCGACTACAGCATGTTCCTGGATGCGAAAGGCAAGTTTCACATTCTGCCGCACGACATGAACGAAGCGTTCCGCGCCCCGATGGGACCAGGCTTTGGATTCGGTCCAGGCGGCCCCGGTGGACCGGGAGGCGGCCCACCCGGTCGAGGCGGTTTTGGCGGTGGCCAACCCGGTGGGCGTCCGGGTGAAGCTCGTCCCGATGGACCTCGCGGCGAGCCGCGCCGTCCCGGCGACAACGTTCGACCCGGCGGCCCCGCATTTGACCTCGATCCGCTGATCGGACTCGATGACGCTCGCAAGCCGCTGCGCAGCAAAGTGCTCTCCGTGCCGAGCCTGCGAGTACGCTACCTGCAACACGTCCGCACGATTGCTGAAGAATCGCTCGACTGGAAAAAGCTCGGACCGATCGTCGCTGGGTACCGGTCGCTGATCGAAAAAGAAATCGAAGCCGACACTCGCAAGCTCAGCTCGTTTGCCGATTTTCAGAAGGCAACCGCCGATGTCGTGACGAAGGAATCGAACGACAAGGCAGAATCCGAACCGCCGCGCCGTTTCGGCCCGCCACATCACTCGGTCAGCTTGCGAGCGTTTGCCGACCAGCGTCGCGAGTTCCTGCTCAATCACGAAGCCGTCAAATCGGCCACCGCCAAATGATCGGTCGCCGCGAAATCCGCCGTAGCCACGTTCGCCAGAACGTGGGATTCTTCGGATCGGCCCACGTTCTGGCGAACGTGGCTACGGTTTTGAAAACTTCCTCTCGCTTTCTCCGAAATGAATTCCATGTTTCCGAAAGCGTGTTGTCCTGATCTGCCGCACTCCGAGTCGCTGGGAGCGGAGGGTGTTCTCGGAGCGGTTCCGCGATTGGCTTTGCCGCAAGACAGCTTTGTGGTCCAGGCCGATGATGCCGGCAGTGTCCTTCAACCCGGATTGACGCTGCTCGCCGTTTCGCCGTCGCTCGTCAGTCCGCGTGGTGCCAGCGAGATGAAGTTTGTGGTGGACGCGAGCATTGCTGACGACATCGCGGCTTGGGCAAATCGACATCTCGCGGCGGACCCGCACGGTGGCGAAAGTGAAGACGGATATCGCGTCAACAGTCTGTACCTCGACACGCTCAACTTCGACACCTATCGCCGCCAACCCGGTTTTCGCCGCCGCAAATTTCGTCTGCGACGCTACGGAAACGAATCGACGATCTGGCTCGAACTAAAACGCAAACGCAACGGACTCGTTCGCAAGCGCCGAGTCTCCGTCGCCGAAACTGAGTGGTCTCAGCAAATCAGCCAGCCCTCCGATCTCGAATGGGAGGGAGCTTGGTTTCGACGCCGACTCGACCAGCGACAATTGCGGCCCGTGTGCCAGGTGACATATTGCCGGACGGCTCGCGTCGGAACATCCGCTAGTGGGCCAATTCGATTGACGATCGACCGCGATTTATTCGCGACCGACGCGACCGATTGGCACGTCCCGTCCGGCCCTTTGTCCGGAGAGCCGCTGTTGAACGACCAACGGATCGTGGAACTCAAATTTCGCGACGTGCTCCCCGCGTCCTTTCGCGGCCTGATTCAAGATTTGCGATTGGCACCCAAGTCGTTCTCGAAGTACCGTGAGAGCGTTGCGGCGTGCATCTCGCTGTCTCGTCTGACGGGCGAATGCGTTTGAACCGCGCCGCGCAAGGACCAAGTAATGCCCGACTGGCTACGACAAAGTTTTGGTGCCACTCCGACCGAGCCGTGGCAGACGTTGCTCGTTCGGCTGGTCGCCGCGCTGCTCTTGGGAAGTGTGGTGGTCGGCATCCATCGAGCCACGCGCGGCCGCACGTCCGATCACTCGACGACCTTCCCCGCTACGCTCGTGATGCTGTGCGTGCTGATCGCGATGGTGACGCAAGTGATCGGCGATAACTTCGCGCGCGCGTTCAGCCTGGCCGGAGTTCTGTCGATCGTCCGCTTCCGCACCATCTTGCGTGACACCAAAGACACGGCGTTCGTGATCTTCGCTGTCGTCGTAGGAATGTCGATTGGGGCCGGACAGCCGACCATCGCGCTGATTGGTTTGGCGACCGTCGCCGCCGCCGCGGCTGTCTATCGTGACCGCCCACATGAGGTGGCGACTGTGCTCCACAAGAAAATTTTGGTCGTGAAACTGACATGGTCGCCAGAGTTAGAAACTCAACTTCGCGAGTCATTGTCGAAGCATGCCTCCGACGTGCAATCGCTCGCCGCCAGCACGATCCGGCAAGGCTCCGCGATGGAATTGCATTTCCGAGTCGCGTTGCCGCCAACCGCTTCGCTGCCGCAACTGATCGCCGACTTGAATCGCCTCGAAGGCGTCCTCTCGGCCGAAGTGCGATCGGAACATCCAGAGGACTGACGCCGTAGAATGGCACTCTTGCCCGTCTTCAAGCCGGACGGGCAAGAGTGCCCATCCTACTTCGCGCCGCGCGGCGTCGCACTTTCGTAAAGTTTCGCCAGCTCAACCAACAGCGGCTCAATCAGAGCGAGATACTCGTCTTCGGACATCTCAGTCTTTCGCGATCGCAAGTCCGCCAGTTCCTGTTCGAGTTGATCGCGTCGCTCGCGAGCCTCCGCCGGAAGCTGTTCCTCGCGAGCGCTGCGAACGAGATGCAGCCGAGCGGCTCGCAGGCCATCGACGGCCGCACCGCTCTTGGCCGACTTGACCGCTCGCACCCCTTGGAACCAATCGGCCGGAGTCCCCAGCTTGTCGCCGTTGTCGTCGAGCAGCGCATGCTCGGTCATCAGCCGGCCTTCGCTGGCGTAGAACTCGCGCACACGCGACGACGCCAGCAGGAACGCTTCCAGCAACGATGTTTGCTCATCCTTGTCGAGATCGGCTTTCGGATCGCTGATCGCGGCCGACAGAAAATCACCGAACCGAGCGAAGTTGTATTCGTGTCCGCTTTGAGTCGCCGTGATGACGACGCGATTCGGCCCCGACAGCTCGTTGAGAAACGGCCCGCTGCTGCTGGCACAATTGATGACCGCAATCGGCCGCTCGATCGACTTGAGCCATTCAGCCAACTCACCGGCGGCGACATCCGGGCCGCGTAGATTGAACCGCGCGACTTTGCCGTCAAACGTCCCGTGCCCAATCAGGATCAACCACAGCGGTGCCGAGCCCGACTTCGCAGTCTCGGCCAGACGTTTTTTTAATTGCTCACGATCGGTCTCTGAACCGGCATCGGCCAATCCAATCTGAACGACCTCCGCACGGCCAAATTTGGCCGCATCGTTCCAACGAGCCGCCCACACCGGAAACTGCTGTCCGTACTCCGGAGAACCTTCCGCGCCGACGACAACCAGAACCGTCGTTCGAGGTTCGTCGGCGAAGGTCCAATTTCCAAATCCCAATGTCCAAGGAATGACCAATGACCAAATCCCAAACAGCGACGACTGGCGTCGGATTGAGCACCCGCACCATCGCACCTTGGTCATTGGAGCTTTGACATTCCTTGGACATTGAATTTTGGACATTGGAATTTCCATGACCTACGGCATTCCTCGCCAACGACGCAGGCCCCATTCGCCGATCAAACAGCCGACCGCCAGCAGGAACACCGACGACTGATGCCACAGCGGGTACGTCCACGTTTCGACGATCGGAATTTTGCGGTTCGGCAGACTGCCGACGAATTGATCGAGGTCATCGGCGTCGATCAACTCACCACCGGTGTCCTTCGCAAGTTGAGCCAACAGCGAACGATTGACCGCGAGCGTGCGGAACTCTTCCGTCTGCGGTTCGGCGGTCCATCCGATCTCGCGCTGGCCGACTTCGCTGCCGTCCGCCGCCGTGACGGTGATCGTCGCTCGGTAAACGCCGGAGGCACGCGGGGCGAACGTCGCTTCGTACTGACCGGGTGAACGGTCGCTGCTCTCGGCGACCAGTTCAACTTTGCGATCGTCTGGCGTCTGCACTCGCAGCGCGACGTGCGCGTTGTCGAGCGGTTCAAACTGAGCGTCTCGCGCCCGCACCAGCACTTGCACGGACGGCAGAGCACCGGCAAATGTGCGGCGAGTTTCGACTTCGACTCGGCCCGGAACGTCGGAGACCAACCAGCGCACCGTCTGCCGCCACGACTTTTCGAGATCGCTCTGCGTGTGATCCGTTCGTTTGAGATTCCAGCGCCACAGGTCTCCGATCAACAGCGCTGCCGTGCGTCCTCGGCCGAAGGGCTGCACGACCAGCGCGGGGCGTTCGGTGCCGTCAGGCGAAGTCACCTGCGCGAGCACCGACGCGCCGGGCTTGATCGCTCGCACGCTGTTGAGACTTTTGAATTCCGGCATCGCCGCAAGACGCTTCTGTTCGTCTTGTTCATTGGCCCGCGTGCGGACCCACGGCTGCAACCAGCCCTCGCGAGTCAGCAACAGCCGATAGCCCGCGTCGATCGTGGCTGGTTCGGCTCGATCCAAATAGACCGGCAACATCTCGCCCACAGCCGCTCGTTGATAGCCCCCTTCGACGAACGACTCCTTGCCGCCGAGCATCAGCAACCCGCCGCCGCGCCGGCTGACGAACTGCTGCAACAACGACAGTTGGTCCTGCGTGAAGAACGCCGCTTCGATCTCGTCCAAGATCACCGCGTGATACCGAAACAAGTCGTCCGAGTTTTTGGGAAAACCACCGAGCAACTCCTCTTTGTCTTCCGTTCCGAGCCGCAACAGCACCGGCTGATCGTATTGCTCCGCCTGCTCGTCCTTGTTGCCGAAGCCGCGGAACAGCGGATTGGTCCGCTCACCCGATCGGCTGAGAAACGTGAACTTCGGCTCCTTCTTGGCGATCCGCACAAGGCCGACCAGTTTGACTTCGTCGTCCTCGTCGAGTGCTCGCCGCAAAAACTTGAACTCCCAATTCGGCCGGCCGCCGACGTACAGCACGCGATACGGCCCGCCGCCCCGATCGACCGTCACCAGCCGCCGATTGTTTGCCAGCGTCGCCTCCTTGGATGTCGAGTCGCTCTCGCTCAGCTTTTCTTCGCCCGACAAAAACGCCTGCACCGTGAAGAAGCTCAGCCCCGACTTCTCCGGCCGCAGCAGGAATCGCTGCACGGACGGTTCGCCGTCGATGAACTTCTCGACCTTGCGACGCTCGACTTCTTCGCCCGCTTCGTTGAGCAACCGCACGCCGACCTCTTTGTCAGCCACCGAGCGGCCGTCGAGCGTCGCTGTGATTGTCACCGGAGCCGCTTCAAAATTCGTTTGACTCACCGCGACGTGCGAGACCGACAGATCAACGAGTCCACTGTCGGCTCCGATCGCCACCGAATACACGGGTGGAAGTTTCTTCGCATCCAGCGGCGCGTCGGACAGATCCGTCGCGTTGCCATCGGTCAGCAACAGGATTCCAGCCACCGGTTGACCTCGAAAACGATCGACCAGCGCCGCCAGCGACGTGTTCATCGCCGACGCTTCGCCTTCGATCGTCAGTTCGGAAAACGATTTTACAGGCCGCAGATTCGTGTCGAAGACATATCGCCGCACATCGAAGTCCTGAGCCAACCGAGTCAACCACGACGACTCGTCCGCCAACCGGGTCTTCATCGTCTGACCGCGCGACGCAGTGCTGTCGCCGTCCGACAGTTTCAAACTGCGGCTGTTGTCCGCAACGACAAGAAACAAATTGCTCCCCGGCCGCGGCCGAGTCCCCGTGAAGAGCGGCTCGACCAAACAGACCGCCAGCGCGACGACCGCGATCCCTTTGAGCAACGCGGCCAGCCCCCGCACCCACGTCACCGACCCCGCACGACGGTACGACCAAACCAGCATCGCCAGTGCGATTGCCGACAACAACAACGCACTGCCCAGCCAGTGACGCGCTCCGAGAGTCACTTCGGCGAGAACCGCGAGTGGAATCGACGGTGCCATGTCCACTGCTCCTTCAAGTCAAGAACTACTGCGGCAACACTCCGACAGGATCCAGATCGAACATTTGCTGACTGGCGTCGTAATTGAGACGAAAGAACTCGAAGAACCCGCGAGTTCCCAGGATCGCATACGGAAGTTTGCGGTCGACGAATCCCACGCTCGTTTTCCAGCGAAGGATTTCAGGCGGACGTCGCAATTCCAAACAGACTTCCGCCAAGCGATACGTCGTGGTGGAACCGATCGGGGATCCAATCGGGAATTCGGGTATTGCGGGAAGCAGGATTCCCAGTTTCGATGCCATCGAATTCGGGAGCAACGATACATCGGCACCGGTGTCTACGAGAACGTCCACGTTGACGAACCGACCGGCCGGCGACGCCACATCCAACATGACAATCGGCCGGTAAATGGCTTCGCGGACCGTCGTCGGAAATCGCATCTAAAACAACCCTCCGGCGAGCACCGTGCCACGCGGCAAAACGTAATGCAGATAAACTTCATGCCCTGCATCCTGAACCGCGCGAACCTCCGCATCGAGTTCGTTCAAATCCGGTGCGGCTCCAGCCAACTGCCGCGCGTCAAGATCCCAAACGAGCCACTCCCCTTCGTGTTGCTCTTCAATTTCGTGCGGAATGTCTGGTGTCATGGATTGGTTCTCCGACGGTTACATCGTGTCAGCGACGACGCCTCATGACCATTTCGTCGATCTGCTCATCGCCGATCCCCTTCGCACGAGTCCGCTTGGTGATCTTCGCCAATGAACTTCGCCATTGCTGCTCTTCGACTTCGTCCAGTTTTTCTCGGAGTCGCAAAAAGGCATTGGGACGGAGTTGCGTCGCTGCGGCGACGATCTCGGTCACGGACCACGTCTTTTCTTTCTTGGCCCGTAACGCCGACTTGGATTTCGATTTTGCACTTTCCTTGACAGCCACGGCTGGATCCTCAAGGTGGTTGACGCTGCGAGCAACAGTTTATCGTCGTCGCTCATTTGCCGCTCCCCAAGCGTTCGTAGTAGCGGCGAGTCTTCTCGGAATACTTGGGCGGCACCGGATCACGGTCGAGCGGCACCATCGCTTGCTTGGACGTGCGTCGCAGCAATTCGTCCGACACGCGATTCGACAACTCAACGAGCGGTTGAGCCACGTTGACTCGGACGAGATTCCAATTCGGTTCCTTCGAGTGCCGTTTCATCTCGGCTCGAATGGCGCGAGCTTCATCGCGGATGCGAGCGGCTTCGGCTCGCAGTTCGGGATCGTCCACCATTTCCTCGACGTCACGCAGGCGGTCAGACCAGTTGAGGAAATCTTCGCCGGAGATCGGCGCGAACTCGCGGTTCGCACCCCCTTCCGATTGCCTCGCACCTCCGGGTTGATTGCCGTCCGCCAATCTCGGAGCACCGCGCTGACCGGGTTGACCATTTTGCGGTTGGCCCGGCTGAGGTTGACCGCCTTGCGGTGTCGGCTCCGTTTTTGTTTGTTGTCCGGATTGCTGATCCGGCTGAGGTTGTCCGCTTTGACCTTGTCCCGGTTGACGCTCGCCGGGCTGCTGGCCCGGCTGTTGTCCGCGCTGAGGCTGATTGCCCTGCGCTTGTCCGGGCTGACGCTCGCCCGGTTGTTGTCCATTCGCTGGACGCTGGCCGGGTTGAGCTTCGTTCGGATGTCGTTCGCCGGGTTGTTGCCCGTCTCGCGGCTGACCCGGTTGCTGCCCGTCTTGAGGTTGCTGTTTGCTTGGCCGCAGACGTTTCGGCTGTTGACCGTTCTGCTGTTGTCCCGGCTGACGCTCACTGTTCTGCGGATCACCCGGCTGTTGCTCTGTGCGCTCGTCGCTCTTTCCCTCCTCCCCTTGTCTCCCCTTCTCCCCCTCTTGATCCGAACGCTCGCGCGGCAACTGCGACCCTTCCTCCGGTGAATTGCGAGCGACCTCGCGATTGAGCTCCTGCGACAGATTTTTCAATTGTTCGCGTGCTCGCCGCAGAGCTTCAGCCTCATCGCCGAGCACTGCTTCGGCGGCCTTCTCGACTCCTTCGCGAAGTTGATTGATGCCGCGGCCGGCGATCTGTTCCACCTTCTGGGCGTCCTCGATCAGACCACGTTGCAGCGAGCGGCCGGCAGCTTCCAACGCGCGATCGACCTTCTGGTTCTGCACGTTGCGAGATGCGTCGTACAGCCGCTCGGTCAATAACGGTTCGGTTTGCTCCGCCTCTTCGATCGTTTGCTTCATGCGTTCGGTCAGGTTCGAGAGTTTTTCCTTTTGCTCGTTCAGCCCTTTCACGACCTCTTCGCTGCGGTTGTCCTCGCGAAGTGATTTCTTCGCGGAGGGATCGGGCTTCGTGACCTCGGTGAGCTTCTCGGAGAGCTTCTTCTGATCTTGATCGAGTTCGCGGGCTGCGTCGCGCATCTCGCGCATCTCTTCGTTGAAGCGGTTTGAGGCTCGGCGGCGGAATTCGTTGCGGAGTTCCTCGAACTCCTTTTCGGCGCGAGTTCCCGACGCGGCGGCCTGAGTGACTTGTTCTTTCTCCAGTGCCTCAGACGCGCGTTGGACTTGGTCGCGGGCCTGTTCGAGTTGCTGGCGTTCCTCGGCCATGCGTTCTTGGTTTTCCGGGGACTCCATGCGAGATTGCAACTCGTCGGTGTCGCGGAGCACTTGCTTTTGCTCGTCCTGAAGACGTTTGAGTTGCTGCCGAATCTCTTCTTTGCGTTCGGCGGTCTGAGCCTCCTGCAACGCCGACTGCAAATCCTTCAGCCGCTCATTGAGGTCATTCTGCCGCCGAGCCAACTCGCGCAGCCGGTTGAGCACCTGCTTCGTCTCGCGATCCTCCGGCGACTCTTGCTGAGCCTGAGCTTGCCGCTGTGATTCGTAGCGGTTCTCCTCCTTCTTCAAGTCGAGCTGCTGCATCTGCTGCCGTTGCTGCTCCGAGCGGGACTGCGATTGGCTCTGCGAACTGCTGGCTTGTTGCTGCTGTTGCTGGCGGACGACTTCATGCTCGCGAGCACGCAGCTTGAGCAACGCTTGATACGCCGATTGCTCGGCAACAAGCGCCGGTTGCAGCGGGGCGGCGGACGATTGCTCGTGAGCCGCCATCAACTGTTTGACCGCTTCCAACATTGAGCGGATCACCGCCTCGACGTGTGCCTGCGATTGCTCGTCGCTGACTTTCTCGGCGAGGGCTTTCGATTTCTCCAGCAAGGCGTTCTGGGCTTGGACAAGTTGCTCGACGTCTTCCGCGAACGGCGGAGTCGGCTGCGAACCGGTCTCGCGACGAATCAGCTTCCACGTTGCGTTGATGATTTCCTTCTGCGACTGAGCCAACTGCTGAGCTTGCTGCCCGGCCGGGCTGTTCTGCTGTTGTTGCTGCTTCTGTTGTTGCTGGCCGCCAGGAGGCTGTTGGCCCTGACGGAAAATCTCCTCGAAGTGCCGCACCTCAGCGAAGTACATGTCACTCGACGTACGTCGCAGGTTGCCGTCAGGTCCAAAGTCTTCGGCCCAGAAGAAATAGGACAGCAGTTGATCCGGCTGCGCTTCGAGTTCTTCAAACTTGATCGCGTTGGCCAATTCGTGCTTCTGCTTTGCGGCGGCATTTTCGCCCAGAACGACGTCGATTGCTGTTTTGCCAGCGAGAGCGAAGCTGAGTCCCATGCGTTTGACGCCGAAGTCGTCCCACGCGGTGGCTTTGACGTCGAGTTCTTCCAGCGGAGAGACCTCCATGTCCTTTGCCGGTTGGACGAGTTTGAGTGTCGGCGGCTGATTCGCCACGACGTTGATCGAGACGTCGGCTTGCTCGACGTTGCGGCGGTCGGCCTCGTCGATCAGCTCCAGTTTCAGACGCCGAGATTTCGTGGCGGTGATCGTCGTTTCGTAGTAGCCGTTTCGCTCCGCGAGACGAATGCCGGACTCGCCATCGACGTCCTTCTCGCGAACAGCGTCGGCAGACGTTCGGCTTTCCTGTCGCGGAGCGACAGGGCTACGTTCGACGAACCTGGCCGACTTCACGGGCTTGTTCAGTTTGCAGATCAACGTCACCTGCGTCCCCTCGACGACCGAGATCGTGCGGACGTCTTGCACCACTCGCTCGTCGAGGCCGGTGTAGCTCGGATAGACCAACCGTGCGTCGGCTCGTTCGAGCCGTGGGTACTCGAAGACGGTGATGTGGAACGTTGGCGTGGTTTGCCCGCCAAGTTCGACGCGGTAGTCGAACGATTCCCTGACCGACGGCATCCGACCACCGAAGACTGGATCTTCGAGGCTGCGTGTCATCTCCAATTGTGTCGGTTCACCGGCGGCCAGTTGCATGACCAGCGTCGCGTCAGCGGGCACTTGTCCGGTGATCCGAGCCAGCACCAACAGACTGGTTCCCTTTTCGATCTCCGTCGTCCCCGGTTCGACCTCGACGGAGAACTCTGAAGCATTCGCCACTGGCTGAGCACCCTCCGGTGACGAAGCGATCAACGCGTGAGCAACTCCGACCGGCGCGTTCGTCAGGGCCAGAACAAACAGCGCCAACGTCGCGCTCTGCATCGCCACGGCCCACGCGAGTCGCCGAGTCGGAACGACCTGAGTCCACGGATGACACGCCGCATGAACCAGCGCTTGCCGAATGACGCTCTCTTGCAGGAATCCGAATCGTCCATCGGCGAGAGCCGGTTGCTGCTCGATCGCAGCCAGCAAACAACTGCCGAGGTCCGGGAACTCAGTCTCGATCTGCCGAGCGACCCACTCAGGGCCGGGCTTCGAGGCATGCACTGCCCAAGCGCAGAGCACCACCAGCACCGTCGCCACACTGGCGAGAACCGGCAAGAACACCGAGGGATCGCGCGAGGTCACAACCCCGACGGCACTCAGTACCAAGACGATCACCGCGGAGATGATCCAACCGACGGCGAGTACACGCCAAAACCGCAGGCGGTGATAGCGATCCGCCACTCGTTCCACTTCCAGCCACAGTCGATCCTGAATCATCGGATGACCTCATTTCGTGTGGGTCAGGCTTCACAGCCTGACACGAACGCTAGGCAGTGATCTTACGCTCGGCCCGCCCCGCCCACCATGTTTCCATGACGAGCAATCCCAATGCCACGACAATCAGCCAGCGCCAGACTTTTTGTCGGCTTTCGAGTTCCGTGTCTCGTTGCTGTCGGACTCGGTCGATGCGTTGTGTGCGAGTCTGTTCGGTCCCGATGCGGACTCCGCGTTGTTCGAGCTGTTCCAAATCCAGCGGCGCGGTGAGGCTCTCGGAGGCGGACAGGTTGACCGCGAATCGAGTTTCCGTCGAGTCGACTTTCGCTCGGTAGATGCCCGGACGATCGGTTTCGGTGAACGACGAGACGTCAGCCGCGAGCCGGACTTCTCGGCCATCGGGCGTTTGCACAATGTGGCCACTGCTCTGGCGAGCGGAGGGTGTTAACCCTCCGAGTACATTCTCATTCGACTTCTGTGACGATTCACTCGGAGGACTGACGTCCTCCGCTCGCCTGGAAGAAAACAACGGCACCGGCTGACCGACCGCAACGCTCTCGGCAACCTCGGTACCGCCGCAGGCCAGATCGAGCAGCGCTCCCACCAGCGGCACGAATTTGCTGGAGAGCGCCAACTGGCTGTCCTCTGGTTGCCAGCCGCTGGTCAGCGCGAGAACACGACCTTTGCCGACGCTGCGTTCGAGCAGCGCTGGATCGCCGTTGTCGAACCGCGCGACGACCCGCGTGGTCGCCGGCGACTTGAGCGTCACCGGTCGATACTTCCAAAAATGAATCTTCGTGAAGTCGCTGTAGCGCGGACCGGCAAAAGGCGCGAACAGTGGATGAGTGAAGTCGATCTCGCCCAACAGCAGATATTTCTCGCGACGAGACTCCCCTGCCCCAACGGTTTCCGCCGCGGCGCGCGTGAATTCCACGTCGTCAAAGAACAAGGAGACCGACGTCGCAGCCTCGTCGCCGTCCGGAACGAGCAAGAGCACGCCCCCCTGCTCGACGAACTTTGTCAGCGCGGTTCGCAACTCCTCGGAAACCGCCTGCGACACCACGATTATTTCTGGAATGGAATCACCAGGAGCAGTCAGTGACTTCGTGGCGTCCAGGGGCCGCACCTCAACTTGTCGCAGCGGATCGTTCGCCACCGCCAGCCGCAGATAAAGTTGAAGCCCTTCCGGATCTTCGGCCGCATCGCGACCGGCATACAACAGCGTCGCCTCCAACTTGCGCGGCGGGACAACGAAAAACGTGTTGTCGAAGTCGTGATCGTCGCCGCGCAAAACGATGCAGTCGGCCTGCAAATTGTCAGTGCCGCGCGGCAAGCGAATGATTCGCGTTTGACCCGGCGGGACATACACGTCCGTTCGTAGTCCCTCCTTCAGGCGGTTCGTTGCTTTGCCGCCTGAAGGCGAAACGACGAACTCGGACCATTCAACCGTGAACTGATCGCCGCGCGAGTCCGCCGCGTTGACGACTCGCACACGCACGTCGGCGAGTTCATTCCCCTCTTCCGCAGGCAGCACCTGCGCGTGGGCGTTGGTCGTGTTCGTCGGCGAGACGCGCAGAGTCACCACCGGCACACGCTCCGGCCACTCGAACGATTGCAGTGCCTCGATCCGGCTGCCGCTTTGAAAATCGCTGATGACGACGATCTGCGGTTCGAGCGGCGACTGCCGCACATCGCTGGCCGTGTCGAGTTCGCCAGCCACCGCCACCAGCGCCGTGCCGAGGTCCGTCGAACCCCAATCCGGTTGCAGTGCTTTCAACCGGTTGCGAACGACCTGCGGCTTGTCCGAGATCGGCGAGGCTCCCTCTTTCTGAAAGTCGATGATCGTTCGCAGGCGGTCGCTGAAGGCGAACAACGCGACATCGTCCTGCGGGTTCAAGTCATCGAGTTGTTTCTCGGCCGCTTTGATTGCTTGCTGCCAAACATCACCCCGTTTCATGCTGGCGCTTGTGTCGATCAAGATCGCCAGCCGCTTGCCGGTGAGATCGGCAAACGACAGTGACGCCGCTTCACGCAGAAATGGCCGGCAAAATGCGAGCGTCACGAGGGCCAGCGCCGCCAGTCGCAACAACAGCAACAAAATTTGGTCGAGACGGCTGCGACGAGTCAGTCGGGGTGGCGTCGGCGACAGAAACATCAGCGAACTGAATTCCTGCCGACCACGAGGCGTCCGCCGCACCAAATGCAGGATCAACGGCAGCGAGAGCGCCGTGAGACCAGCCAGGTAGAGGGGAACCAGAATGCCCATCAACGCCTCCAGCAGAAAGTGCAAAGTGCAGAGTGCAGAGTGCAAAGTGCAAAGTGCCGACAGTATTCCCTGTCGTTTTCATTTTGCACTTTGCACTCTGCACTCGTCACTTTGCACTGCCTTTCTGATCCTTGCGTCAAACTCGCCGACGTCGCGAAACCTGCCGACCGCGGCGTATCCGCGAGTTCAGCAAATCGAACAACGCCAAATCGAGCGGCCCATCGGTGGTCAGGTCGTAGACATCGACTCCCAATCCACTGCACACGCGAGCGAGAGCCTTCGCGTGATCGGTGAAGCGTTCTTGATAGCCGGCTCGGGCCGCGTGCGGATCGACGTACAACTCGCGGCCTGATTCCAGATCGAAAAACATCGACTCGTCTTGGAATTGGAAACTCACCTCGGAGGGATCGAGGATGCGGATCACGACAACCTCGTGCCCTTGCGATCGCAAGTAGCCCAGCTTCGTCTCCAGCACCTCGACCGGTGCGAGCATGTCCGACAGCAGCACGACCACGCCGCGCTTGCGGGCAGTCCGCGCGACCTGCTCCAGCGGCAAGCCGAGGTCCGTGGCGGTGCCGGCCAATTCGTGCTCCAGGCAGATCATCAGCCGATGCAAATGTCCGGTGCGGTATCGTGCCGGCAGGTACTCGCGGATCGCTTGATCGAATGTGATCAGCCCAACCGCGTCCCGTTGCAGCGTCAAGAAGTACGCGATCGTCGCGGCCACCGTCTTGGCATACTCGGCCTTGTCGTATTCCAACGGCGTCGAGTGAAACCCCATCGAGCGGCTCAGATCGACCAGCAGATAGCAACGCAAGTTCGTCTCGTCCTCGAAGCGTTTGAGGTAGAAGCGATCCGACCGAGCGAACAGCCGCCAATCGAGAAACCGCAGATCATCGCCAGGGCTGTATTGCCGGTATTCGGTGAACTCAACCGAGAACCCGTGATACGGACTGCGATGCAAGCCGCTGAGGAATCCATCGACGACCAGCTTCGCGCGGAGTTCCAGATTCTTGATCCGCATCAACGCCGCCGGGTCGATGTACGAGGCTCGTGAACGGGCAGGGGTCAGAGCTTCCAGTTTCAACGTTCACTCTCCAGTCGCTGCTCGATTGTCCGGCCGGCCACCGTCAGCCGACCGCCGTGATACCGTTTTTCGTTCCGTCAACTGCACGATCTCAAAAACGGTATCACGGCGATCGGCTGACGGCGGTCGGCTCTCGGCCGGTCAGGTTCCGGGTGGCACGACGGTCTCTAACAGCCGGCCAATGACATGATCGACCGAGATCCCTTCGGCTTCGGCGCGATAGCCGACGAGAACTCGGTGACGAAGCGTTGGAGCGACGAGCGCTCGAATGTCTTCGACGGAGGCGTGGCTGCGGCCGTGCAACAGCGCACGGGCTTTCGCTCCCAGCACCATGTATTGGGCGGCTCGCGTGCCTGCGCCCCAGCTCACCCACTCGTTGATGAAGTCGGGCGAGTTCGTCTGTCCGGGGCGGCTGGCGGCGGCCAATCGCACCGCGTATCGCACGACGTCCTCGGCAATCGGGACGCGCTTCACGACCTCGTGAAAACGGCGCACGTCGTCGCCGGTAAAGAGCGGTTCGATCGGTTCAGGGCGTCGCGAGGTCGTTTGCTGTACGACGGCGACCTCGTCGTCTTCCGGCAAGTAGTCGATCAGCACGTTGAACATAAACCGGTCAAGCTGCGCTTCCGGCAGCGGATACGTCCCTTCCATCTCGATCGGGTTCTGTGTGGCGAGCACGAAGAACGGTTCCTCCAGCGGGTACCGCACACCGGCGACCGTGACTTGATGCTCCTGCATCGCTTCGAGCAACGCGGCCTGAGTCTTCGGCGGCGTGCGGTTGATTTCGTCGGCCAGAATCACGTTGCCGAAGATCGGTCCTTTGACGAACTGCATCCGACGATGTCCGTCGGGGGATTGTTCGAGAATCTCGGTCCCCGTGATGTCGGCCGGCATCAAGTCGGGGGTGAATTGAATGCGTGAAAACTTCAGGTGAAAGATCTGCGCGATCGACCGCACCAGCAGTGTCTTCGCCAGTCCGGGAGCCCCCGTAATCAGGCAATGCCCGCCGGCGAACAGGCTGATGAGCAACTGCTCGATCACGGCGGCTTGCCCGACGATGACCTTCGAGAGCTGCTCGTCGATGCGCCGGCGGCTGCTGCGAAGCTGCTCGACCGCTTGTTGCTCCAACACGAATTCGTCGAGTTCCTTTTCCACGTCGGCGACTCCTTTCGTTGCGCTCCAAAGCGGTGCTGACACTCCGCACTCCAAATCATGTCTGGCGATGCACGGCCCAGCCGGGAATGGTAGTCCGTGACTGATACAGCGTCTTGCCAGCGGTGACGTAGAGCGTGCGAAGATCGTCGCCGCCGAAGGTCACGTTCGTGATGACGTCCTCTGGGATCGGCAGTCGACCGAGCAGGTTTCCGTCGGGTCCAATGATCCAAATCGCAGGGGGCACGTCGGTCGATTCGTGCGGGCCGCGCTGTCGGGAGATGCCGCCGGCGATGTAGAGGTTGCCCTTCTGATCGACCGTCATGCCGTCGCCGCCTCGGCCGGGAGCGAAGTCGAACACGACACGCTGGTTGCTCGGCGCGCCGGCTTCGGACAAATCGAACGCCCAGATTTTGCGGTTGCCGCCGACGATCGGACAGCTATCGACGAGGTACAGCGTCTGCTCGTCGGGACTGAGGTGAATACCGTTGGGCCGCTGAATCGCCGGCTGAGTCAGGATGCGATGCACCGAACCGTCGGTGTCGATTCGGAAAACCGAGTCGTGGTCGAACTCCATCGTCGTGCGATCGTCGTAGCACGGATCGGTGAAAAACATTTGCCCGTTCGTGCGAGCTGCGATGTCGTTCGGCGAGTTGTACCGCTTGCCCTCGAAGCGTTCGGTGAGCACTTCGACTTTGCCGGTGCTCATGTCGGTGCGAGTGATTCGGCGGTTGCCGTCGTTGGGGCCGAACTCGTTCCCCTCGCACGCCAACAGCCGGCCTTGAGCGTCGAACAACAAACCGTTCGTCCGGCCGCTGGGTGCCCGCCAGACCGATCGCTCCTTCTTGCGCGGATCGAACTTCATGATCCGGTTGTTGAGGATGTCGCTGAAGTAGACGGCTCCGTCGGCAGCCGCGGCCGGTCCTTCCAGAAACGCCACGACGGTCGCGGGCGTGACGGCAACATGCTCGAAGAATTCGTTGGCCAGCGGAGCGTCGTGCAGGTCCATGCGGTGTGATCCTTCTACGCGATCAATTCGTGTCTCACTTGGCCGTCGCCGGCGATCGGGTACGGGCGGTTTTGTTGGTCGTGGACGACGGCGTGCGGGTCCAGGCCGAGCAAGTGAAACGTCGTCGCGTGGATGTCCTTCGGAGAGATCGGCGTGTCGGCGACGGTTCCGCCGATGCGGTCGCTGTGGCCGACGACCGCTCCGCGATGCGTGCCTCCGCCAGCGAGGGCCATTGAGTACACCTGCGACCAATGATGCCGAGCGGCTCCGACCGGCTTCGAGTCAATCTGCGGCGTGCGGCCATGCTCGCTCATGCAGAGGACCAGCGTGTCGTCTAGCAGCCCGCGTTGCTCCAGGTCGAGAATCAGCGCGGAGAACGCCGCGTCGAAACCGGGCAACAAGTACTGCTTCATGCGCGGGTAGTGGTTTTGGTGAGTGTCCCACGCTCCGCTGAAGTAGGTGCCGTAGGCGTCCCAGAAGACCGAGACGAACTGCGTCCCCGACTCGACCAACCGCCGAGCGGCGAGGCACGACTGACCAAACAGCGTGTGACCGTATCGCTCGCGCAACGCCGGAGCTTCGCGGCTGACGTCGAGTGCCTCGCGAGTTTTGGCCGACGTCAGCAGCGACAACGCGCGGCCTTGATTGGACGAATACGATCGCTCGGCCAGCGTGTCGGCAGTCAGCCGAGCGGCATCAAATTGCGAGAGCAATTCACGGCGCAGATTGAAGCGATCGAGCGACACGTTCTCGGCGAACCGGCCGGCTCCGTCGAAGACGAAGCGGCAATCGGGATCAACCGCCGCGTACGGGTCGGAATATTCTTTCGGCTGCTCGTGCCGGACCTTCGGAGCGATCCGCAGCGACTTGCCTTCGAACTTCGCCCACACCGGATCGAACCGCTGCCCTAGAAACGCGGCATACGGCCCGGCGAGGACTCCCAGATCGTCGACCTGCGAATTGAAAACCCACGGCAAGCCGACATGTCGCGGAGTCCATTCGCTGCCTGTCGATTTCGGCGCGGACTGCGACCAGAAGTAATCCGCGATCGAACCGAAATAGGGCCAGTGAACCGGATCGCGCGGCTTGGTCTCGATGTCGGTCGTGTAGGTCGGCATGCCACTCAAGGCGTACGCGACGCAGTGCAGCGGAAACGGATGCGTCATCGACCGCACGATCGTCAGCCGGTCGGTGATCTTCGACGTCAGCGGCAATCCTTCGCAAATCGGCACGCCGGAGAGTGCGGACGGGATGCCCTTCAACTCCCCTTGAATCTCGGCCGGAGCATCGTTTTTTGGATCGAACGTCTCGTGCTGCGAAGCGGCTCCGAACAGGAACAGCATGATGCAGCGTTTCGCTTTTCCGAAGCCACGCAGTTCGCCGCCGGTCGCGAGTGATTCCGCTGCCAGCGACGCGGCTCGCTCGGTCGTCAATCCGTACAACCCCAGCCCGCCGATGTGCAGCAAATCACGACGAGTCATTCCGTCGCACAATCGCCGTTGAGAACCCAGCAATCTCAACATCGCGGCAGCCTTCTCATCGGGGAGACAGTCCCAGCCAAAACGCGGGCACAACGTACTACGGAGACCGTCGCCTGTCGACCAAGATTGTTCTGCCCCCATCGTTCTGCCAAATCTGGTTGGCAGAACGATGGCCAACAGCGGGTGAGCCAGTTGAAGGTCATCGAGACTTCCACACGCAAAGTTTCTCTTGACGGTTCGGAATTCCAGGCACAGACTCACCACCGCTGGCTGATTGTTTGATGTTCGCGCTCGTGCCGATGAGCCTGTTGTGCCATCGAGGTCACACGCCACCGAACCGCGAAGGGAACTATTTCTCGCACGGAGGTTGAGATGAAAAAGCATTTGCTCCAGATGTTGTGTGTCTTCTGTTTGGGAGTCGTCACGGTCCCCGGAGTTCTCGGCGTTGTTCGCTGGTGGCGAAGCTCCGACTTCCAGACGACGAGGTTCGTCGATTTTGAAACCGTGGGCAGGGAACCGGATTCCAACATCGTCGCGGCTGCGGGCGAGCAGAGATTGTCTGTCTTATCTGAACTGGACGAGCTCGATGCGTCGGTGCAATCGCCCAGTCGTACTCGTCAGACTGAAGAGAATCCGTTTGCCGACGAAGCACTCGCCGAATCCAACCCGCCTGCCGCTGCTCGCACAGCGAAGCCAGTTCGAGAGAACTTGGAATTGGATATCGAACCGCCCGTGCTGGCTCAAAACTCACCGATTCGCACGCAGTTCAATCCGCCATCTACGAATTTAGATTTAGAAGAAGAATTTCACGTCGAACCCGTCCCGGTGAAGCAGCGCACAGCCTCGATCAACTCGAAGGCCGAGCCGCCGGATGGGATCGAGTCGCTCGCCGATGCCGATCTCTCGGACGAACAAAAGGCCAAGCTGACGACGCTGCGCGAGAAACTCGCCGAGTTGACCAAAGCCAAGGCCGAACTGGTCAACGAGCAAACGCTGGAGGAAACGATCTTCTCGCTGGAGAAGCAAATCTCCAATTTGCACGCCGCTCAAAAACTGCTGAGTGCTCAGCAAATTCTGCGAGCACTCGCCGAAGAGTTTCCGGACAGCCCTGCCGCCGCCAAGGCCCAGCGAATGCTCGAAGCGGCGAGGTTCAAGATGACACCGACGGTGTCGACCGATCCGCTCAGCGGTCGCCCCACCGTTCGATACACCGTTCGATGAATCGAACGGGAGGCTTCAACGCCGAGGGGTGGCACAGCTTGCTTCAAGCTGTGTGCGCAGCATCGGAAACCCAGGAAAAACTTTCACTGAGCAAAACGATGCTCGTTCTGGTCATCGCGTCAACCCTCCATTTCCAATGCTTTCGGCACACAGCTTGAAGCAAGCTGTGCCACCCAGATGCCTCGACAACCGAGTTTGCGACCTCTCGCAGACTCGGTTGCTTCGTTTTCGGCCGCTATCATTCGCCGCTTCACCGTTTCGTGGTTGGGGAGTTTCGTGATGAAAGTTCTGGTCATCGGCCAAGGGGGCCGAGAGCACGCGTTGTGTTGGAAGCTGAAGAACTCGCCGTCGGTTGAGCGAGTTTATTGTGCTCCGGGAAATGCCGGCACGGCGCTGGAGGCGACGAACGTCGACATCGGCTCGACCGACGTCGAGCGGTTGGTGCAGTTCGCCAAGTCCGAGCGGATCGACCTGACCGTCGTCGGCCCGGAAGCCTCGCTGGTCGCGGGTGTCGTCGATGCGTTTCAAGCAGCGAATCTGCGGATCTTCGGTCCTACGAAAAAAGCGGCCGAGTTGGAAGGAAGCAAGATTTTCTCGAAGGAGTTGATGCGGAAGGCGAACGTGCCGACCGCGGAGTTCCATTCGTTCTCGCGGCATCAAGATGCGGTCACGTTTCTGGAAGACCGCGAGGAAACTCCGCTGGTCGTGAAGGCGGACGGCCTCGCGTCGGGAAAGGGAGTCTTCGTTTGCTCGAACCGGCAGGAGGCTCTCGACGCGGTCAAGCAAATCATGCTCGAACAAGCGTTCGGAGAATCGGGCAACAAAATCGTGATCGAGGAATGTCTGCACGGACACGAGGCCAGCATCCTCGCGATCGTCGACGGCAACACGATCCTGACGCTCGAAGCCTGTCAGGACCACAAGCGAGCCTACGACGGCGACACCGGCCCGAACACCGGCGGCATGGGAGCGTACTGCCCGACCCCGCTGATCACCGACAAGCTGATGGACGAGATCGTCGAGAAGGTGCTGGTCCCGACGGTCCACTTCATGAACGTCGAAGAGCGGCCGTTCAAAGGCTGTCTCTACGCCGGCATCATGGTGACGAATCAAGGCCCGAAAGTGCTGGAGTTCAACGTCCGTTTCGGCGATCCCGAAACTCAGCCGGTGCTGATGCGATTGAAGTCCGACCTGGGCCTGCTTCTGAAAGCCGCAGCCGACGGCAAGCTGTCCGACTTCGGTCCGGCCGAATGGGATCCGCGTCCCGCCGTGTGCGTCGTGATGGCTGCCGATGGATATCCGGCGTCCCCGAAGAAGGGTGCTCCGATCCGTGGACTGGACGAGGCGGCCGAGTTGGTCGATGCGAAAGTCTTTCACGCCGGGACCGCTCGCAGGGGGGATGACATCGTCGCCGACGGCGGCCGAGTGCTCGGCGTGACCGCGCTGGGCAGCGACTTCGCCGAGGCCAAGCTCAATGCCTACCAAGCCGTGAAGTGCATCCGCTGGCAAGGTGGCTGGTGCCGCAAGGATATTTCAGATCGAGCACGCTCGTATCTTGAATGAGATCGGATTCACGCCGTGCCCGATGACTTCCGCCCCTCCGCGACACTCGACGTTCTGCGACTTCGCGCCAAGCTGCTGGCGTTCACTCGTCAATTCTTTGATGAGTCGGGTTACTGGGAAGTCGATACGCCGATCCTCTCGCACGAACGTGTGATCGATCCCAACATCGAACCGTTCGTCGTGCCGTGGTCGGCGAGCGAGCGGCTGTTCCTGCAAACGTCTCCCGAATTCGCAATGAAGCGGCTGCTGGCGGCTGGATCGGAGTCGATCTATCAGCTCGGAAAAGTCTTTCGGCACGGAGAACTCGGCCGGCTGCACAACCCCGAGTTCACGATGCTGGAGTGGTATCGCGTCGGCGACACACACTACGAGCAAATGGACTTCGTCGAGAAGTTCGTCACGGCATTCACGAGTGAAGTCGAGCGGCTCGCAACCACTCCCCACTCCCCACTCCCCACTCCCCACTTTGAACGCCTGACCTACGACCAAGCATTCGAGCGTCATGCCGGTTCAAAAGTTCTCTCGCGGCCAACTCACGAGATCGTGGCGCTGGCTCGGCGACTGGGAGTCAGTGCTCCCGAAAGCCTGCTGCCGGAGGATCGCGATGGCTGGCTGAATCTTTTGCTGGCGGAGCGTGTCGAGCCGCACCTCGGTCACGATCGGCCGACATTCGTCTTCGACTATCCCGCTTCGCAAGCCGCACTGGCTCGCGTGCGAGGTGAGGGACAGACCGCTGTCGCGGAACGCTTCGAGCTGTACGTTCACAGCATTGAACTCTGCAACGGCTACCACGAGCTCACGGACGCCGCCGCGTTGCGTGCTCGCATCCGGCACGACGCGAGTGCCAGCGAGAGGCACATCCCGGAACCCGTCCGCTTGCTGGCCGCGATGGAAAGCGGCTTGCCGTCATGTTCCGGCGTCGCGTTGGGATTCGACCGGCTGCTGATGCTCAGCCTCGGACACGATTCCGTCCGACAGGTCATTCCGTTTCCGTTTGAGATCGCCTGACGGGGGTTGGGAGCCTGTTGAAGAACTCCGTGGCAGAGGCTTCGTGGCATAGGCTTCCAGCCTGTGAATTTCCGGAGAAAGCGACAGGCTGGAAGCCTATCCCACGCTTTTTCACCTGTCTGTTGGGCACGTTCGAGTGGATCGACGAAAAGGAAATGATCGTGCGTTCGGTTCGTTGGTCGTGTTCATGGCAAGGTTCAAATTCGTGCCGTTAGACTTCCGCCGCGTCGGCCAAAGGGGCCACTTTGAACTTCAACACAAGGAATCTGGAGATGCTGACCTCATGAAGACATCCTCTTTGGCGACCAGTTTGGTCTGCACCGGTTTTGTTTTGGGTTGTGGAGGTTCTGCGGAGCCGCCGATGAAATTTCCCACCGCCGGTCCCGCGGTGACTGCGGCCAACGAGGAATCGGCGGCGACGATCTCGAAGAATGACGAGACGGCGGACTCCGCATCGCCGCTCAAGTCGCGGAGCTTCACGTTTCATTACCGCTTCAAAGTCAAAGACCTGAAGCCCGCCGAGGATGCTGCGGACTCTGTCGTCCGTGTCTGGCTGCCGTCGGCGGCCTCCAGCGATGAGCAAAGCGTCAAACGGTTGGACGTGATCGCTCCCGGCGAGATCTCCGAAAATGCAGACGAGCAATTTGGGAATCGCATCCTCTTCTTCGAGACCAAGATCCCAGAGAGCGGCGAGTTCAGCGTCGATATCCCGTACGAAATCACTCGCCGCGAAGTGCAGCGCGGGCTGTCACGGCCTGTTGATCCAGCCGCTGAACAATTGGACGACGCCAGGCGTCGGTTTTTCTTGCGCGCGGACACGATGGTCCCGACGACTGGCAAGTCGCTCAAACTGCTCGACATGATCGAGTTGATGCAGGACAAGTTCGCCTGCGCGCGGCAACTTTACGACATCGTCGACAATCACGTCGCGTACAAAAAAGACGGCACCGGTTGGGGACGCGGCGACACGAATTGGGTCTGCGACAGCCGCTACGGCAATTGCACCGATTTCCACAGCTTGTTCATCTCACTGGCTCGGTCACAGGGACTGCCCGCGCGGTTCGAGATCGGCTTCTCGATCCCGACCGACAAGCCCGAAGGACCGATTGCCGGCTATCACTGCTGGGCATGGTTCTACGCGGACGAGCGCGGCTGGGTGCCGGTCGATATCTCGGAAGCCGACAAGAACCCGCTGATGAAAGACTACTACTTCGGTGGCCTGACACCGGATCGGGTGACGTTCACAGTCGGGCGAGACATCTCGCTGGTCCCGAAGTCCGCTAGCCAACCGCTGAATTTCTTCGTCTACCCGCACATCGAAGTCGGTGGAAAGGTGCTGCCGAAGGAAAACATCGAACTGCAAATCGCGTTCAAGGATCAGGCGTGATTTTGATCCGTAGGATGAGTCGAGTCATCGAGACCCATCGACACTGGTGGGTCTCGATGACTCGACCGCACCCTACTTCGGCAATTCGCGAATCCAGCGTTCGATGAGTTCGACGGCCTCAGCATCGACGGAATTCGACGCAATATGCGGCATCCGACCGAGGCCGATCTTTTTCATGCGATGCAAAACCATCGACCGAGCCGGATCGCCGGGGACGAGGACTTTGGGATCGGTCAGTTCGAACAAGCCTTGCCCCGGACGCACGCCGACAGTGCCGGTTTCCGCGAGCGGCAGTGATGCCAGCAGAATGAACTCCGCATTTCCGCCACCCCACTTGCGGTGGCAGTGCGAGCAGTTTGCATGCAAGTACGACCTCGCGCGGGCATCAAGCGTTTGTTTCGAGTCGTGGTAATCGACGAGCACCTTCCCCAGTCCCTTCGCGTTCGAGGGCATCGGCTTCGTGAAGTAGCCGAGTTCGTCGAAGTGCTTCAACTGGTTCTTCGGCTTGCCGTCGCCAAAATCAAAGTTGCGATTCAACTGTTCGGTCGTCGCGCCGAGCACATACTTTGCCGCCATCGTATGGCACAGCGCGCATTCCGCTCGGCTGGGGAAGTGCCACTTCTGCTCACGGACACCGTTCGGTGCCAACTTGTCCTTGATCTTGAAAACACGGTCCAAGCCCTTCGCGTCCAACAACTCGGCGTCGGTTTGCTCATCGTTCCAGACGTAGGTGTAGCCGTTCCAAACTTGAGCACCGTACTCGTCGTCGTTGCCGGGCATCTTGATGTGGTGCAGCAGCCGAGTCTCCAATCGCCGCACGCTTTTCGGATTGCCCGTTTCGGTTTCGAGCGAGAACGTCTTCACGAACACCGTCCCATCGGGGAATCGCCAACCGGGCATGTTGCCCGGAGCTTCCGCAGGATACGTCACCGCATCGAACTCGATCTTGTGATCGCCGGGCACGGCCATGAACCGATCTTTGATCGCGCCGTCGGACCACAGCGGAGCGACCACGTCATACGGGATCACTCCGGACGCGGGCTTGTAATTTTTGACGTTCGCGAACAGCCCGGTCTCGCTGAGCTTTCGCGGAAACGGGGGCTTCGGCTGAGTGGTCGGCGGAACCGGAACGAGCCGATGCAGTCCGCCGCCGGCAAAGTCCACGAACAAAATCTCGCCATCCACGTCGGTAATGATTTCGACAATGCGGACCTGCGTGTCGCACAGTTCGCGATGTTCGGTGACCCTCTTGGCTTTGGCGTCGTAGCGCAGCATCCAGACCTTGCCGGTGTCGTAGTCGCCGTAGATGTACGCTCCAACGAGTTCCGGCAAGCGCTTGCCGCGATAGACCCAACCGCCGGTGATCGAACGAAAATCCGAATGCGGATGTTCCACGATCGGCGCGACGAACTCAGCCGGACCTTTCGGTCGCTCCGGTCGGAAAGGATGTGCCCCTTCGCGAACACTCCAGCCATAGTTGCCGCCGCGCTGGATGAGGTAGACCATCTCCCACAAGTCTTGTCCGACTTCGCCGCCCCACATCTGACCGGTCGGCGCGTCGAAGGAAAACTTCCACACTTGCCGATGCCCAAACGACCAAATTTCGCCGCGAGCTTTCGCATCGCCGACGAACGGATTGTCCTTCGGGATGCCGTAGGCCTGATCGCTGGAAGGATGGTCGACATCCAATCGCAGAATCGCGCCGAGCAAGTCGCTCAGGTCTTGTCCGGTCTGAAGTGAGTCCGCGATGCCGCTGCCGTCGCCCGTCACGAGATACAGCATTCCGTCCAATCCGAACCGCACGCATCCGCCGTTGTGGCCGCCGGAGGGCCATTCGAGGATCAGTTTTTCACTCGCTGCATCTGCCGTGAGCGTCTCGCCGCGCGAGACAGTGATCCGTGTCAATCGGCTGCCGTTCGCAGAAGAGTTCATGGGATCGGCCACGCTCGTGACGAAGACGAATCCGTTCTTCTCGAACTGCGGATGCGCGACGATGCCGTAAACCGTTCGCTTCAAATCGACGACCAATTGCGGCTGCGGTTCCTTGCTCGACGCATCGAGCACCCAGACCTTCCCCGGTCGCTCGGCCACCAGCAGCCGCTTCGAACCTGGGATCAACGCCGCTGACAATGGCTCGAACAACTTGAGCTTCGGATACGCCAACTCCAACCGATACGGATCAGGTGGCTCGGCCGAGCCAATCACTTTGGAGGTTGTCCACAACGCTCGTTCCGCGGCTTCCGTTAGCGAGCCACTCATGAGCAGAATCAAGACCACAAAAACCGTCCGCCGAGTGCATTGCCAGCGCATGATCGTCTCCGTCGTCAGATGAACGGGAATAGTCACAATGGAAGTCTATATCTGGAGCAGGGAATGATCTCCAGGCTACAGACCTTGGATCATTGGGCGAATTCAGGCGATGTTCGAATTCCGAGTGGAATTCCGAGGACGCCGAATCATCACCCGCAGGTCGACTTTGGATCGGGAGTTCATTCGATTGGAATTCGTCGCCAGGAATTTCCCGGCGAGAAAATATTAAAACCGCTCGCTCGCGAGGACATCCGAAGGGTTGGGTGATGTCCTCTCCGGCTGTTAGACTTCCACCGTTTCGATTTTTCCCTCAACTGAAACAGAAAAGGTGCGATCATGCGGCAGTGGTTGGTGATGCTGAGTTTGGTGGCCGTGGTGGGTTTCGCGATTGCTCAGGACGACGATAAACCGAAAACTAAGGCTCAACCAAAGGCCAAGAAGGCGACGGATGATACGGGACTGGAATTGGAAGCCGACCCGAATGCACTGGGCAAGAAACTGGTCAACAAGAAAGAACTCCTTGATGTGATCAGCTATGCGGGGGGAATGCAGATCGGGCGTATGAAGCGGAGTGGCTTTGACCTCGATCCAAAACGGGTCATCAAAGGGTTTGAAGACGCGATGCAAGGGAAGGATCCCGAGTTCACCGACGAGGAAATCAAAAAGGCATTCGAAGCCTACGCGCCGTTGCAGCGGAGCGCGATGGTGAAGGTGGGTGAGGATTTCCTCGCCGCCAACAAGGAGAAAGAGGGCATCAAGACGTTGACGAGTGGTGTGCAGTACAAGGTGCTGGCGTCTGGCAAGGGAGCCTTTCCGAAACCAACGGACACGGTGAAGGTCCACTACAAAGGCAAGTTGACCGACGGGAAAGTCTTCGACGGTTCTTACATGGGCGACGCACCCACCAAGCGCGACAAGCCCGCCGAGTTCCCGCTCAACGGAGTCATCAAAGGCTTCAAAGAATCGCTCGTGAAGATGAAGCCGGGCGACAAGTGGACGGTTTACCTGCCATCCGAGCTGGCCTACGGAGAACGTGGTTCGCCCCCCACGATTGGTCCGCATGCCGTTTTGATCTTCGACTTGGAGCTGATTGAAATCGTCGAGTAAACGAGACGATTCTTGCAACGCATCGGCGAGCGGAGAGTGCTTGACCTCCGCTCGCCGACTTTTGTGCTTGTCAATCTTTTTGATCCGGTCTGAGATTTCCGATGGCCGAAGATTCCTCATTCGCGATCGACCGCGCGCTGCGGCAAGAGTTGGAAGGCTGGCGGCGCGCAGGCTTGAGTCACCTCCCTATGCCGCCACGCAAACGCTCTGCGGCCAGCCCCGCGTCCGCTTCGGCGAAGCCGGCCACGACGCGAACTCCGCCCAGCAGCAATTCGTTCTCACGCACGACTTCACCGCCAGCGTCTCGAACCACTTCGCGACCGACGACCGCTCCGGCGGCTTCGACGACTCACGCTCTGCCCGTCGTGTCCGAACCGTTGCCGCCCAGTCCGCATGCGGCCGGGTCGCGCGACGACCGCGAGTGGCGGCTGAATCAATTGCGGCAGCGAGTCGCGGCTTGCACACGCTGCCAAGAATTGGCGAGTGCGCGGACACAAACGGTCTTTGGCGTCGGCAATCCGGAGGCTCGGTTTCTGTTCATCGGCGAAGCTCCCGGAGCAGATGAAGATGCCCAAGGTGAGCCGTTTGTCGGCGCGGCCGGTCAGTTGCTCAACAAGATCATCACTGCTTGCGGACTGAAGCGCGAGGACATCTACATCTGCAACATCCTGCGCTGCCGGCCACCCGGCAACCGCAAACCGCTGCCTGAAGAAGCCGCGAACTGCCGCGAGTACCTCGACGGGCAAATCGCCATCATCGACCCCGACTTCATCGTCTGCTGGGGCGCAACCGCCGCTCAAAACTTGATGGGCACCGAGGAAAGTATCGGCCGACTTCGCGGCCGCACCTTCCAACACGGCCGAGCGACCGTGTTCTGCACCTATCACCCGTCGTATTTGCTGCGCAACCCGGCCGCGAAGAAAGACGTCTGGGAAGACATGAAGCTGTTCCTCAAACAGGCTGGGCTGCCGGTGCCGGCGTGAAGTGTGCGAACGTAGCCGTCACCGCTCCGCGTGACGAGCCTTCCAGAATGTGGCATCGAATATTTCAACACTGTTCGTACTCTGAATGAGAAGGCTCGTCACGCGGAGTTGGCGATAGGACGAAAAGAGGCGTGGCTCCCCCTTGAGGAGGCGGGAGGGGAAAAAGATGGGGATGCCTCGAAGGTGAGGCAGAGAGTTTTGGAAAACCCATGAGACTCGCAGGAGGTCATCCCCATGTCTAAGAGAGCGTATCGCGGCGTGTTGGTCAAGAATGTCGAGGTGGAGGGCGTGTTGTCGCGTCTGAGCGTCGGCGCGTTGTGGATCGGGATGGAT